>JACKOW010000005.1 GCA_024234055.1 Rhodanobacteraceae bacterium
GAAGGCCGCGCAGAATGCCGAGGAGATCGGCGCCGCGGCGGTCGACTACCTGTTCTATTCGGGCTACGTCACCATGGCCTATTTCATGGCCCGCGAGGCTGAAGCCGCGACTCGCGCCGGCTATGCCGGCACCGCCGAGTTCAAGGAAGCCAAGCTGGCGACGGTGCGCTTCTACTTCGACCGCCTGCTGCCACGCACCCTGACCCACGCCGCCGGCGTGCGCGCGGGCGCCGAGTCGCTGACCACCAGCGTCGAGGCTGCGCTGGCCTGAGGGCCTGGTCGCGACGCGAGGTCGCTCCTACAGTCGCTGAGCCGCTGTGGGAGCGGACTCTGTCCGCGATGCCGCGGAATTGGCGGGAGTCAAGCAAAGAGCCATCGCGGACGAAGTCCCACAGGGATGGTCGCTACCGCAGACCGCCGCACAGGCTCTTCCGCTTCCCGCAACCTGCAACGGCTGATTCGGGTTGGCCCCTTTCTGGCCGATGCTCGGGCAATATCAAGGCTGTTGCAGCGACGCTGCGGCTCCCAGCGTAGGCATGATGGCGATGACTGACACGACTGCTCTGCCGGAACTGGCTCTGCTCTGCCGGGTCGGCTTTGAGCCTGACCTGATGGATGAGCTGGTGGCCTGGTTCGCTGCACAGGGGATGGCAGCCAGCGTGTGGTCGGAACAGTCTGCGGTGGTGCGAGTGCGCGCCGCCGGCGGTCATCCGAGACTGCCGGATCTGGTGTTTGCCCGGGATCTGATGCGGGTGACCGCCGAGCTCAGGGATCTGAGCGTCAAGGATCGGGTCAGTCCGATCTCTGCTGCTCTGCGGTCGCTGTCGCCCTACTCGGCGCTGACGGTGCTGACCCCTGACAGCGAAACCACCAAGCCACTGGCGCCGCTGGTAGGCGCTCTCCAGGCGCGCCTCGGCGAGCTGATCCATCCGTCGGGAGTGGCACAGGCGCAGGTATGGATGTTGGCGGGTACCCACGCGCTGGTCGGCAGTTCACCGCCAGATGGTGCAGCGGCCTTTGCCGGCGGGATTCCGCGCCTGAAATTTCCGCGAGAGGCGCCGTCCAGATCCACATTGAAACTGGAAGAAGCCTTCCAGGTGCTGATGAGTGCGGAGGAACGCGCCGACTTGCTGGGCGCCGGCGGCGGCGCTGTCGATCTGGGCGCGGCGCCAGGCGGATGGACCTACCAGTTGGTGGCGCGCCGGATTCGGGTGACCGCCATCGACAATGGACCCATGGCGCCGACACTGATTCACAGCGGTCTGGTGCAGCATCTGCGCGAGGACGGCTTTCGCTATCGCCCGCCGCGCCCGGTCGACTGGCTGGTCTGCGACATGGTCGAGAAACCGGGCAAGGTGGCCGAACTCATGGTCCGCTGGTTGCAATCGGGTTGGTGCAAGGCAGCGGTCTTCAATCTCAAGCTGCCGATGAAGAAGCGCTTTGACGCCTGGAACAAGGCAAGGGCAGTGCTGCAGCCACTGCATGGCATGGGTTTTTCGGTGCGGGCCCGTCAGCTCTACCATGACCGTGAAGAGCTGACCGTGGCCGTGATTCCCGGCGCCAGGGTACAGCTGCCGAAACTGCGCGAAGCGGCCGGCAGCCATCATTCCAATCGAGCAAACCGCTCGCAACCGTCGCCGGCAGCGCCGACAAGACCCGCCAAGGGCTCACGCAAGACAGCGGCCGACGCCGCGCCACAGAAGGCTGGACAACGCTCCGGCAGGGCAGCCAGTGGCCGCAAGCCTGCGCCTGCAGGCGCCAGGCCATCAACCCCGGGCGCGAAATCGCCAGCACCAGGCTCGCGCAAGCCGCGAGGGAATCGTGCGCGCAAGCGCTGAAAGATTCTGCTGCCTTCATCGGTCTTCTACGCTGACGCAGAACCGTTAGGCGGTTGTCATCGGGCTGGTGCAGGCTTAGTGTCTGCATCGCCGATATCCCATCGGCTGCGGGAGAGCTGCTGCGGCAGCTTCAAGCTCGCCCCCAACCGGGGCATTCAATCATGTGATCGGAGATTCAACTCATGAGCAACAAGATGATCAAGCCGGTTTCCTTGGCAGTGGGCGCGGCATTCCTGGGCACTCTGGCCTTTGGCGCCTATGCCGGAAACGGCACCAGCAATGGCATGCAGGCCACTGACCTGGCCCAGGGCTACATGCTGGTGGGCGATGAGAAGGCAGCGGAAGGCAAGTGCGGCGAAGGCAAGTGCGGTGCCGACAAGGCCAAGGGCGAAGAAGGCAAGTGCGGCGGCGACAAGGCCAAGGCCGAGGGCAAGTGCGGCGAGGGCAAGTGCGGCGCTGACAAGACCAAGGCCGAGGGCAAGTGCGGCGAAGGCAAGTGCGGCGGCGACAAGGCCAAGGCCGAAGGCAAGTGCGGCGAAGGCAAGTGCGGTGGCGACAAGGCCAAGGCCGAAGGCAAGTGCGGCGGCGCCGCCTGAGCTGAGATCTGAAGGAGCGCATCATGCGGAAACTGCAGCAGCTGTCAGCTGGATTGGGTCTCAGGCGCAGCCTGATGCCCGAACTGGATGCG
This sequence comes from Rhodanobacteraceae bacterium, assembly GCA_024234055.1. Classification (NCBI taxonomy): domain Bacteria; kingdom Pseudomonadati; phylum Pseudomonadota; class Gammaproteobacteria; order Lysobacterales; family Rhodanobacteraceae; species Rhodanobacteraceae bacterium. The sequence continues at coordinate 2,527 of JACKOW010000005.1, forward strand.
GCTGGCGATTTGCGGGCCGCCATCGATTTCTTCGAGATCGCTCCGGAAAACTGGTTGGGTATCGGCGGAAGGCTGGGCAAGGCCTTCCGCCGCTACACCGAGGCCTATCCCTTCATCGCCCACGGTCTGTCGCTCTCGTTGGGTGGTCCGGATCCGCTGGACGAAATCTTCCTGCAGCGCCTCAAGGGCTTTCTCGACGAGCACGGCATTCTGCTCTACAGCGAGCACTTGAGCTGGTGCAGCGACGGCGCCCATCTCTACGATCTGCTGCCGATTCCCTTTACCGAAGATGCGCTCCGGCACGTAGCCGCCCGCGTGCGCCGCACCCAGGACATCCTCGGCCGCCGCATTGCGGTGGAGAACGCTTCTTTCTACACACCGCTGGCCAGCGAGATCAGCGAACCCGAATTCCTGCTTGGAGTGGTGCGCGAAGCCGACTGTGATCTGCTGCTGGACGTCAACAACGTCTACGTGAACAGTGTCAATCACCGCTACGATGCGCGCCAGTTCATCGATCAGATTCCGGCAGAGCGGGTGGCCTATCTGCACGTGGCCGGGCACCACAACGAGGCGCCGGATCTGATCGTTGACACCCATGGTGCCGACATCGTTGACCCGGTCTGGGAGCTCCTGGCGTACACCTATCAACGCCTGGGCCGTCGAGCAACCTTGCTGGAGCGCGATTTCAATATTCCTCCCCTGCCGGAACTCTTGGTGGAACTGGGCAAGGTTCGCCAGGTGCAGGATGAAAATGCGCCGATGCAGACCCAGCGTGCGCGCCCGCGTCATGCCGCAGTTTGACCAGATTCAACTGGCCTTTGCGCGGCATCTGCGCAATCCCGCGGTAGAACCGGCGCCGGCCGATCTCGAAGACCGGCGGGTAGAGATCTATCGCGAATTGCTGTTCAACAACCTGCAGGGCCTGCTGGCGGGGAATTTCCCGGTGATCCGGCGGCTACTCGACGGGCCGGAATGGCCCCGTCTGGTTCGCAGCTTCTATGTCGAGCATGGCGCGCATACGCCACTGTTCCACGAACTGGGCAGCGAGTTCGTGCGCTTTCTCGGCGAGCATCCCGAACACTGGCAGGCGCAGCGACCCTTCCTGCATGAGCTTGCACATTGGGAGTGGGTGGAACTGGCGCTGGATCTGGATGGCGACGATCTGGCTCAGGTCAGGATCGACCACCGCGATGGGGATCCGATCGAGCTGATTCCCGTGTCCTCACCGGTGGCCTGGGTGCTGGGTTACCAGTTCCCGGTGCAACTGATCCGCGACGATTTCCAGCCGACCGAGCCTCCCGCGCAACCGACCTGGCTGCTGATCTATCGCAATCGTGGCGACAAGGTGCAGTTCCAGTCACTGGAACCGCTGGCTGCGCGGCTGCTGGCGCTGGTACAGGAGGTGGAAGGCTGCACGGGCCGCGAACTGGTCATGCGCCTGGGTGCTGAAATCAGCCATCCCGATCCCGAATCCCTGATCGAACCCGCCAGAGCACTGCTGACCGGCTGGATGCAGCGCGATGTCATTGTCGGACTGCGGACAAGGCACACCGAAGGGGCGTCAGCGGCCTAGGGCACTGCGCCTCAAGCTCGAGCAAGCTCCGCTCGGACGGCATCGATGTACGAGGCTCTTGTACGAGCTTGCTCGGCAGAATGTGCCGGCATTCAGGTCAGCGATCAGGTGAAACGCACAAGCCCAGCCGAAGCAGCGGAGCAAGCTCCGCTCTACGACGGCATCGGTGTACGAGGCTCTTGTAGTGCCGAGCTTGCTCGGCAGGATGTGCCGGCATTCAGGTCAGCGATCAGGTGAAACGCACAAGCCCAGCCGAAGCAGCGGAGCAAGCTCCGCTCTACGACAGCATCGGTGTACGAGGCTCTTGTAGTGCCGAGCTTGCTCGGCAGGATGTGCGGGCGATCAGGTGAGCGATCAGGTGAAACGCACAAGCCCAGCCGAAGCAGCGGAGCAAGCTCCGCTCTACGACAGCATCGGTGTACGAGGGCTTTTGTAGTGCCGAGCTTGCTCGGCAGGATGTGCCGGCATTCAGGTCAGCGATCAGGTGAAGAGCCAAAGCCCAGCCGAAGCAGCGGAGCAAGCTCCGCTCTACGACGGCATCGGTGTACGAGGCTTTTGTACGTATCCCAGGTAAGCGCAGCGCACCTGGGGCTGTGCACGATCGGACTCTGGTCCCGGGTGCGCCTGCGGCTTACCCGGGCAACAAGAACTGCAATCCGGAGAACGATCGGGCCCCCCTGAGGCGGCCCGAGGTTGTTGCGTCGACGCGTTCGTCAGAGCACGTAGACGAAGACGAACAGTCCCAGCCAGACCACGTCCACGAAGTGCCAGTACCAGGCCACCGCTTCGAAAGCGAAGTGATTGTCCTTGGTGAAATGGCCGGCCATGCAGCGGAACATGATCACCAGCAACATGATCGTGCCCAGCGTGACGTGCATGCCGTGGAAACCGGTCAGCATGAAGAAGGTGCTGCCATAGACGCCCGAGCCCAGCGTCAGGCCCAGCTCATGGTAGGCGTGGATGTATTCAACCGCCTGGAAGTACAGGAACAGGCAGCCCAGCGCCACCGTAGCCGCCATCCACCAGACCAGGGCACGGCGCTTGCCCACCTTGAGTGCCCAGTGCGCCATGGTGATGGTGGCACCGGAGGTGAGCAGGATCAGCGTGTTCAGCAGCGGCAGGCCCCAGGCCGGAATGGTCTCGAACTTGCCACCGACTTCACCTGGACCATTGGTCGGCCAAACCGCCTCGAACGCCGGGTACAGCAGCTGGTTGGTCGCAAATCCATCGCCCTCACCGCCCAGCCATGGCACGGCAAAGATGCGGGCGTAGAACAGGGCGCCAAAGAAGGCGGCGAAGAACATCACTTCGGAGAAGATGAACCAGACCATGCCCATGCGGAAGGACACGTCCACCTGCGAGTTGTAGTAACCAGCCAGGCTCTCCTTGATGACCTCGCCAAACCAGCCAAAGAGCATGAACAACAGCAGGGCCAGGCCCAGATAGAACTTGACCATGCCGAAGACATGATCTTCGTTGACCAGCGAGGCAGCGCCGCCCAGGAACAGGAACAGCGCAACCGATCCGATGATCGGCCACTTGCTGCCGTGAGGTACGTAATAGGCACCGGAGCCTTGAGCCATGTGCAATCCCCGTCAATACAAAGCAAAGTGGGCGTGAAAGCCCGATTCAGAATCCAGGATTATCGGTCAGGCCGCCGTGCTGCGCCAGACGTGTCGTCGCCAGATCGTTGAGATAGAAGGTATAGGACAGTGTCATCACCGAGACATTCTTCGGCAGGGCCGGATCGACCACGAAACGAACCGGCATGTCGCGGGTCTCGCCCGCCGCCAGGCGCTGCTCGGTAAAGCAGAAACACTCGGTCTTGCTGAAGTAGATCGACGCCCGATTCGGGGCCACACTGGGCACCGCCTGACCGACGAGATCGGCATCGCTGAGATTGGTCGCCTCGAACAGCATTTCGGTGACTTCGCCCGGATGCACCTTGATCGAACTCTGTTTGGGCTTGAAGGCCCAGGGCAGACCCGCGTTCACCGAGGTATCGAACTGGATGGTGATGCTTCGCGACTCGTCGATTGCCATCTGCGTGGCCGTTGCCGCGCTGACCTGACCGGTCTTGCCGTTGATCCCGGTAATCTCGCAGAAGATCGAATACACCGGGATCAGGGCAAAGCAGAAGGCGAAGGAAGCGGCGCAGACCCACAGGATGCGCCGGATCACGCCGGAATGGCTGGAGGCCGTCCTTGCGCTCATGACAGCAGCAGGGCCCGCACGAAAAACAGCGCATACAGGCCGAAGGCAATGACGCTGAGCACAATCACCGTCCGGCGTACAGCCGGACGGCGGGCATCGCGGTTGAGATCAGCAGCCATCAATGCGTCACGTCGCCATGCGCCAGCATCTTGTCATCGATCTTCGGCGGCGTGCTGAAGGAGTGGTAAGGCGCCGGCGAAGGCAGCGTCCATTCCAGACCGCGGGCGCTGTCCCACACGCCGCCGGTGGCCTTGACGCCGCGCTTGAGCACGCAGGTATCGATCAGCAGCCAGACGAACAGCAGCTGCGACAGGCCGAAGGCGAAGCCGCCGATGGACGAGATCATGTTGAAGTCGGTGAAGGCCACGTTGTAGTCCGGAATACGCCGCGGCATGCCGGCCAGACCCAGGAAGTGCTGCGGGAAGAACAGCACATTGACGAAGATCGTCGAGGTCCAGAAATGCCACTTGCCCAGGGTTTCGTTGTACATGCGGCCAGTCCACTTCGGCAGCCAGTAATAGACCGCGGCCATGATCGAGAAGATCGCGCCGGTCACCAGCACGTAGTGGAAGTGGGCCACCACGAAATAGGTGTCGTGATACTGGAAGTCAGCTGGCACCATGGCCAGCATCAGCCCGGAGAAGCCACCGATGGTGAACAGCACCACGAAGGCCACCGCGAACAGCATGGGCGTCTCGAAGGTCATCGACCCCCGCCACATCGTCGCCACCCAGTTGAAGACCTTCACGCCGGTGGGCACGGCGATCAGCATGGTGGCATACATGAAGAACAGCTGGCCTCCGAGCGGCATGCCCACGGTGAACATGTGGTGGGCCCAGACGATGAAGGACAGGAAGGCGATCGAGGCCGTTGCGTAGACCATGGCCTGGTAGCCGAACAGCGGCTTGCGGGCGAAGGTGGGAATGATCTCCGACGCCACGCCGAAGGCCGGCAGGATCATGATGTAGACCTCGGGGTGACCGAAGAACCAGAAGATGTGCTGGAACATCACCGGATCACCGCCGCCGGCAGCGTTGAAGAAGCTGGTGCCGAAATACTTGTCGGTCAGCAGCATGGTCACGGAGCCCGCCAACACCGGCATCACCGCAATCAGCAGGAAGGCGGTGATCAGCCAGGTCCAGACGAACACCGGCATCTTCAGCAGATCCATGCCCGGCGCACGCATGTTGAGGATGGTGGCGATGATGTTGATGGCACCCATGATCGAGCTGATACCCATCATGTGCACGGCGAAGATCACGAAAGCCACGTTGTTGCCGCCCTGCAGCGAGAGCGGCGGATACAGCGTCCAGCCGCCGGCCGGACCGCCGCCTTGCATGAACAGCGTCGACAGCAGCAGCGTGAAGGCGAAGGGCATGATCCAGAAGGACCAGTTGTTCATGCGCGGCAGCGCCATGTCCGGCGCGCCGATCATCATCGGGATCATCCAGTTGGCCAGACCGACGAAGGCCGGCATGACGGCACCGAAGATCATCACCAGCGCGTGCATGGTGGTCATCGAGTTGAAGAAATCAGGCTGCACCAGCTGCAATCCGGGCTGGAACAGCTCGGCGCGGATCACCAGCGCCATCGACCCGCCGATGAGGAACATCACCAGCGAGAAGATCAGGTACAGCGTACCGATGTCCTTGTGATTGGTGCCGCAGAACCAGCGCTCGAAGAAGCCGCTGGGCTTGTGGTCATGATCGTCGTGACCGTCGTGCGTATCGTGTGTGTGTTCGCCGTGGTGAGCCATGGCTGTACTCCGCTAAATCAAATGGGGGACGAGGTCGATCAATCAGCTCTTGGTGATCGGCGGCACGGGTTCGCTTTGGGCCACAGTGCCCGCGGCGGGTGCCTTGGCCGATTTCTGCTCGGCCAGCCAAGCGTCAAACTCGGCGCGCGGTTTGGCGATCACCACGATGGGCATGAAGCCGTGGTCCTTGCCACACAGTTCAGCGCATTGGCCACGATAGACACCGGGCTGATCGACCTGGGTCCAGGCCTCGTTGATGAAACCGGGGATGGCGTCCTGCTTCCAGCCGAGGGCCGGCACCCACCACGAGTGGATGACGTCGTCGGCGGTGATCACGAAGCGCACCTTGGCACCGGTCGGGATCACCAGCGGGTTGTCGACGTCGAGCAGATAGTTGTCGACGGTATTCGGGTCGATGCCCGAACCCAGCTGCCGCGCTTCGTCGGCGGCGCGCGTCAGCGAACTCATGAAGTTGACGTCTTCACCGAGGTACTCATAGCGCCATTTCCATTGGTAACCGGTGACCTTGACCGTGAACTCGGCGTCGCCGGTGTCAGCCATCTTGACCAGCGTATGGGTCGCCGGCCAGGCCATGACCAGCAGGATGGCCACGGGAATCACCGTCCAGATCACCTCGGCCGTGGTGTTGTGGCTGAATTTGGCCGGGACCGCACCCTTGGATTTCCGGAATTTGAACATGGCGTAGAACATGGCACCGAAGACCACGATGCCGATGACGACGCAGATGCCCAGAATCAGCATGTGCAGGTGATAGACATCCTGACTGCTGGACGTCACGCCCGGTGTCATGTTGAGCTGCCAGGGTTCCGGATTGGCCATTGCTGCCGTCGTCACCAGCAGCGCCAGCCCGGTGCCGGCGATTTGCCCAAGTTGCCGCTTCATGCCGTATGTCCTCTTGCCACGTTTTCGAATCCTTCATGACCGGGGCCCAATCGAGCCCGCCCCAGCCTCATCTTGATCAGCGCTTCCAGGTGCGCCCGTTGCGCATCGATCAGAAAGCTTCCCACTTCCGTGCGCCTGCCGTGTGAACCGACAAAGACATTGCTGCCATCGCCGCGTCGATTGAGCTCCGACCAGACCCTGGCCCATCCGGTCTGGTAACTGACCGTACGTGCCTGGGGCCCGCGGCGCGATTCGATCGCGATCTGCTCCGAATCCATCCGGATGCAGTCGTAGTCCTCACCCCGGCGCCACACCCACCTGAAACAGACCGCCACCAGGGCCAGATCGGCCAGCGCAAACAGCGGCGCCCAGACATTACCCTGCAGATAGCTGAACAAGGACACCATCAGCACCGAAAATGCCAGTGCTGCAAACACACCCAACATGGTGGCCGGAGACGCCGAGCGGTTTGGCCTGGCGATGATCTCCACCACTCCGTCCAGCTGCTTCTCGCTGAGCGGCTCGTTCACGCTGGTTGGGGTTGCCTTGTGCATCTGAAAACCCGTGGAGTTTACCCGCCGGCGATGTTGGGGGGCAACGAGACTCTAACGTCAGAGCTGTCGAAGTTGCGAAAAATGCGGGAGGTGAAGGCGGCCGGGCTCGGCGGAATAGGGCTGGGGCACCGAATCGAGCCGCGAATCTCGCCTTGTGTGGCGGTAGGGAGCGGCTCTCGGCTTGTGGCGATGCCCCACGTCGTTGATGCGTCATGAGGATCTGGACGCTCTTCTTCGCGTTCTCTCTGCTTTTCCTTTGCGTACTCCGCGTCCAGCTCCCGGCCAGGACCTGCCTCAGGACAGGATCGCCGCGTCGCCGGTCGCGCCACGAGGGCGCTCCTGCGGTCGACGGATCATGGGCCGCGGGCATTGTCTGGCCGATTCCTTCGACTCGCGATGGCCTTGACCCCCGGCCCGCAGCCCCTGCGCCAGCTGAATTGGCGACCATGAACGTCGCTTTTGCGCAAACAACCGCGCCCTTCTGGTCGTAGACTGCGCCCCGGATATCCCGCCGCCCCGAGCGGGTGCCCGACCCTGCCATGAACCCAGAACTCGCCCTGCTCCGCGATGCGCCCTCCGATGCCGATCCAGCCCTGCTGAGACTGGCGGAACACTATGCCCGCGAAGAGGCCGAAGCCGTGGCCGATCTGCTGCGGGTGGCAGAGATGGACGCCGATCTGAAGTCCCGTATCCACGACACCGCCGCAGATCTGGTACGGCGGGTGCGTGCACGCAAGGCTGATCAGAGCCCGGTCGAGTCCTTCATGCGTCAGTACGACCTGTCCAGCGAGGAAGGCGTGCTGTTGATGTGCGTGGCTGAAGCGCTGCTGCGCATTCCGGATGCCGACACCGCCGACAAGCTGATCTCCGACAAGCTCGGCGAGGCCAATTTCGAGGCTCATGCCGGCAAGAGCGACAGCCTGCTGGTCAACGCCGGCACCTGGGGACTGATGCTCACCGGCAAGCTGGTGCGCATCGGCGAGGACACCAAGCGCAATTTCTTCGGCGCCTTCAAGCGCCTGATCAGCCGCTCCGGCGAACCGGTGGTGCGCCTGGCCACCCGCCAGGCCATGCGCATCATGGGGCACCAGTTCGTCATGGGCCGCAGCATCGACGAAGCCCTCAAGCGCGCCGAGGACAAGGATCAGCGCGGCTATCGGCATTCCTTCGACATGCTCGGCGAGTCGGCGCTGACTGGCGCTGATGCCGAGCGCTACATGCAGAGCTACCGTGCCGCCATTCTTGCCATCGGCAAGCGCGGCCCCTTCCCGGATGTGATCGCGGCACCCAGCATTTCGGTCAAGCTGTCGGCGCTGCACCCGCGTTACGAGCGCGCCAAGCGCGCCCGCGTACTGGCCGAGCTGACTCCGCGCATCCTGGAGCTGGCTCAACTGGCCAAGGCCCAGGGCATCCCCATGACCATCGACGCCGAAGAGGCCGATCGACTGGAGTTGTCGCTGGAACTGATCGCCAAGGTACATTGCGATCCCTCACTGGAGGGCTGGAACGGCTTCGGACTGGCACTGCAGTCCTATCAGAAGCGCGCCATCGGCGCTGTCGACTGGCTGGCGGACATGGCCCGCGGCAGCGGCCGGCTGCTGAATGTGCGCCTGGTCAAGGGCGCCTATTGGGACAGCGAGATCAAGCGCGCCCAGATCGATGGCTATTCCGGCTACCCGGTGTACACGCGCAAACCCAACACCGATCTGTCCTATCTGGCCTGCGCCAAGCGCATCCTGGCGCATGGCGGCGTGCTCTATCCGCAGTTCGCCACCCACAACGCCCACACCATTGCCGCCATCCACCATCTGGCTCAGGGCCAACCCTTCGAATATCAGCGCCTGCACGGCATGGCGGCAGACCTCTATGCCGAGGTGATTCCGGCCGAGCGCCTGAACGCCGCCTGCCGCATCTACGCGCCGGTGGGTTCGCACGAGGATCTGCTGCCCTATCTGGTGCGGCGGCTGCTGGAGAACGGCGCCAACAGTTCCTTCGTCAACCGCATCGTCGATGAAGATGTGGCCGTGGACGATCTGATCCAGCATCCCAACGATGTGGTTGCCGCCACCGAGCCCAAGGCCCATCCGCGGATACCGCTGCCACTCAACCTGTACGGCAGCGACCGCCAGAATTCGCGCGGCATCAATCTGGCACAGGAGCGCGAGTTGCGCGCCCTGATCGACGAGGCCGCGGGCGTTCGTTTCGGCCAGTTGCGCGCAGAGCCGCTGGTGCCGGGCTCGTCAAGCGCCGCCGCGCCCCTGCCCATCACCGATCCAGCTGATCGCCGCCGGGTGATCGGCCAATGGGTGCCGGCCGATGCCGCATTGGTGGAAAAGGCTCTGGACATCGCCCACAAGGCCCAGCCCGGATGGGATGCCACGCCGGTGGAACGCCGGGCGCTGATGCTGGAACGCGCCGCCGATCTGATGGAGACCCACCGCGCCGAGCTGATCGCGCTGTGCACGCGCGAAGCTGGCAAGACCATTCCCGACGGCATTGCCGAAGTCCGCGAAGCCATCGATTTCTGTCGTTACTACGCACAGTGCGCGCGCCGCGAATTTGCCCCGAAAACCCTGCCCGGCCCGACCGGCGAGTCCAACCAGCTGTTCCTGCACGGCCGCGGCATCTTCGTCTGCATCAGCCCATGGAACTTCCCGCTGGCGATCTTTGCGGGGCAAGTGGCCGCAGCCCTGGTGGCCGGCAACACCGTGATCGCCAAGCCGGCCGAGCAGACCAATCTGGTCGCCCATCGCGCTACCCAGCTGCTGCACGAAGCCGGCATTCCGACCGAAGTGCTGCAGTTGCTGCCCGGCGATGGCGCCACCGTGGGTGCCCGCCTGACCGCCGATCCGCGTGTCGCCGGCGTCGCCTTCACCGGCTCGACCGAAACCGCGCGGCTGATCAACCGGGCGCTGGCCGGACGCGATGCCGCCATCGCCACGCTGATTGCCGAGACCGGCGGCCAGAACGCGCTGATTGCGGATTCCTCGGCGCTGCCGGAGCAACTGGTCAAGGACGCCATTTCCGGCGCCTTTGGCTCGGCCGGCCAGCGCTGTTCCGCCACCCGCATCCTGTTCCTGCAGGAAGACGTGGCCGAGCGCACGCTGAAACTGCTGGCGGGTGCAATGGATGAACTCCAGCTCGGCGATCCGGGTCTGCTGTCCACCGACATCGGTCCGGTCATCGATGAGGACGCCCGCAAGATCCTGCTCGACCACGCCGAACGCATGAAGACCGAAGGCAAGCTGATCAAGAGGCTGGAGCTGGGCGAGGCCCACGCCCATGGCTGCTACTTTGCCCCACATGCCTTCGAGATCGATTCCCTCAAGCGCCTGCCGCGCGAGATCTTCGGCCCGGTGCTGCACGTGATCCGCTACAAGTCGCGCGATCTGGACCGCATCCTCGACGAGATCAACGCGACCGGCTACGGCCTGACCCTGGGCATCCACAGCCGCATCGACGGCACCGTCGAGCAGATCCAGCAGAAGATCCGGGCCGGCAATTGCTACGTCAACCGCAACATGATCGGCGCCGTGGTCGGCGTGCAGCCCTTCGGCGGCGAAGGCCTGTCCGGCACCGGCCCCAAGGCCGGCGGCCCGCACTATCTGCACCGCTTCACCACCGAGCGCACGCTGACCATCAACACCGCAGCCGTGGGCGGCAACGCCACGCTGCTGGCGCAGGCGGAATAGGTCAGGAGCGGGAAAAAGGAAAAGGGGAAAAGGAAAAGGGAAGAGCTGGCTCCGGCGCAAACTGGTGGCTGCGTCGCTTTTCCGGTGGGAGCGGGCTCTGCCCGCGATCGCTTTCCCGTGAAACCGCAGCTCAACTCTGGAAGACGGGAAAGTGAGCGCGGGAAATCGTAGGTCACGTTGCTCGCGCGACTACGTGACATGGCGACGCGAGGCTACCCGATCAAAGCGACTATCGCTGGTCTTGCCGCTTCACCGCGTCACGTTGGCCGTTGCGCGGCCAACGTGACCTACGGAGGCTTCGTTGCCGCAGCATCAGGTACCGATCACCGCGGCCTAGCTCCCAGGCACGCTCTTGCTGCCCCGCTGCAGTTCCCGCCTCAATCCGGCCGAAGCACATCCACGGCAAACTCGGCCTCGTAGGGCGGCACGCTGCATTCCACGACGTCCCCAGGCGCAATCTGCAGGCGCACGCCGATGACGTCGGCAATGACCGGCACCCGGGCCACGCAGCGGTCAGCCAGCACCGCCGAACGGATGGTGCTGGCGCCCTCGGCACGCAGGAATTCGAGCACCCGGAACAGCGAATAGCCCTGGTAGAGCACATCGTCGATCACCAGCACCTGACGATCCCTGACGCTAGGTGAGCCGGCTTCTGGCGCGTCCAGGCGGGTTTCCGGATGCAACAGGCGCAGATCATCGGAATAGCGTTTGACCTTGAGATCCAGTCGTTCCACCTGGAATCCCGGGTTCAGCGCGGCGATCGCCGCCACCAGCCGATCCGCCAGTGGTGCACCACGACGCAACACACCCACGACCACCGTCGGCTGCTCCGGATCCAGCAGCATCAGTGTCTGCCGCGCCATGCGCGTCATCACGGCCTCCAGGTCGGCGGCGTTGTAAAGGCGGAAACGCTGTCCGGCGACTTCGGTCATGGGTTACTCGGGGGCAGGTGCGGGAGCCTGGATGATAAGGGCTTGGGTCTGATTGTCGGTTGTCGGTTGTCGGTTGATACATCCCAGGTCTGCCGCCGTAACTGTGGGAGCGGCTTCAGCCGCGACGGCTCTAGACGCGCCCACCGCGTTGGCAACGGCGGATCGCGGCTGAAGCCGCTCCCACAGGCGAAGCACCCCTGTCCCGTTCCCCCGCCCCGTATAATGTTGCCCCCTCATTTCATCCCCGGAGCTACACGCCATGGCCGGCCACAGCAAATGGGCCAACATCCAGCACCGCAAGGGCAAGCAGGATGCGGTTCGCGGCAAGATCTTCACCAAGCTCGTGCGCGAGATTCATGTCGCGGTACGCACCGGCGGCGCCGATCCGGCCGGCAATCCACGCCTGCGCGCGGCCATGGACAAGGCTTTTGCCAACTCCATGCCCAAGGACAACATCGAGCGCGCCATCAAGAAGGCCAGCGGCGAGCTGGAAGGCGTCAACTACGAGGAACTGCGCTACGAGGGCTACGCGCCGGGCGGCGTGGCGGTGCTGGTCGACTGCATGACCGACAACAAGCAGCGCACCGTGGCCGATGTGCGGCATGCCTTCAGCAAGTTCGGCGGCAATCTCGGCACCGATGGTTCGGTGGCCTATCTGTTCTCCAAGCAGGGCGTGTTGTCCTTTGCCCCAGGCGCCGATGAGGCGCGGATCACGGATCTTGCCATCGAGGCCGGTGCCGACGATGTCGTGGTCTATCCAGAAGACGGGTCGATTGATGTGCTGACCAGCCCAGACGTCTTCGAGGCGGCCGTCCGCTTCCTGCGCGAACATGGCGCCGCCCCGGATCAGGCCGAGGTGCGCATGCGTGCCGCAATTGATGTCAGCGTGGAAGGTGAGACGGCGGTAGCCGTCGCCAGGCTGCTGGAATGGCTGGAAGAGCTGGACGATGTGCAGAACGTCTACAGCAATGCCGACCTGCCGGCCGAGGCCTGGCAGTGATCGCCGTCCCCGGCATGCCGTAGAGTGCAGCACGCCCCATCGGAACCCTGCCCTTGCCCACTCGCATTCTTGGCATCGACCCCGGATCACGCCGCACCGGCATCGGCCTGATCACGGTCAGCCGCGGCCAGCTCAAGCACCTGCACCACGGCTTCGTGCAGACCTCCGACGAGGATTTCCCGCTGCGCCTGAAGGACATCTTCGATGGCGTCAGCGCAGTCATCGCCGAGTTCCGGCCCGACGAGGCGGCCGTGGAAACCGTGTTCCTGTCTAAGAATCCGCAATCGGCACTGAAGCTCGGCCAGGCCCGCGGCGCCGCTATCTGCGCCTGCGTCAATGCCGGCCTGCCCGTCAGCGAGTACGCGCCGCGCCACATCAAGAACTCGGTGGTCGGATCGGGCGGCGCCGACAAGGCCCAGGTGCAATACATGGTCGGCATCCTGCTGACGCTGCAGGGCCAATTGCAATCCGACGCCGCCGATGCCCTGGCCGTGGCCATCACCCATGCCCACATGCGGGAGGCCGCCGGCAGGCTGGGCTTGCCGGCGAAGTTGTTTAGATAAGAGACCCGGTCGCCCCTGGCGGTGCGCTTATTCGCGCATCAAACAGGGGGCGGGGGGCAGGGGACCCACGTCGCGGCACGGTCAGATCATGCGTCGAGGTTGGCCCCCTGCCCCCTGCCCCCTGCCCCCTGCCCATGGCATATTGCAGCAGCAGTCCTGAGGGGTAATCACCGGTGCTCAAACTGTTCCAGCGGCTGTCGGCGGCGCCGACCAACCCCAAGCCCACGCAGGCGCCGCGGCATTTCGATGTGGCTGATCTGTATCGCGGCCCGGCCGATGTGGTGGCCGAGACCGAGGCGCAGGCGCTGCCGCTGGACGAGAAGCTGCGCCAGGCCTACTTCTGGATCGTCAACACCGCGATCATTTCGCCGCACTACGACATCGAGTATCTGGATGGCCCGCCGCAGGAGTACCTGCTGGGTGATCGCAAGGCACGGCTGACACTGCCCAGCGCGCAGAGCTATTCCAGCTTCGTGCTGCTGCCCTTGCTGACCTTTGCGACCCAGCGCAAATGCCTGTTCATCGGCGGACCCGGTCGCGGCAAGACTGCCAGCGCGGTGCTGATGGGAGTACTCGCCGGCTATCCGGTGCGCGAGGTGCGCCGCGGCATGCAGCGCGGCCAGCCGCAGATGACCGTGGCCGATCTGCTTGGGCAACCACTGCCCTCCGATCTGATCAACGCCGACAGCATTGCCAAGGTGCGGGTGGCCTGGCGCTCGTGGCTGGCGATGCGGGTGAAGATCATCGACGAATACAACCGCATCCCCACGCGCACCCAGAGTGCGCTGTTGACGCTGATGGGCGACAACTACGCCGAGCAGTTCGACCAGATCTACGAGTGCCCGCCAGCGGCCTGGTATCTGACCGCCAATGACGATCAGGGTGGCGGCACCTACCAGGTGATCGAGGCGCTGCGTGATCGTATCGATGTGATCGTGCAGGCGCTGGCTTTCAACCCGCGCTTCCTCGGCGAATTGCTGACCCGGATCGAGGAGGACGCTCGACCAGAGGAGTTCGTCCCGCGCGAGATCATCTTCAACGAGGACGAGATGCGGCGCATGGGCAAGGAGGTGCGCGCCGTGCCGATGTCGGCCCCGGTGCGCCGGCGGCTGGAGTTCTTTGCCAGCCAGTTCGAATACATGGATGTAGCCGGCGACCAGTTCGAGTACAAGAGCAAGGACACGGCGCGACTGGCCGGCACCGACTGGAACTGGCTGACCGCGCAGGACGATGGTCGTGACCGGCTGAAGGACCTGGGCTGCCACACCCGCAACGGCCTGTCGGTGCGCAATCTGATGACCCTGATCAGCTACGCCAAGGCCATGGCCTGGTTTCGCGGCAACGAGGAGGTGGAGCTCGACGATCTGCGCCAGGTCCTGCCTTTCGTGCTCAACGACAAGCTCAAGCCCGATCTGGATTCGCCCTTCTTCCAGGCCGCCAGCAATACCGGCTTCCGCAGCGACCGCATCGGCTGGCTGCGCCATCTCTTCGATGCCAGCTGCCAGGAATACGACCGCCTGGAACTGGATGCGAAAGATCCGGTGGCCGATCTCGCCGCCGAACTGCAGCGCGGCCTGGAAGGCGTGGAAGAGCCCGAGGTGCGCAAGCGCCTGGCCCGCATCGAGCGCCAGATTGCCCAGATTGCCAAGGGCGGCAAGATCTATGGACCACTGCACGATGATCTGCTGCTGCTGAAATCCCTGCACCAGCGATACACGAACTATCTGCATTGGTTGGTGCAGGGATGAAAGGCATGCGAGGGCACGAGGGCGCGAGGGCACGAGGGCACGCGAGAGCGGAGCGCGCTTCGCTTTGGCTGTTCGCGTGCCCTCGTGCCCTCTCGCCCTCGTGCCCTCGCAGGATGTGCCCTCGGCGGCAGCCATGCCCCTGACCCCCGCCTTCACCGACGTCCTGCGCGGCGGTCGCTCCGAGTTCAACCGGCGCTTTGCGCTGGCGCAACAGCGCTATCCGGGGCTGGACGCAGCCGCGTTTTCGGCGCTGCTCGAGGGTTCGGTGAATGCCATTGTCGAGCGTGTCGTGCGTATCGATACCGGCGCGGTTCCGGCTCTGGTAGACACCCTCTACGACACTTCGCTGGCGCTGCTGGGCCAGCGCTGGATCGGCCCCGGCGGGCGGGCGCCGAGCGTGGTCAGTGGCTGGGAACTGCTGGCCGAACATGCACCGGCCCTGCTGGCGCAACAGCCGCAGGCGCTGATCATCTCGACCGCCAATGCGCTGAGCCACTGGTCGGCGCACGGCGGCGGCGATGACTGGCTGCTGACACTGGCCGAACTGGCAAGCCGCGCCCGCAACCCTGACGATCTGCTGCGCGCCGGACAGGTGGCTGCCTGGCGCCATGGTCTGGCGCACTATCGATCGAGTGCGCTGGAGCGGGCGCGCAGTCTGGATCGCGAGTTGCTCGCCCTGGCCCTGGGCGTGGTGCCGGAGAACTGGCATGAAAGCATGCTGGTGCGGCTGCATGCCGAACGCTGGTATCGGCCGGACCGACCGGATGTCGGCGCTGCGCCCAGAGTCGTCGGCCAGGTCGGCGCCTTCGTCGGCTTCGGCGGACGCTTTGAAGAACCGCCGCTGGCCGGCGAAATTGGTGGCGAACTGCTGCTCGATTCGGGCAGCGCCCGCTTCAGTCTTTACGCCGATGCCTACGGCGCCAATGTCCAGGCCCACGGCGACGGTCAATTGCTCGCGGCACAGCGCTTGCCCAAAGGCTGGCGTATCGACGGCGGCACGCTGACCGGCCCCGACTGCGCCTTCGCCTTCGAAGAGCGCGGCGCCATCACCAGCGCCGCCCATACCGCCGACACGCTGGTGGTCACCCATGCCTGGTCGCATGCGGCGACCTTGATCGCCTTGGCGTGAGTGGAGCGGGGAAAGGGGAAATGGAAAAAGGAAAAGGGAGGAGCAGGAACGCGGCGCGTCAAGCAGCAACGCGCCTCACTGTGGGAGCGGGCTCTGCCCGCGATCGCTCTCGGTCTGGTCGAACACGCTTCGTGCTGGACGGCTCTCTGGCCGGGTCTTGTTGTGAGTCATCTTTATCGGTCCGGCCTCGCCTTCCAGCCATGACCTGGCGTCATTGCGAAAGGGAGCGATCGCGGGCGAAGCCCGCTCCCACAGAGAATCCCGCCCGGCATTTCGCCTTGCAGTCGCGACTTTCCCGTGTCCAAGCCTGAGACCCGGCCACTGGCCGAACGCTGGTCTGCCGCCTTCCCCGACGCGCTGGCGGCCTGGAGCCCTTACACCCGGCTGAAGGCGCCACTGCTGCTGGACACCTCCAAGGCTGCGGCCGCCGAGGGTCTGACCGGCAGCTTTGCGATGATCCGGCTGGTGGACCAGACCGTGGTCATCGATCTGCAGCAGGTGCGTGAGCTCGGCATCGAGAACTATGCAGTCGAGGTGCTGGCGCACGAGATCGGTCATCACGTCTACGCGCCGGCCTCGATCACCGATCACACCCGCTCGCTGGCGCGGATGTTGCCGGCGCTGCCGACGGTGACCCAGCACGCGCCGATGATCGCCAATCTCTACACCGATCTGCTGATCAACGATCGGTTGATGCGCAGCGCCGGGCTGCGCATGCCCGAGCTGATGCAGGCTGTGGTGCGGGGCAATCAGCGCGGAGAACCCAGCAAGCTCTGGATCCTGTATCTGCGCATCTATGAGCTGCTCTGGGGCATGGAGCGCGGCAGCCTCTGCGGCAAGGCGCTGCCGCCGCGGGAGCCGCGCCGCCCGGCTGCCGTTGCCGGATCCCACAGCGGCCAGGCTTCGGCCAGGATTGCCCAGGACAACGCCGCCGACGCAGCCAGCGCGGACACGCTCGACATCGAAGTCGATGCCCGTCTGGCTTCGCGTCTGGTGCGTCACCACGCCCGCCACTGGCTGGCCGGCGTGGGTCGTTTCGCCGTGCTGGTGCTGCCCTATCTGATCGAGGATGCCAAGGCCGGCGAGCGCCTGCAGACGCTGATGGACACCAAGGACGCCGGTCGCGGCGGTCAGCCAGAGGGCATGACTGACATGGACCCTGAAGAATTCGAGGACATCCGGCACCCGGGCGCCGACGACGCGCTGGCCGACGATGCCCCGGTCGAGGACGACCCCGGCAAGACCGGCAAGCCCGGCCAGAGCAAAGCCAAGTCCGGCACCGGGCAGGCCCGCGATCCCTTCCAGTACGGCGAACTGCTGCGACTCGCCGGCCTGACCCTGGACGCCCAGGATGCCGCCATTCGCTATTACGGCGAACGCGCTCGGCCTTATCTGGTGCCCTTCCCCAGCCTGCCGGCGCAGCACAGCGAGGATCCCCTGCCCGAGGGCCTGGACCCCTGGGAAGCAGGCGATCCCATTGATCAGATCGACTGGCGCGAGAGCCTGGTACTGAGTCCGGTACCGATCCCGGGGCTGACCACGGTGCAGCGCCGCTATGGCACCCAACCGGGATTCGACAGCGCCACGCGGCCACTCGATCTGGACGTCTATGTCGACAGTTCCGGATCGATGCCCGATCCGCGTCGGCAGTTGTCCTGGCCTGCGCTGGCCGGCGCCGTGATCTGTCTGTCAGCCCTGCGCGCCGGTGCGGCGGTGCAGGTCACGCTCTGGGCCAGCCGCCGCGAAGTCACCAGCACCAAGGGCTTTGTGCGTTCGGCCGAGGACTGCCTGCGGGTGCTCACCGGTTATTACGGCGGCGGCACCCAGTTCCCGCTGCCGACGTTGCGCGAGACCCATGCTGGCCGGGTGAAACTGAGACATCCCACGCACATCCTGGTGGTCTCCGACGACGGTGCCTCGACCATGTTCGATTCGCCCGACGAACGCGGCACGCCGGGTATCGAAGTCTGTGCCAGGGCGCTGAAGCAGGCAGCCGGCGGCGGCACACTGGCGCTGAACATCCCCGCCGACTGGGATCGCGCCAAGACCCGCAACAACTGGCAAGCTGGCGCCTTCGGCTGGCTGGCCCGCGCCCGCGAGGAACAGGGCTGGCTGATCAGCCCGGTAGCGACGCTCCCCGATCTGCTCGGCTTCGCCCAGGCCTTTGCGCGCCGGCATTATGGGCCCGCTGAGGGCTAACAGAACGATGACTGCATCCTGATCCAGGGCCTTGGGTTGGGGTCGGCGTTGCAGTGCCCGAGAATCCTGGCTCGCTGATGGCCTCAGATTGGCCTCACATCCGTTAGTCACTGTGCGCGTAGACTGACGCCACGATGACGCTGCACGATGCCCGCGGATGGCTTGCCGCGTGCGAGCTTGTGGTGATCTTTGGCCTGTAGACAGAGGACCTCCAATGCCCAGATTTCTCAAGTCCATCAGCTTGCTGATCGGGCTGGCTTGCGCCTGTGCGCAGCTGTCCGCCCAGACTCTCACCGATGCCAGCGCTTCGCGTCTGCTACGGCAGGCAGAGCAGATTGCCGAACGTGGTGCCGACCGCCCCGGAACGAAAGCCGAGATCGATCGTCAGCTGACCGAAATTGCCAGGCTGCAATTGGCGGCCGAGCGTGGCGAGATCAAGCTCAACCCGGTCAGTCAGCAGCGCCTGCAGATGGCCACCGAGATGCTGGAAGCGGTCCCGGCGGCGGTGACGGTGGACCCGCGCGCGCCCTCGGCGCTAACCACGATTTCGGGGACGGTCACGGCAGCGGCCGGCGGCGCACCGCTGCAGAATGTGCTGGTGCGCGCCTTCGAATTCAGCCTGGGTATCTCGGTGGGCGGTTCTGGTGTGGTGTCTGCAGCCAATACCGATGCCAGTGGCAACTACACACTGACCTTGCCGCCCGGGAACTACGTGGTTCGCGCGCAGGGGTCGAGCGCCACCCTGCCGGCCTCCGGCACTGGCTACAGGATCAAGGTCTACGACGGACTGGATTGCGACAACGGCTTCGATTGTCCAGGCTATTTCGGCACTGTGATTCCGCTGTTGACCGGCACGCCGGTGACCGGCATCGATTTCCAGTTGTCCGTCGGAGCGGGCATCAGTGGCGTGGTTCGGCGAGCCAGCGACAGCACGCCGGTCACTGACGGCTACGTCCGCGCCGTGCGCCTGGATGGCAACACCAGTGGCACTTCCGTCATTGCCGTGGATGGCAGCTATGCGATCACCGGCCTTCCGCCCGGCACCTACCGGGTCTATGCCGAAGCCTACGCGCCCACTGGCCTGATCGGTGCGGCGCTGGGGAACGTGCCCTGCAACGCGGATGACTGCCCCTTTGTTCCGTCCACCCTGGTGACCGTCGCAGCAGGAGCCAGTGTCGGTGCCACCAATCTGGCACTGGAAACTGCCGCCTCGCTGAGTGGCAATGTCAACGACAGCGCCAGCGCTGTGGTGCCCTTTGCCCAGATCGCACTGTATTCGGACGATCGCTACACGATCACCTACGCCCAGGCCGATGCCAGCGGCAACTTCAGCTTCCCCGCGCTCCGCGCCGGCACCTACCGTCTGCTGGCTGGGCCGGCCAGCACCGATCCGGTGAGCTTTCTGCCGATCTCCAGCACGCATGGCCAGGTCGCCTTCCCCAGCAGCTACTGCCCGGGAGCGATCTGCGAGCCCCTGAGTGCCAGTGCACCGATCACCGTTGTCGCCGGCACCCCCCAGACACTGCCCCAAATTACGCTGCCGATCCTCGGCACCATCAGCGGCCAAGTGCTGGAAAGCGGTACCGGCACGCCCCTTCAGGATGTCTCCATCGGCGTTTACAACAGCGCCCTGGGCGGCGTGGGCGCGGGCTACACCGACGCCGGCGGCAACTACACGATCCGCGGCATCCCGCCAGGTGTGTACTACGTCAGCGCCGATGCCCGGAGCGCCAACTATGTGCTCACCTACAATGGCAATGTGGTGTGCCCGAGCTTGGGATGTGACGAATTCGGCACGCCGGTCACGATCACCGCGGCCGGCCCCGGCAGCAGCGCCACGGTCAATTTCAGTCTGCAACGTGGCGGCAGCATCACCGGCACCATCACCGATGGACTGACTGGCGCACCGGCCTTGCGCAATCGCATGCGCATCGAGCTGTTCAATGGCAACAGCACCTACGCCCAGGCAGCCTTCCT
Organism: Rhodanobacteraceae bacterium; assembly: GCA_024234055.1. Lineage (NCBI taxonomy): Bacteria > Pseudomonadati > Pseudomonadota > Gammaproteobacteria > Lysobacterales > Rhodanobacteraceae > Rhodanobacteraceae bacterium. The sequence goes on from JACKOW010000005.1 coordinate 22,767, forward strand.
GAACTGCACGCCGCCGACCACATCGACACCCGTCGCCTGTTCGTACACGGCCACCGGGCTGGCACCGGGTATCTACAAGGGCGTTTTTGCCAGCACCTCGGCGATCGGTTTTGTAGACACCGCCTTCGGCGGCACGCCCTGTCCGCGCGGCGGCTGCGATCAATCGGTGTTGCCACCACTGTTCGCCACCACCGGCAGCACCTTGTCCACGATCGACGTGATCATGCCGCGCGGCGCGCTGGTTCGCGGTACGGTCAGCGACGCCGGCAATCCACCCGATTGCCGCGCCTATGACCCCGCGACGGGCCTGGGGGGCTGCGGCGGCATTGGCTTCAACAACACCCTCGACAACTATGCCGGTTTCGCTCAAGTGGATCGCGCCGGCAACTACTATTCGCGCACCGGCTTCACCGCGGGCACGACGCTGTATGCGGCCACCTTCCTGCTGCGCAACAACTTCAGCTACGGCTTTGGCTATGTCGATCAGGCTTACAACGGCCTGAGCTGCCCCTATGGCAGCTGCGGCATCACCACCGGCACCGGCTTCACGGTGACCGGCGTCGATACCACCGGCATCGACTTCGCGCTGGTCAAGGGAGGCAGCATCTCGGGGCAGGTCTCGGCCAGCAGCGGCGGGACTCCCATCGCTGGCGTCGACATCAAGGTCTACGACAGCGCCGGGCGGCTCTCCGGCGTGGCCAAGAGCGTGGTCGGCGGCAGCTACCAGGTGTATGGGCTGTCGCCCGGCAGCTACTTCGTCACCACCACCAATGCGCTGGGCTATCTGGACGAGGCCTACAACAACATCGTCTGCGACCCCTTCTGCAACCCGCTCGACGGAACTGCCGTGGTAGTGTCCGGCTCGGCGACCACCGCCAACATCGACTTCGCGCTGGATCTCTCGGCCACGCTGCAAGGCACGGTCAGGCTGGGTGCAGCGCCCGCCGCCAATGTGCCGGTCGAACTCTACGGCGCCATCGGCAACCTGCTCCGCACCAGTTCGTCCGACGCCGCTGGCCTGTACACCTTCTCGGGCTTGCCGGCCGGTCGCTACTACGTGCGCACCCGTGACACCCTGGGCCGTGCCGATGATCTGTTCAGCGCACAATCCTGCGTGGGCAACGCCTGTCAGGTGCGCCTGGGCACTCCCATCGATCTGGCGCCGCCGACCACCTCATCGTTCACCGCCGATCTGACCCTGGCCACGCCCGCTGCCATCACCGGCACCATCACCGCCGCCAGCGGCGGCGCGCCCATCTCCGGCATCACGGTGCAGTTGCTCGCCGCCAGCGGTGCCGTGGCCCTGACCAGCACCAGCAATGGCGCCGGTGTCTATCGCTTCGATGGCCTGGCAGCGGGCAGCTACCACATGGTGACCCGCGGATCGACCGGTTTCATCGATCTGGCCTTTCCGTCGACGCCCTGCCCGGCTGCCTGCAACGGCCTCAACGGCAGCGCGATCCCGCTGACGGCAGGAACCACCCTGAGCGGCCAGAACTTCGTGCTCAACAGCGGCGGCTCGATCAGTGGCACCGTCAAGTCCGGGCCGGTTGCGCCCATCGTCGGCGCCACGGTGCAGGTCTACAACGGCCTCGGCATTCCGGTGGGGCAGATCTCCACCAACGCCTCCGGCAATTACCAGATCGATACGCTGCCCAGCGGCAACTTCTTCGTGCGCACGCAGCAATCGCTCGGCTTTGTCGACCAGGTCTTCAATGCCCTGCCCTGCAGCGGCTATTGCGATGTGCTGAGCGGCACGGCAGTCCCGGTCAGTTCGGGCCTGGGCACCGGTCTGGTCGATTTCACGCTGACCGGCGGCAGTTCGATCAGCGGTCGCGTGACCAATGCTGTCGGCGGCGCCGGCATCGCGCTGGCGCGGGTGGTGGCTTTCGATACCGGCGGCTTCATCGCCGGCCAGACGCAAACCAACGCCAGCGGCGATTACTCGATCGCCGGCTTGCAGCCGGGCACCTACCGCCTGCGCACGGCCAATCTGTCGGGCTTCGTCAATCAGGTGCACAGCGGCATTTCCTGCACCCCCACGCCCTGCCTGGCGCTGTCCGGTACGCCGATCGTGCTCGGTGCGGCACCGATCACCGGCATCAATTTCGCGCTGACCCCGGGCAGCACCATCTCCGGCACCGCCGGCGACACCTTCAACAATCCGCTGCCCACCGGCACCGCCTTGTTGCTGGACGCCACCGGCGCCGAAGTCGCGAGCACGCCGATCAGCAACGGCGTGTGGGAGTTCAACGGCGTCGCCAATGGCACTTACTACGTGCTGATCCGCAACAGCTCGGGCCTGGTCGATCAGCTCTATGCCAACGTGCCCTGCCCGGCCGGCGCCTGCAATGTGGCTGCACTGGGCACCCCGATCGTGCTCAGCAGCACGCGCACGCCGGGGGCGGTGAACACCGGGCCGGCCAACATCAATCTGCGCCTGCCTACCGGCCAGACCATCGCAGGCACCGTGCGCGATGCCGGCAGCAACGCCCCATTGGCAGGTGTGACCGTGTACTTCTTCAACAGCAGTGGCGCCGCTGTCGGCCAGGCCATCACCAACGGCGCCGGCCAATATCTCAGCGAAGGCAGCCTGCCCTCGGGCACCTATTACGCGGCCACTGCCAATGGCGTCAGTCGCGGCGCCGGCAACGGCTACGTCAACCGCCTGTACAACGGCCAGAACTGCCTGCTGGCCTGCAATGTCACCAGCGGCACGGCGATCAATGTCAGCACTGCGCCAGTCACCGGCATCGACTTCAACCTGGCCACCGCCGGACTGGGTCTGACCGGCACAGTGCGCGATGGCGCCGGCCAGCCGCTGCAACTGGTCGGCGTCGACATCTACGACAGCGCCGGGCGTCTGGCCGGCACGGCCACCAGCAATTCGCAAGGCGTGTATGCCGTCAAGGGTCTGCCGGCAGGCAACTACTACGCCCGCACCCGCAACAACCTCGGACTTCAGGACCGCCTGTTCGGTGGCGCCGTCTGCGGCAGTGGCTGCAATCCGCTGAGCGGCACGCCGATCGCCGTTCCGGCATCGGCCCAGATCGGCAATATCGATTTTGTGCTGACCCTGCCTGATCCGGTGTTTGCCAACGGCTTCGAGTAGCTGTCCATGCGCTGCGCCCTGGCCGACCAGGGCGCAGCGCCAGGCGGTGCTCCGGCGCGTCACCGCCCGGACAGCGCTGCGCGCAGTTCGGGCTACAAAGCCAAAGCGCTGCTTCGTAGCCCGTTGTGCGGCGAAGCCGCTCAGCGGGGCTCTGGTCGCGAGATGACCACCCACAGCAAACCGGATTGCACAGCAAGCCTGCGCTATCTTCGACGCTCCAAAATCGGGTTGGAGTGAGCGATGCGCGCAGCATGGAGCTTGTGTCTGCTGGCCGGCATGGCCGGTGCGCAGACACCCGGTACCGAGCCTGATCTCACCGACGTCGCCGCGGCGAACGCCATAGTCACGCTCGAAGCCCCGAGCGATCGCGCCGAGGCCATCCGCGCCGGCTACACCAAGTATGAGTACCGCATTCCGATGCGCGATGGCGTGCGCCTGTTCACTGCGGTTTATGTGCCCAACGATGCCAGCAAGGCCAAGACCTATCCGCTGCTGATGGTGCGCACGCCGTACTCGGTGGCACCCTACGGGCTTGATCGCTACAAGGCCACGCTCGGGCCCACCGAGGACTACGAGAAGGAGGGCTTCATCTTTGTCTTCCAGGATGTGCGTGGCCAGCACATGAGCGAGGGCGAATTCGTCAACATGCGCCCGCATCGCCCGAACAAGGCCGGCACCGAGACCGATGAATCCAGCGACAGCTACGACACCATCGAGTGGTTGTTGCAGCACGTGGCCCATCACAATGGCAAGGTCGGCCAGTGGGGCATCTCCTATCCCGGCTTCTACACCTCGATGGCGGCGATCGACAGCCATCCGGCGCTGAAAGCCGTGTCGCCGCAAGCACCGATCGCCGACTGGTGGCGCGGCGACGACATGCATCGCCACGGCGCCTTCAATCTGCAACTCGCCTATGCCTTCTTCTCCGGCTTCGGCAAACCGCGCCCCGCACCCACCGACGATGAATCCTGGGAGCGTTTCGATTTCGGTACGCCGGATGCCTGGCAGTACTTCCTTGAGCTTGGACCGCTGTCGAATGTCCCCGGACGGTTCAAGCAACCGGTGGCCTTCTGGAGCGATATCGTCGCTCACCCGGACTACGATGAATTCTGGAAAGCGCGCAGCATCCTGCCGCATCTGAGAAATGTCGGCGCAGCCACGCTGGTAGTTGGCGGCTGGTACGACACCGAAGATCTCTATGGCCCACTGCAGACCTACGCCGCCATCGAGCGTCTGAATCCCAAATCGCGCAACACGCTGGTGATGGGCCCCTGGCCGCATGGCGGCTGGGCGCGTGGCAAGGGCGATCGCCTGGGCGATGCCGAATTCGGCTTCAACACCGCTGAGTATTTCCAGCCGCTGGCACTGGCCTTCTTCAAGCAGCATCTCAAGGGCGCCGAGGACGCTGGACTGCCCGAGGCGCTGGTGTTCGAAACCGGAGCCAACCGCTGGCGCCGCTTCGAGCAATGGCCCCCGGCCGCAGCGCAAGCGCGTCGTCTGTATTTCCATGCCGAGGGCCGACTCGACTGGAATCCGCCCACCAGCGATGGTGCCGATGACTACCCCAGCGACCCGGCCAAACCGGTGCCCTACACCCAGGAGATCAGCCAGCGCTGGAGCCGCGACTACATGGCCGAGGATCAGCGTTTTGCCGCCCGCCGTCCCGATGTGCTGGTCTACCAGACCGCGCCGCTGGAACAGGATCTGACGCTGGCCGGCCCGCTGCACGCCGATCTCTGGTTCAGCACCAGCGCCACCGACGCGGACGTGGTGATCAAGTTGATCGATGTGTCACCCGGCGAGCCGCGTGGCTGGGACGAGAACGATTTCGAATCCGGCCGCAAGAACCGCGGCGGCCAGCAGACGCTGGTGCGCGGCGAACCCTTCCGCGGCCGTTACCGCGAATCCTACGAACGGCCGCTGCCATTCACGCCAGACCTCGCCACCCCGGTGAACTTCGCCATCAACGACGTCTTCCATACCTTTCAGCGCGGGCATCGCATCATGATCCAGGTGCAATCGAGCTGGTTTCCCTTCATCGACCGCAACCCGCAGACCTTTGTGCCGAACATCTTCGAAGCCAAAGCGGAAGACTTCGTGCGCGCCACCCACCGGATCCATCGCTCGCCGGAGCAGGCCAGCAGTGTCGAAGTGCGGGTATTGCCGGCAGCGGATGCGGCAGTCGATTGAGCGCCCCGACTGAAGGCGATCATCCGCAGATGCCGCGTCTGTAGCCCGGGTAAGCCGCAGGCGCACCCAGGAATACCAGCGATACCCCCGGGTGCGTCTGCGGCTTACCCGGGCTACAGCTACTCGCGGAAGAAGCGCTGCAGCGCCAGCGCGAATCGTGCATCCTTCTCCACCGTGTTGTGATCGGTATCGAGCCACTGGATCTCGGGCGAGTTGCTGAAGGCCCGCGTCAGGGCCTCGGCATGGGCCGGCGGAATGATCTCGTCCTGGCGCGCAATCAGCAGCAAGGTTGGCACCTGCACCCGGACTGCGTCGGCAGTGGCCTCGAAGCGCTGGTGCAAGAGCCAGCGCACGGGAAACCACGGATAGTGTCTGGCAGCCACTGCCACCAGGCTGTCATAGGGCGTGATCAGCGCCAGTCGGCCGACCGCACGCCGTGCCGCCAGATGCAGGGCAACGCCGCTGCCGACACTGCGTCCAATGACATCAATCCGGGTGTGGTCGCCGGCGATGTGGTCATACAGGGTCAGCGCGTCCTGCTTCAGGCCCACCTCCGAAGGACTGCCCTCGCTGGCACCGTAACCGCGATAGGCCAGCAGGTAGACCGTGTGCTGCGGAAACCAACGGGCAAAGCGCTCGCGCTGATGATTGATGGCCTCGGCATTGCCGCCGAAATAGATCAGCGCACGCGACTGGCCAGGGTTCACGCACCAGCCGCGCAGCCGCAGCCCGTCGCTGAACAACTCGAAATCGGTGGTCTGCGGCCTGACCCGAGTACCTTGCGGCAGGAAGATCATCTGTGTCTGCGACGCCCACAGAAAAGCGCAGAGGAACAGATAGAGGGCGATGGCCGTGGCCACCAGAAAACTCAGCATGCGCAGCATCCGGAAACTCGGTGCGGGAAACGCGAGCATTGTGGCCGATAATGGCCACACACACCGCCCATTCGGGTAGCAGCATCGCTTTGCTCATGTCGATCGACTGGACCTCTCCCGATTCCCTGTTGCGCAGCGCCGACGGCTGGCTGCTGCCCGAGCCGCACCGGGAGGCGCTGACCGACGCCTACCAGCACCCGCCACGCGCCTACCATCACTTCGGCCATGTGCTCGAGGTGCTGCGCCACTACCATGAACTGGCCGCCGGTCCGGGCTGGCAACAGCCGCGCGAGGTCTATCTGGCGGTGCTTTACCACGATGCCATCTACCAGCCCGGCCGCTCGGACAATGAGCGCCGCAGCGCCGAGTTGGCACGGCATGAATTGGCCGACGCGCCGGGCATCGATCTTGATCGCGTCTGCGAACTGATCACGCTCACAGCTCGTCATGGATCGCTGCGCCCGCAGGACGTCGATGCCGACGCCGCACGATTCCTCGACTGCGACATGGCCATCCTCGGCACCGAGGCTGCGGCCTTTGACCACTACGATGCCGCCATCGCCGAGGAATACGCAGGCGTGGTGCCCGGATTCGTCTACCGCTTCAAGCGCCGTCGCTTCCTGGCCGGCCTGCTGGCGCGCCCGCGCATCTACCTCAGCGATGACGGCCACGCCCGCTGGGATGCTCAGGCGCGCGCCAATCTGCGGCGGGCAACGGGCAAGGGCTGACCACATGCCGCGGGTGGCCGGGGCTGCGCTTGACCACGGCTGATTCGCGGCAAACCGAGGACAATCGGGCCCGGCCTCGCCAATGCCAGGACACGATCGTTTACAAGTCGCCATTAACGCGTATGCTCAAGGATTCTCGACTTCGGTACGCCCACACATGCGTCTGATCTGCCTGCTTCCCTGGTTGCTGTCGGCCTTGGCTGCGCAACCCTCGTATGCGCTTGATGGAAATGCCCACCCAAGCGCCCTGGCGCAACGACTGGAACGCGAGCTCAACCAGAGTATCGCCAGCGCCCAGCGCTCGGCTGAGGCGCTGGACACCGGCACGCTGGACCGGATCGACAGGGAGATCCGCAACGGTACAGCGCAATGGGCCAGTCGCCAGGACGCCATGCCCGCCGACACCGTCAAACTCGATCAATTGCGCGGCGTGTTGCAGAACGCGCGCCTGTACAACGACAAGCTCGCGCGCGGCGAGAACATGCCCCTTCCCTACACCACGCTCGAAGCCGGACAGCGGGTGGTGGCCAGATCGGCCGGCAGCCTGGGATCCAGTTGTGAGCAGGCGTGGCCGATCGAACTCGACAAGCCCATGTCAACCGATCTGGCGCCGGCTGGACGGGCGGGCGATCAGTTCTGGCTGCAGGTCAAGGCCTCGGACCGATCGGTCGCGGTATCAACCCTGGGCAGTACCGGCGACGTGGATCTAGCCGTGTTTGCGCAGTGCGGCGATGACCAGGCCGTGCTCGTCAACGACGATTACTATGGCTTGCAGGCACTGGCGCGGCTGCCGGCGGCGCAGACAGGCTTCGTACGGGTCCGCAATCTGGATGCGCTGGCGCCGCTGGAAGCGCGGATCGAGGCGATTCTGGCCGGCGGCTTCACCGGGACGATCAGCCTCACGCCTGCCGGCACTGGCTCCCCGGCCGGGCTGATCGTGTCCTATTTCTCGACGCCCGGTGGCTACTACCAGGGACAGACCCAAGCCGTAGCCAACGGCAGCTACGCGCTGACTGCCCTGAGTCCGGGCAATTACTACGCACGCACGGCGGCGAGTTCTTCTTTGCAAACCTCGGTACTTCACGAGGCCTACGACAAGGTCCCGTGCAGCAACAGCGACTATTACTATCTGTACGCCTGCAATGCCAGCGCACTCACCGAGATTGCCGTGGTCGACGGCCAGACCACCACCAACATCAATTTTGACCTTGGCCTTGCCCGATCGCTGCAGGTTCTGGTTCGCGACGCCGTGGACGCTCGGCCGCTGGCGGCATCGGTGGTCCTGTACCGAGATGGCAATACCGTGACCAGCAGCTACACCGATGCTACGGGCCGCGCTCGATTCACCGGACTGTGGCCGGACGTGGACTACCGCGTCACCATCGGTGCTGAGGGCTACCAGTCCGAGGTCTATGACAACATCGCCTGCCAGGGTTATTGCGAACCGTCCTTGGGAACGCCGGTCATGTTCACGCCGTCAGGCACGTTCTTCCGGGAGTTGACCGCCGATCTGACGCCCGTCCGCAAGCTCCTGATCCATATCCCGATTCTGGCTCAGACCAGCGCCAGTGCCGAAGCCCGACTGCTGTACGCCAGCAGCCAGATTGCGGCGTCGGCCTATTCCTACTATCAAGGCAGCGTGCCTGGCTATCGCACCGTGGTGATGAACGACCCGCCGGTCGGCAGCTTCTATCTGCAGGCCGGATACAACGGCGCCAGCTTCTGGCGCATCTATCCCGACATCGATTGTCTGGATAATTGCCCAACGATGCTGACCCAGGGTCAGACCATCACGATCTCTGGCACGCCGGGCACCCAGGAGGTCTTTGTCGACGTGCGACCGTTTCCTTCGGTAGTCGGCACCGTGACCGACGCGGTCAGTGGCGAACCGGTGGATGGCGCGCTCACCTCCATGCTGTCGCTGGGCATAGGCTACGGCGGATCTGACTACACGGATACGGACGGCGATTACCTGCTGCCATACGTGCGCCCAGGCACCTACCTGGTGATCACCAGTTCGCCGAATCATGTCGACGTGGCGTTTCCCGATGCGCCCTGCAGCGTGGTCAACGGCGCGACCGTGTGCCCGACGGCAACACCAGTGAGCGTGGGTACCAGCCAGGCCACCTATCGTTTCGACTTCGCACTGACACCCAGCGGTCGCATCAGCGGAAACATGACGATCGAAGGCAGTGCGTTGCCGAATTACTACTATCCGCAGATCAACCTGCGCCGTGCCGACGGTTCAACCTTCAGCGGCGCCGTCGAGTGGGTGGGCACCGGTTACTCGCTGTCGGATGTCGACCCAGGCACCTATCGGGCCTCCGTGCCCTGGCAGGTTGCGCACTTTGGCCAGATCTATCCGGGCATCGATTGTGCGGGCAGCGCCTGCGACTCGACGACGCTGGGCCAGACCATGGTTGTGGGGCCAACGCCCCTGACCGGCATCGACTTCGATTTTCGTCTGCGCCGCGGAGCGAAAGGCCGAATCGTCGACGCCAGCACGGGGCTTCCCATCAATGGCGCGATTCTGGATGTCTGGTTGAATGGCGCGTCCTACCCCAGTGGTTCCGTGCTCAGTGGCCCGGATGGCCGATTCGCACTGGCCATCAACGAGAATTACATCCAGACATTCAAGATTTCGACCAGCACCGGCGGCGGCTATGTGAACGAGATCTACCGCAACATCCGGTGCCCATTGGGACCAGCGATCTTCAACCTCTGCGACATCAATCTGGGTGAGACCATCAACGCCAACCATGCCATCGACAGCCAGGGCATCACCATCCGCCTGATGCCCGAGTCCGCTGGCGCGTTGTTTGACGATTCATTCGACGATTAGCAGGGCTTGTGCCGCCGCCAGTTGATCCTGGCGGCGGCGATCTGCCGGGCCAAGACTGGCCCCGGCAAGGAGCGTCCAGACAAGTCTGGACCTGCAAGAGCACGCTTGCCCCGTGGGCATAGCCGGGCCGACACGGGCGGCTCGGATTGGTCCTCCAGGGGGGTGGATCAACCGGCGTTATCGGCCTGCCCCGCGCGCCACCTGCACCCGGTCACGCCCGGCCGCCTTCGCCTGGTAGAGCGCGCCATCGGCCTCCTCGAACAGGGCCTCCTGACGCGCCAGGCGTCGGCCGGCGAGGCTGGCCACGCCGATACTGACTGTCAGTCGTGGAATATCCTTCCGCGTCATTCTGGCCACGGCGGCGCGCAGGCGCTCGCTCAGGGTGGCGGCCGCATCGGCATTGGCGGGCACCAGCACCGCGAATTCTTCCCCACCCCAGCGGGCGAGCGGCGTGTCCGGGCGCAACTGCGATTGCAGACACTCGGCCAAGGCGCAGAGTGCGGCATCGCCAACGGCATGTCCGAGCGTGTCGTTGACCTTCTTGAAGTCGTCGATATCGATCAACACCAACGACAACTCGCCGCCATCGGACACCGCCTCATCCCAGGACTGGCTGAAGCCCTCCAGAAAGGCCCGCCGGTTGGCAACCCCGGTCAGCACATCGGTGCTCGCGGCACGGGCCAGGGCCTCGGCCTTGCGCCGGAGTTCGGCATGGGCCTGACTCAATTCGGACTGACTGCTGAGCAGCGCCTGATTGGCGCTTTCCAGCCGGCGCCCCAGTTGCTGGCTCTCGCGATAGCGCATCCACAGCAAGCCCAGGATCATGGCCAGACTGACCACCGCGCCCACGGCAATCCAGCGCTTGAGCTCCTCCTGTCTCAGCCCCAGGGCCTGGATCTTGAGATCGCGTTGCAGCAACTCGATCTGGCGCGCGGCTTCCTGTTGCCGATGCTGCGACTCCAGCACTGCCAATCGACGGTTCATGTCCAGCCCGGTGAGGTGTTCCTGCAGCGCCAGGCTCTTCAATCCGATCTCGACTGCGCGCTCCAGCTGGCCGCGGTCGCGCAGCACCGGAATCATGGCTCGATAGGTACTGAGCAATTGCGGTTGGTCATGACCCTGCTGATAGGTGGGCAAGGCCGTGTCCCACAGTTGCAGCGCCTCATCCGAACGGCCCTGGCGTTGCGCGATCTCGGCCAGCAACCCGAGGTAGTCGGCGCGGGTGCCCTGCTGGCCGATGGCAGCAGCGATGCGCTCGCCCTCTTCGAGCACCGTGCGGGCTTCTTCGATACGGTTCAGGCCCAGCAAGGCACGTCCATGCTCAAGCTTGGAATAGGCCCGACTTGGCGGACTGTCCAGACGTTCGGCCAGGCGTTCAGCCTGGGTCGAGAACTCCAGGGCTTCGGCATATTCGCGGCGAAAGTTGCTGACCCGCGCCAGACTGCCAAGCAGCGGGGCCTCGCGCGAGGCTTCCGCGGTCTTGCGCGCCTCCACCAAACCACGTTGCAGAAAGGTCAGCGCGGTGTCGTACTCGCGCATGCCGGCGTACAGCAAGCCAAGATAGTGCAAGGTGCGATCCAGTTCCGCGCTGGCACCGGTTTCCTGCAGCTCCTGACTTTTTCGCAACAGCTCAAGCGCAACCGAGAACTCGCCCTGATTGAGTCGAATCAAGCCCAGCTGGGTGAGTACCAGCGCCTCTCCGCCGCGATCCGCCAGTCCGCGATACAGTGCCAGAGCGCGCTCATAGCCCTCGATGGCTTCGGCCAGATTGCTGCGTCGCCGCCACAATGAGGCGATGTCGGATTCGGCCTGGGCCAATGTCGGCAGATCACGGCGCTGCTCGGCGCGTGACAGAATGCCCTGGAACAGAGCCATTGCCTCGTCGTAGCGACCGCGGCGGAACTCGATCTGCGCCCGTACCCGGTCCACCGCATCCAGCGCCGCCGGGCCGGTCTTTTCGGCACCACGCGCCGCCTCCTCCAGGACAGTTTCGGCCATCTCGTAATCACCGCTGGAGGCCAGCCGCTCAGCCTCGGCGATGCGTGCCGTCAGGGCACCATCCATCGCCCTGTCCGGAGTGGGTCCCTGCGGCGACTCCGGCGTTGCCATGGGTTCGGTGGCCTGCCCAAACGCCGCCGGTGTGCTCAGAGCGAGCGCACCCGTGCAAACGACAAGAAACAGGATCTGCCACAGTCGCATCAGGATGGCCCAGGAACGGTGAGGCGTTGCCGACGGCAAGAATACGCCAGCCGCCCACAGGGCGGGCGATTGCGCTAGGGCGTGTCGTCCTGGGTCAAATGCAGCGGGGCCTGCAGACCCTGGAGACGGCGAGTGTCATGGGGACTTGTCATCGGCCGGGTCCACCTGTGTCAGCCGCGCCTGGAGTCGCGTCTGCAGGGGGGTGATCCGACAGGCCCGCCTGCAGCAGCCGGGCCAGTCCAAGCGGAAAATGGTCCAGCGCCTCGGGCTGCAGTCCGCGCGCGAGGGCGATATCGCCTGCCAGCAGATGGCGACGGGCGGCGGCGGTCCAGCCGGGCGGCAAGGCGTCATCACCGACCAGATTGGGTGCCAACAGCGGCTCGGCGGGTCCTAATCAGCAGCTGCCGGCGCCGACGAACGCTCCAGGCCCCAGGTCTTGCCGCCATCGCTGCTGCGCAGGATGCTGAGGTCCTGGCATTGCACGAACAGTTCGGCGTCGCTGGAGACGCTGCCGAGCAAGTGATGGCAGCCGGCAGGCATCTGCACGATGGCCTCCCAGCCCATCCGTTCTCGCGGTGCCTCCGAACGCTGCAGATGGAAGTCCTTGCTGGCGACAATACGCAAGCGGCTGTCGCGTGAGACCTTCGGCGCGATGAGCAGTACCCGATGCTGATCATCGACATAGGGCGAGGAATCGCGCAGTGCCGGCGCGAGATTGCCCAGGCCACTAGGGCGTCGGATCGGCGTCCAGCTGTTGCCCTGATCGGTGGAATAGAGGTAGTCCAGCGTGGCGATATCGTCGCCGCTGGTGGCCAGCAAGGCACCATTGGGCTGGGCGCGCACCCCCGCCACCGACCGGTCCTTGCCTGCTGCCATCAACTGACCGTCGGCAAAATGATAGCGCCAGCGCTTGGCGCCGACGGCGATACGCAGGGCGTCCGCATCGCTGCCGAGCACACTGGCGCGCTTGTCCACGCCTGCCCGAAAGCCCTGTCGCGCGCCGAAACTGGCGACTTGTGTCCAGCGTCGCCGGTCAGATGACAGTTGCATCAACACCGCCCGTTGCTGCGAATGGCCGAGCGCGTAAATGCGCTGATCGCCAGCACGGCCGAGCCAGTCATAGGCCTGATCGCTCGGTACATCGGCATACATCTGCCAGTCACTCGCTCCGGGCTCGGAATGCGCCAGCAGACCGCGATCACCGGCGATCAGCCAGCCATCCTCCAATTCCAGCACGTCATTGATGTCGGCACTGAAACCGGTGTACAGCGTGGACCAGCGGCCGTCGGCAGCACGCATCGAAATCTGTCCGAATTGACCCGGCAATACGAGGCTGCCGCCATCCAGGCGACGGCCGACCCCGTGATTGGGCAGCACCTCGTCGTCGGGCAAGGCAACCGGCTTCAGCTGCGCCCACTGTTCGGCACTGACGTAGCTCCGCGATTGCGGATCATAGAGCTGACGTGCAGGCGCCAAAGTCGCCAGCTTGGGGTAGCTGGCCCGAAACCACCCCAACAGCCCGGGGCGTGCGGGTGTGCGCTGCCACCAGCCGTCAAAGCTGGTCATCCAACCCAGAGGCGTGAAGTTGCGCTTCTTTGCCGGTCCGAAATGAAGCACCAGCGTTCCTACATCGGTGAAACGCCGGGCTTCAATGCGGAAGGCCATCAGTGGCTCGGGCGCTTCCGCTTCCCGTCTTGAAGATGCACCTGCGCGGAGATCGCCGCCCCAGATCCGTTCGATCAGATAGTCACCCGCCGGCAGGGTACCCACGAAGATCTGGCCGCTGCTGAACGCCGTCCTGACGCTCTGAAGCGTGTAGCGCCGCGTGGGCCCGTCCACCCGCCTGACGACCAGACCGCTCCACCCTGCAAACTCCGGCCAGCGTGTTTCGACATTGTCGATCAGATGCACGGCCATGAAGCCAGCATGGCTGGGAAAGCGCTTGTGTGCGTCCAGATCCGGATTCCAGCCAAAGTCGGAGGCTCGGACCACCGTGCACAACAGCAGAGCGAAACACATCCACAGGGAGCGGGTCAGCATGCGCGATCGAGGGCGTCGAAAAGGACCGTCATCATACGTTTTGACGGGGGACACTCGTTGCGGTGGGCTCAAGCGACGCTGATCAGACATGCCGAATGCACTGCTGCTCCGGCCAGCGGCGCCTGCCCGAAGCGGCAGTGAGGACTCGCCGACGCGAGAGAAGCCATCCTGTGGGAGCGGATTCATCCGCGACCGAGCCTCTGGAAAACCCGATCGCGGCTGAAGCCGCTCCCACCGATTGCGGGTGCTCACCTGATTGCGCGGGCCACGCGCGCATTTTGTCTACACGGCCTGCGGCAGCCTACCGCTTGCTGCCCCGCGGAGTGCTCATGAGCAAGCTCGACCTGGTCTGGTTCAAGCGCGATCTGCGGCTGGTCGATCATGCCGCCGCAAGCGCCAGCGCGGACGCGCGTGGCGTGCTCGGCCTGTACGTGTTCGAACCCGGCTACTGGCAGGCGCCCGACACCAGCGCCCGCCAGTTCGAGTTCCTGTGCGACTCCCTGCGAGAGCTGGAGCGTCAACTGATCGCCCGGGGCGGATCGCTGGAAGTGCACGTCGGTGAGGTGGGTGAGGTACTCCGCGGCTTGCACGCGCGCCATCCGCTCGGTGCCGTGCGTTCGCACGAGGAAAGCGGCAATGGCTGGACCTATGCCCGCGACCGCCGCGTCGCTTTGATCCTGCGCGAACTGGGACTGCCCTGGCATGAGTATCGACAGTTCGGCGTGGTGCGCGGGCTGCAACGGCGCCAGGGCTGGGCGCAGCAGTGGGAAGCGCTGATCGGCAGCCCCAGCCCGGCGAAAGAGGCCGGCACCCGCTGGGTGCGCGGCAACGGTCAGCTGGAAGCCTGCATTGCGCAGATGCGCCAGTGCATGACGCCGGATTCCTGCGCCGGCCGGCAGACGGGCGGACGCAGCGAGGGCCTGCAACTGTTGGACAGCTTTCTCAGTCATCGGGGCCTGGCCTACCACCGCCAGATGTCCTCGCCGCTCAGCGCGGCCACGGCCTGCTCCAGGCTGTCGGCGCACCTCAGCCTGGGCACGCTGTCTCTGCGGGAGATCGTCCACGCCGTTCGCGCGAAGCGCGCGCAGCTGCGGGCGCAGGTGCAACTGCCGCCGGAACTGGCCACGCAGCCACGGGCGCTGCAGGCTTTCGAGTCGCGGCTGCATTGGCACTGCCACTTCATGCAGAAGCTGGAGACCGAGCCGCAGATCGAATTTCGAAACATCCATCGCGGCTTCGACGGCATGCGCGAGGGCGAGTTCGACGATCAACGCTTCGCTGCCCTTTGCGAGGCCCGCACCGGCTGGCCTTTTGTCGACGCCTGCCTGCGCATGCTCGATCATGAAGGCTGGATCAACTTCCGCATGCGGGCGATGTTGATGGCGGTGTCCAGCTACCATCTGTGGCTGCACTGGCGCCAGCCGGCATTGTTCCTGGCACGGCGCTTTGTCGACTATGAACCCGGCATCCATTACAGCCAGGCGCAGATGCAATCGGGCGTCACCGGCATCAACATTCCGCGCATCTACAATCCGATCAAGCAGTCGCAGGATCAGGATCCCGATGGCAGGTTCATCCGTCACTGGTTGCCGGAACTGGCCGCGCTGCCGGCAACGCGGATCCATGCGCCCTTCCAGATGAGTCTGACCGAGCAGCAGCGGCATGGCGTGATCCTGGATCGCGATTACCCGCGGCCCATCGTCGATCACGAACAGGCGGCGCGGGAAGCCCGGGCCAGACTCACCGCCTGGCGCCGGCGTCCGGGCATGTACGAGCAAAGCCGCGAGGTGATGGACAAGCACGGCAGCCGCAAGCGCCGAGTACAGCGCGCCCTGCCCGTCCCCAGCCCGCAGCCCGATCTCTTCGGCGATCCGATCTGAGCATGGCCGCCAAGACACGCGAAAGCCGGGCCACACCGCGAGCCAGCAAACTCTGCGCCCATTGCCAGCGGCCGATGACCTGGCGCAAGCGTTGGGAAAAGGTGTGGGAGCAGGTCAAATACTGCTCGGATGCCTGCCGTCTACTGGCGAAGCGCCAGCCACGGGCTGAGTAGCGGGTGAAAACGACTCGAAGGCGGGACCGACAGTTGGTTCGGACGCGTGGAGCGGATCAGCCAGCGCTCATCCCGCCAGCCGCTCGGCCAGGGCGCGGGCTTCGCGGGCTGCTTCGAAGTCAGGATCAGCCTCAGCCCAGTCGGCGAGCAGCGGCGGCAGCTCGCGTCTGAGGGTCTCGCGATCATCACGCAGTTCGGCCAGGCTAACCTGGCGCCAGCGAATCTCCGGGCTGCCAGGGCGCGAGCGCTGCAACGGCGCCAACCAGCGCTCGGCGATGTCCGCCGCATTGGCGCTCAGCGCAACGTCGATCATGGCGCTCGACGAGAAAGCCACTGAACTCCAACAGCGCCCAGCACAGACCAAACCAGCCAGTCAGCACCGGCGCAGGTGGCGCTCGCGCAGACGGGCCAGGAGCGAGGTCGAGGGCGATGGGTTCACGGGCGGGTCTGATGCAGGCGACAAGTCCCAAGTCTAGCCGCTGCAGCTGGCGGTTTCGGCAGATCACCCCAACGGTCATGGCTGCGAGCCACTCGCAATCATGAAAGTCCTTGCCGCCATGACCGTTGCATGGGTTTTCCTGCCTAGTCGAGTAGCTAAGCCTTTACAGGCTTTCGCCCTCACAGATCCGGACGGGCGGATTTCCCGCATCCGGCTCTTCCAAGCAGGTAACCCGGCGAGACCGGGAGCCAATCATCCGGGTGGGTGATGCGGGGAGTCGGCAGCGCGAAGTGAGTGTCGACCAGCGCCACTACGACGGGGAGGCGAGACGTCTGACTGCGCTTCATCAGCACACTGATCCAGATCGCTCGCACCGCGGCTCGGAAACGCTTGAGCGCATCCATGTTGCCGCGCACGCCGTAGTACGCGTAGTGGCCTTTCAATTTGGCACTCAGTTCAGCCCACTGTGTGCGCAAGGGATCGTGCAGGTGCGCGCGGCACCACTCACGGGCGAGCGTCAGGCTGCGCCGGAAGCGCTTCGCCATCGTTTGACGTCGCACCAGATAGCGGCCCTGGCGATCCTGGCCGGCGATGTGCGTGAACCCGAGAAAGTCGAAACTCCCGGATTTGCCCCCGCCCGGCGGTGTGCGGCCGAAACCCAGCAAGCGGGTCTTGGCCACATTCATCTCCAGCCCGTAGCGCGCCAGACTCGTCTCCAGTACCGCTCGCAGCGCTACCGCATCCTCCTCATGCTCGAACATCAGGACTGCGTCATCGGCATAGCGCACCATGTACACCTCGCCGCGCGCCGCTGTCCGACGCCATTCCACCACCACCTCGTCCATCGCCTCATGCAGCACGATGTTCGCCAGTAGCGGGGAAATCGGCGCCCCTTGCGGCGTGCCGCACGTTTGCCGTGTCCGCTTGCCATCCTGCTCCACCACCCCGACCGTCAGCCATTTGTCGATCAGTCGCAACAGACTGCGATCGGTCACCCTGCGCCTGATTGCCTGTCGCAATGCCTCGTGCTCGATGCGATCGAAACACTGCTTCAGATCCAGGTCCAATACCCAGTTCACGCGTCCTTTCTGCAGCACCGTCTGCACCGCCTGCAAGGCCATATGCGCACTGCGCTGCGGCCTGAAGCCATAGCTCAGCCCTCGGAAGTCGGCTTCGAAAATGCTGTTCAGCACCTCGGTCACCGCGCCTTGTACGACCTTGTCCTCCACGCACCAGATCGATAACGGCCGGTCGCTGCCATCCGCTTTCTTGATCGTCGCGCGCTTCGCCGGCTGCGCTCGGTACTGACCCGTGCGCAGTCGCTCATGCAGTTGCTGCAGCCGTGCCGCCAATCCTTTTCCATAGCTGGCCTTGCTCTCGCCATCGATGCCCTTTGCCGCGTCCGCCCGCAAACCGCGGTAAGCACGCAACAACGAGCCCTCATCGAGCAAGTGGGCCAGCGACGTGAACTGTTCCTCCGGATGGGCTCGCGCCCTCTCCTGCACCCGCCGAAGTCTTGGGCAGATGGGTTCCCACCTCAGCGTGCGGCCCATCGTTCCCTCCCGCAGGATCCCTGCTCGGTGCCGCCCTTCGCTCCACCCACTCGCCAAACTGCGACTTCGCAGGCTTCATCACTACTACGACGACATCCGACTTCCCCATGCCATTGACCCCCCTGCACTCGGTTCTTGCCTTGTGCCGGGTGCCCACTTCCCTGTGGTGACACCGGGATCTCCTCTGTTCCACACCAATCCTGTACACCTCGATACGAGCCCATGCCCCCGGAAGGTCGATCTGGGTCAGGCATTTCGCCAGATCGTGTGGCCTGCGGAACTCGGGCGTAGCCCTCGGCACCTTCGACGATGAAATTTTCGGGGTTCAACCTCATACCTCTGTGTATTCCTGTCTACGCTTCGTACCCGCCGTTACCGGTCGCGCACGCAAGACTCGGTTACCACTGCCATGCCATTGGCTTCGTGGGTCGGCTTCATGCCAACTCGGATCGCGTGCAGCTTGCAGAGCGCACGCCCGCATTTCTCACACCTGTTGCGGAAGATCGCGCAGGGCTTTGCACCGAGGGCGAGGCGCGAGGAGAAGGAATGGTTATTCCATTGCGACGACGAGCAACGCAGCCATCGGTGCAAAGAACCAGCGAGGGCCGCAAAGCGGGCGGATGCAGGCGTACACCCTGCGATTGCCGCAAGCGATGAATCGAACGCGCGCCACAAAGAATTCGCGGCATCTGCACGCGCAGGTGTGAGAAATGCGGGCTAGCCCCTCCCCAGCCCTCCCCGAACATCGGGGAGGGAGCAACAGCGCTCGCCTGAACGACTTTCACGGCAACCCATCGGCTCCGGGAAGTGAGGATCCACATCGGTGGTTGAAACTCCGCGAGCCCCTGGAAACACGACTCTTCGCGGGCGAGCATCTCTCCCATGTCAATCGGCGGCGCTATGCTGCTCCAGCGTGGCAGGCATCGGAATGAGCATCGATGATCAAGGGCGCAGACCAGGATCAGCAAACGGAGACAGCTTGGGCTGACGAGGGCTCAGGTACGCGCGTGCTGGGCCCGCGCCAGCGCTTTGTGGCTCGCATGGCTGTGTTCGTTCTCGCACTGGCGGCTTCCGGCGGCGGGCTGGCCTGGTTCACGCATGGTTTGTCGCACACCCGTTATCCGCCGGACCTGGTCATCCCTCCGACCGGCACCTTGGTCACCCTCGCCGTACTGATCGTGATCCTGCTCCGACCGCACCTCGCGCGACGGGCAATGCTGGTATATGCGCAGCTGATGATCGGCCTGTTGGCCGTGTCCGCGGCCTGGTTCCTTCATGCTGCCCTTGAGCCCGGTTCCCGGCCGCTGGTCGAGATGTTGCCGCCGGTAAGCCCGATGCTGGTGGCGCTGCTGGCCATCACCACGGTGTTCTTCCAGCCGGCGACCGCCCTGCGCCTGGGTCTGGGCGCCTGGTTGCTGGTGGCCCTGCCGCTGCTGATCTACATGATTGCGCATCCCGACGAGCGCGAGTCGGCACGCGGCCTGGAACTGATGATGATGTTGGGGCCGCTGTCCTTGCTGATGGCCATCATGATTCCCTTGCAACTCGAGAACGATCGCCGTCTGACCGAACTGACCCAGGCCGAGCTTCAGGCTCGCAATCGCGCACTGCGCGATCCGCTGACCGATCTGTTCAATCGCCGTGCGTTCGAGGATCGTCTGGCTGGCGTGATTGCCCAGAGCAGTCATCCGCAGCAGCTGATTCTGCTCGACATCGATCACTTCAAGGCGATCAATGACAAGTACGGCCATCCGGTGGGCGATCAAGTGATCCGCGAGGTGGGTCGCCGCTGCAGCAGCCTGCTCGGTCGCGGCGATATCTTTGCCCGCTGGGGTGGTGAGGAATTCGCCGCAATCTGCGCTGAGGCGGAGAATGAACCGGCGGCCATGGCCGAGCGCATGCGCCGGGCCATCGAGGCGACACCCATCGAACCGGCCGGCCGGGTCACCGCCTCTCTAGGCGTGACCCGGGTGCACGGTAATGACACCCTGCAGGGCGCCCTGAAGCGAGCTGACGAGGCACTCTATGCCGCCAAGCAGCGGGGGCGAAATCGGGTGGTCTTGGGCTGAAGCGGCGAGTCGTCTCCAGAAGCGCTGGTCCCTGTACCATCGGCGCCAGCGCCCGCCCAATTGCCGCCGCCGTGCCATCGGGCAGCCCCATTCAGACAAGTGCGCGCGAGGGAATATATTCTCACTTCCGCAGGACTAACGAGTTTTCGTGCATGCCGAGGATTCCCATTGAAAAGCGGCGCTCTTCAGGCGTGTTCGATCTCATCAACGACGGGCGGGATGCGGCGCGCGCCATCAATCAGACGGCTGCGCTCTTCGCCAGCGTTGCCTTGATGGTTGGATTGTCCGAACTGACGCGACCACAGCCCTTTGTCTGGACCGCCGTCGGCCTGTTCTTGTTGTCGGCAGTCTTGTGGATCTACAGATCGCGAATCGCGGCGATCATCCTTCTCCTTGGGAATGGCCTGAACTGGCTCGGCTGGTACCTGCAGGCGAGCGACACTGGACGGCCCAGCTATTACCTGCTGTTCCTGTTCGGCGTCCTCTCTTTTGTCGCTGCGAGGTCAGTGGAAGCGACGTTCAAGTACCACTCGCGTTCTGCAAGTGGGCCGCCAGACCAGACCGCAGCTCCTGGGGCAATTCGTGAGTCAGGGGAAAGCTGACGCCCATCTTTCAGTCCCGGAGCAAACCGTGCGCCCCATCGCTTTCATCGCCACCCTTTTCCTGATGGCCGGTGCCTGCCTGGTCATCGGCTTTGCCGAGGGCAAGATCGGCTGGTTCGTCGGCTCCGGCATTTTCCTCGCCCTCGGACTGCTGGCCCGAAAGCTGCGGCTGCGCGAGTCCGGAGGCGCTCGCACGGCTCCGCGCTTCAGCTTCTTCGCCATCGCCCTGCTGCTGATGTGCGCCGCCATGGGCTTTCTGTTCTGGCTGCAGACATCGGCATGAACGCCCTGTCCCGTGTGCTGGTCTTCAAGATCAGCGCCACGCTGTTGTTCTGGTCGCTGCCGCTGATACTGCTGCCGGCCGACCTGATCGAGGCCGCTGGATTTCCGCACCAGGACAGCTACATGTTCGTGCGCATGCTCGGCTGGGCCTACCTGACCTTGTGCGTGGGCTACGGATTTGCGCTGCGCGATGCCTTGCAGGGACGACGGGCCATGGCGCAGATCTGGGTGGGTATCGTCAGCAACGGTGGAGCCTTCGGCTATCTCGCCTGTTACGGATTCTCGGGTGCCTGGAACAACTGGGGCAGCCTGATCCAGTTTGTCGCATGGGGTTCGGTCGTCGCCACCCTGCTGATCACGCTCGGCCTGTGGCGCTATGGCATTCGGGGGTCGGGGCCGGCGGTCTGATGCTGGTACCGGGCTGACGTGGGCTTGATGACGTCGTCCCGGCGAGCGCTCGGCCTGCGTATCGATATTCCCATGAACCCATCGCCTGAGCGGCTCGATGTAGCCCGAAGTGCGCGCAGCGCTCTCCGGGCGGTGACGCGAAAGAGCCCCGGTGAGCCGCTGCGCGCCACACCGGGCTACAAGAACCCGCGCCCCCCAGTCGCCCGCGCGCGCAACTGCCCGCAGCCGCCATCCACGTCCTGCCCAGCCGATTGCCGCAGCTTGGTCAGAATGCCGCGCCGATGCAGACGTCGCGCCATCTCTCTGGCGCGTTCGCTGCTCGGTCGCCGGAAGGGCATACCTTCGCCGGCGTTGAAGGGGATGAGGTTCATCACCGCGTATTTGCCCGAGAGCAGGGCGACGATGCCGTCAAGCTCCTCGTCGCTGTCGTTGATCCCTTCCAGCAAGGTCCACTGGTACTGGATCGGATAGGCGATCGCCCGCGCATAGCGCTCACCGGCCTCGACCAGATCGCGGGGGGCGATGCGCGGCGCCCGTGGCAGCAGCCTGGCACGCAGCTCGGCGCGTGTGGTGTGCAGCGACAGCGCCAGCGCCGGCTTGACCGGGCCCTGTGGCAGGCGCTCGAACACGCGCGAATCGCCGACCGTGGAAAACACCAGATTCCGATGACCGATATCACCCACGGTGCCGAGCAACTCGATGGCCTCCATGACGTTGTCGAGATTGTGGGCCGGCTCGCCCATGCCCATGAACACCACCCGGCGAACGCTGCGCTGCTGGCGCGCCAGCGCGACCTGGGCGACGATCTCCGCACTGCCCACCTGCTGCTTGAGGCCCTCGCGACCGGTCATGCAGAACACGCAGCCGACCGCGCAGCCCACTTGTGAAGACACGCAAACGCCCTCGCGCGGCAGCAGCACACTCTCCACCGTCTGTCCGCTGCGAAGTTGCACCAGCAGCCGCTTCGAACCGTCCGCGCTGGGGTGCTCCGATTGCAGACGCACCAGACCAGCAAGTTCCTCGGCCAGCCCCGGCAGTGCCACACGCAAGGCCTGCGGGAAATACCGTGCCGGGTCACCGCGGCAGGTGCCGAGCGGCCAGGCGCGCGTCCAGTTCCGGAGCACCGTCTGTTCGTGCAGCGGCCTGGCCCCGAGCGCGCGCAAGCGCAGGCGAATGTCGTCGATTTGCATGGCAGCAATGCTGCCTGAAAGGCGCGGCCTTGCCGAGCGATCAACGGACGCTGACGGCGTCGCGAAATTCCGGACAACCATGAAAGCGGCGGCGACAGCGCAGCGCGCGCCAGTCATGCTGGGAGCCAACACTGTTCAAGCGCCTGGCACCCAACCGCACAGTTCTTGATCTCAAACGCCAAGGCGTTCGCGAACCAAGGTCCGCACGCGCGCTTCGGCCGCGCCGGGGCGCAAGGCTTCGACGAAGCGCGCCGGTTGCAGCCCCGCATCGCCCTGCAGCACCCGCCGCAATGCCGATTCGATTTCGCGCGGATGGCGCAGGCGCAACGCCACGCCGGCCGCTTCCAGGCGCGCGGCATGGTCGAACTGATCGTAGTCCTGCGGCAAGACCAGCGCCGGCACGCCCGCGCGCAGGCATTCCCACATCACACCCGCGCCACCGTGATGCAGCACGGCCGACATCGCCGGAATCCATGACGGATAGTCGACCCAGGCATGACGATGCAGCGCATCGCGCATGGTTGCCGCTTCGCTCTCGTGCCGACCATCGCTGAAATGCATTCGCCACTGCCGGTTGCGTTGCGCGATATCGCGCAGACGCTGCGCCAAGCCGTCCTTCGCCCAACCGAGATGGGTGCCGAGGGTCGCAAGCACATGCGGCTGATCGGTCACGGGCGGTGGCGCTTCGCCGCGATCTGGCGGGCTCCAGAGCATCGGCCCGACGAAGCGTACCGATTCCGGCCAGCGCCGTTCGAATTCCAGTTCGCGCAGCCCCAACGCCAGCACGCAGTCGGGCGAGTAGGCCGCTTCGCTGCCGTCGTCACGATACACGCGATCCAGCCCGAGTTCGGACAACGCGCCTCGATGCAGCCGATGCACGCCGCGTTTGAACAGCTGCACCGCCTGCGCCGCGCAAGCATCCCGCGCGCGACCAAACGCGTTGCGGCCCGGCATCCAGCCGCCCATATACGCCGGCGGCCCACCGGGCGCTTCGATCACGCAGGGCGAGGGATGGCTGGTCCACCACGGCATGCCGTGGCGCGCGCTGACGGGGCCGGCGACGAACAGCGTGAAATCGGCGATCAGCAAGTCCGCGCGCGCTACGCGGTAACGCGCATCGAGCGCGGCAGCGAAAGCGGCCTGCAGGCGCAAGGCTTGCTGGAATTGCGCGTGCAGACGCAGCGGATGCGCGCCAATGGCGTAAGGTGGATCGGTGAGCGCGCGCAGTGCGGCATCGGCGCCGGGCACAAGCGCAAGGCCGCGCAAGCCTGCGGCGCGGATCCGCGACTGCGCGGCCTCGGTGCTGACGACTTCGACATCGGCGATGTCCTGCAGGGCGCGACCGATGGCCAGGATCGGATGCAAGTGCCCGGCCAACGGCGGAGCCAGCAGATCAATGCGCGGCTTGACGCTGTGCGCAGGTGCGGCATCGGTCGCGTTCACGGGTAGCCTCGCAACCACGCAAATTGCGCGCGTGCGGCGTCGAGCACTGCATCGAGCGCGGTTGAGCGGGCGAGGTAGTCCATGTGGCCGCAGTCGATCGTGCGCGGCGCAGGACCGTCGTCGGGACCGAACCACGCCGCAATGCGGTCGCGTCGCCCGCGCAGTTGCGCGCCCTCAACACTGCGCGGCCACCGCGGCGCGACGCCGCCGTAGGCGACGATGCGCAGGCGTGCGCGCTGCGCGTCGCCGAACGGGGCAATGAGTGCATCGAGCAGACTCAGGCCGCAACTACCGACCAACAGCAATGTGCGAGACGGCGTACGCAGGCGTTCGCGCGCCTGCGCGACAGCTTCCTGTGGCAGGTCTGCGAAACCGCCGCGCCGCGCCGCAAGATATTGGCGGCCGTTGGCGAGGCTCGCACGCAACAACGGCGTTTCCCGCCATGCACCATCGTCATCCCGGACGCTCTCGCGACCGATATCGCACCAGGGGAAATTCAGCGGATCGAGCCCGATCTCCACCGCATCCGCCGCCAATCCATCCAGCGCGGCACGCTGTTCAGGCGAAAGCGCGCAACGGCCGGGATCACTGCGACCGGTCAGGAACGCGATCCGCGGGGCATGCGCGAACGGCATAGCCGTGGCTGCACTCATTCGCAATCCACAAAGAAGTCGTTCGCGTAGACCCGATACCGCCGCGTGCGCCAACGGATGCGGCGATCGATCAGCGCGTGCAGCGCATGCAGGGGCAGCAGCAGGGCGGACAGCAGCGACAGCAGCGGCTCGGCTTTCGCGATGGCCGCGCCCGCGCAGGCGCGCTGCAGACGCCTTCGGCCACCTACATGCAGCGCTGCGCCGAGCGCGAGCGCTGCGAATCCGGGCCACGATGGCGCGCACGCGAACACCACCAGGACCATCAGCGGCAGCACCATCGGCAGCGCGTGTCCGATCAGGATACGCATGCGCATGCGCCAAGGTTGACTGCTCAGCAGCAACTGCGCGAACAGCATCCAGCGATGCATCTGCCGTCGATACGCGGAAAAGTCCGGCAACACGGTGCGCATCCACACCGGCTCGCTGCGCTGTTCGATGCGGCCACCCGCGCGCAGCACAGCCTGCGCCATCGCCAGATCGTCGGTCAGGTGCGGCAAGCTCGGCGCGAAGCCGCCGATGCGAAGCAGACTCTCGCGCTGCATCGCCCAGCACATGCCGTTGAGCGTCGGCGCGCCGCCCCCAAGCCGCGGCGGCAAATAGGTCAGCGCGGCATTGTCGTTGACGAAGCGCGCGAGCAGACGCGCACCGAGACCCTGCGCAGGCAGGTACGCGGGCAAGGCGGTGGCGACGACGGGCGATTCGGCGCAGTCCCCATCGAGCGCGCCGAGCAGGGCATCGAGCGTGGCCGCCGGCAGGTTCGCGTCGTCGTCGAGCACCAGCACCGATTCACCCGCGCAACGCGCGAGCGCACGATCGAGTTTGAACAGCTTCGGGTTGATTCCGGATGGGCATGAAGGGTGCACGCTGACGGCCACCTGCGGCGCAAGCGATGGATGCGCCTTGAACAACGAGCGCACGACATTGCCGGCGACGATGTCGTCCTCGTCTATCAACCAGTGCAGACGCGCGCCGTGCGCGCCGAGCTCGCGCAAGGATGCCGCCAGCGCATCGTCCAAACCTGCATCGCTGCTGCGGATGGGTTGCAGCACGTCGATGCCGGCAAACCACGAGGCTTCGGC
The DNA here is from genome assembly GCA_024234055.1 of Rhodanobacteraceae bacterium. Lineage (NCBI taxonomy): Bacteria > Pseudomonadati > Pseudomonadota > Gammaproteobacteria > Lysobacterales > Rhodanobacteraceae > Rhodanobacteraceae bacterium. Next base: position 48,524 of record JACKOW010000005.1, read on the forward strand.
TGAGGCGTCGCCGCCGCTTTCCGTGCGTGTGGCCGGCGGCGTGCGCGCGGTCGGCGGCGGCATCGCATGTAGCGCACGCCAGGCGAGGCTCTGTCGCCACAGTTCCATCGCAGGCCATAGCGCAATCAGACACGCCGACCACCACGCGCTGTCGTGCAACAGCGATTGCATCTGAATCACTGTCGTACTCATTCCGGCGCGTGCCTCGTGCTCACGGTTGCGCGCGCTGCCAGGCGACGAACGAGTCGGTCGCCTGCCCCAGCGTTTGCGAAGGTTCGCCCAACACCGACCGCGCCTTTGCGATGTCGAAGGTCTTGCTGAAGCACAGCACGTCCACGCCGAAGCGCGTGACCGGCGGCTCGCCGCGCAGCGGCAGCAGCGACCACAACGCTTCCGCGACGAAGGCGGCGGTACGCGCGGTGCGATAGCCGATGCGCCGCCCTGGCGGCGGCAAATCCAGTCGATGAAACACATCGGCGAGAAAATCCTGCATCGCGACGGGCTCGCCATGACTGAGATTGAAGGCACCGATCGCCTCCGGCATCAGCGCGGCGCGCAGCATGTAGTCGGTCAATGCGTCCACACCAATCAGATCGCCGATCGCCGGCGGGCCGTCGCGCACGATGCGCGGCAGTTTGCCGCGCTTTGCCGCGGCGAGCAGGCGCGGGAACAGCACGGTATCGCCGGGGCCGAACACAGCGCGCGGACGCAGGATCGCAAAGGCGCCCTCGTAGGCGCGCACCAGGGTTTCGCCAGCGGCTTTGGTTTCGGCGTAGGTGTTCGCGAACGCGGGTCCGATCGGGTCGTCTTCGCGAATGCCGAGTTGATCGCAGGGCCGGTAATGCACCGAACTCGACGATATGTAGACGAATTTCGGCGCGCCCTGCGCGCGGCAACTGTCGAGCGTGTGGCGAGTTGCCTCGACGTTATGCCGCAGGTACTCGCGTCGCGGCGCGAAGGGCGACGCCAATGCCGCAGCGTGGATCACGACATCGGGCGCGAACGCACGCAAGGTCGTGTCGAGCGCGCCCGACTGCGACAGATCGATCGACCGATAATCGGGCAGATCGAGCGTCCGTCGCCCGATGCCGAGCAGTTCAACGCCCTGGCGTTCGCGGAAACGCTGCAGGAATCGTCCGCCGATGAAGCCCGATGCGCCGGTGATCAGGATTTTCATGCGGGGCGCTCCGCGCGCGCATCGACGTGGGTCTCGCGCATTGACGCGGGCAGTGCGTGATAGCTGTCCGGGCAATGCGAAGGCAGCAGCGCGATGCCATCATCGTTAGCGCGCTGCGCATCGACAAACACGCGATGCAGGCGCACGCGGGTGTCGAGATGCGCCGCGATATCGTCGATCAGTAGTCGCGTCGGAAGCGCCGGCAGGCGATTCTCGCGGATCTCGGCCTGTCGCCAGACGGCGTCGCCGACCAACAGCCATTCGCGGTCGTCGTCGTGACGCAGCAACAGGCCGTAGTGCCCGCGCGCATGCCCCGGCAAGGGCACCGCCCAGAGGCTGCCGTCGCCGAGCAGATCGTGACCCGCGCCCAGCGCTGACCAACGGGCTGGCAGTGCGCGCCGCGGCGCATCTTCGATACGGCGATGTCGGCGTTCGAAATCCTCCGGTAGCAGTGCCGGCAAGTAGGCGTGACGCAACAGGCGCACACGCCCGCCGCCGCGCAGCAGACGCAAGGCCTCAGCGCCGCACCAGACCGCTGCGTTCGGCAAGTCGCGCAACCCGGCGACATGGTCGCCGTGCAAATGCGAGGCGAATACCGCGCGCACTTCATGCATCGCGATGCCGCGCAGCGCGAGCTGGGTGTGCAGACATTCTTGCTCCGGCAGCGAAACTGGCGTCAGCCAGCGATACAGCCGTTCGGGAAAGCCGTCGGTGGCGCGGAGGAAATGCTCGGCGTAGCCGGTGTCGAACAAGATCACGCCGGCGCTGGGATGGCGAATCAATCCGACCAGATTCGGAAATTCCGCGATTCGCCAGGCGCCGCCGCGAACCGCCATGCATTCGGGATGGCGGCAGTAGCCGACGCGCAGCACGTCCAGGCGCACGCGCGGAAAGGAGTGCGCGTTTGCATTGGCGCCTGCTGCCGACGCTTCGCTCACAGCCGCAGCACCGCGCCGCCGAGGGTGACACCCGCCCCCGTGCCGATCAGCAGCGCGGTGTCGCCTGCGCGCAACCGGCCGCTGTCGAGCGCGCAGTGCAGCGCGGTCGGCAACGACGCAGAGACCTGATTGCCGTGTTCGGCGAAAATGTCCTCGATGCGATCGCGCGGCACCGCGAGGCGGCGAAACACGTGCGCCATGCCGAGCGCGGAGGCCTGATGCGGAATCACGCGTTTGATCGCATCCAGTCCGAGGCCGGCATCGGCGAGCAGGGCCGTGACGAAGGGGTCGAAGCGATCGGCCACCGCGCGATACAGGCGCTTGCCATCCATACGGAAGGTGCAGACTTCTCGATAATCTCCGGAATAGCGATCGGGCGTGAGTCGCGAACCGCCGCCCGGTATTTCGCAGGCGTGCACCGCTTCGGACCAGGTCTCGAAGCGCGCCGCCAATAGCGCCGGCCCGGCCGTTCCGGATTCGCAGTCGTTGGCGGCTTCCAACACGGCGGCGGCGGCGCCGTCGCCGAACAAACCGTAAGTGTCCAGATCCTTCGCGTCGAGTGCGCGCGAGGCGAGGTCGCACGAGCTCACCAGGACGCGGCGATATCGCCCGCTGGCCAGCAGCGATGCGATCAGATCCAGTGCCACCAGAAAACCGATGCAACTCGCGTTGACATCGAAGGCCGGCACCCCGCGCAGTCCGAGCGCACGATGCAGCAAGGCGGCGTTGCAGGGCATCGCTTGATCGTGACTGGCGTTGGCGCAAACCACGGCGTCGATCGTATCCAGACCGATGTCCGCGCGCGTGAGCGCCGCGTGCGCCGCCTCGGCGGAAACCTCGGCCGCGTTGCGATCGGGTTCCACGCCACGACGCGCCACGCCCGTGCGCGCATGCACCGTGCCCGATGCCAGACCGAGTCGAAGATCGAGTTCGCGGCTATCGACCCAATGCGTCGGCGCCGAGAGGCCGGTTCCAAGAATGCGCAGCGGGCGGGGAGTGGGCGGAGTCATCGGCGAGCATCTTTGAAGGTAGGCGAAATCTACCGGGTTTGGCCCGCTACGGCACCAAGGAAGGATCGCGCCAAAGGTCCCCTGGATGCACCAAGACACGCACCAGTGCTGCTTCCCGAGCTGAGCTCGCTTCAGTCCATCGGTTCAGAATCAGACCTGGATGCTCCGCAATCGGGGCAAACCCAGTCCGCAGGAAGGTCAGCAAACGCCGTGCCTGCGGCTACACCAGACGCCGGATCGCCTTCAGCCGGGTCGTAGATATGGGCGGAGACCGTACAACGGTATCTGCGCATGTCCTTTCCGGCGGAGGCCTCGGGCTGCTCCGTGGATCCGATTGCAGCGCTGAGTGCCGCGGTCTACGCTGTGCGACCGCCACTGGATGGACCTCACATGCGCCGCTGCCTGATCGCCGGATTCACCGCCAGCCTGCTGTTACCTGTCCTCGCATCGGCCGCGGATCTGGATAGCCTGGTGACGCAACTGGCGCCGCGCGCCATCGAGTTGCGCCACCAGATCCACCAGTATCCGGAACTCGGCAATCGCGAGTTCGAGACCGCAAAGCTGGTGGTCGCGCACCTGCAATCGCTGGGCTTTGAGGTGCGTACCGGCGTCGCCCATACCGGCGTGATCGGCGTATTGCGCGGCGGCAAACCGGGGCCGACCATCGCCGTGCGCGCGGACATGGACGCGCTGCCGGTGGTCGAGGACACCGACCTGCCCTTCGCCAGCACCCAACGCACGACTTACGACGGCCAGGAGGTCGGCGTCGCCCATGCCTGTGGCCATGATGTCCACACGGCCGTGCAGCTGGGTCTGGCCAGCGTGCTCGCCGGCATGCGCGAGGAACTGGCTGGCACCGTATTGCTGCTGTTCCAGCCGGCCGAAGAAGGCCCGCCGGCCGGCGAGGAAGGCGGCGCCGCGCTGATGTTGAAGGAAGGCGTGTTCGACGAGTTCAAGCCGGCTGCCATTTTTGGCTTGCACGTGTTCCCGGAATTCGAAGTGGGCACGGTGGCCTACGCAAGCGGGCCGGTACAGGCGGCCAGCGACACCTGGCGCGCCGTGATTCACGGCAAGCAGGCGCACGGCGCCTGGCCGCAACTGGCGATTGACCCGGTGGTGATCGCCGCCGAGGCGGTGCTCTCGCTGCAGACCATCCGCTCACGCAACGTCGATCCCACCGAGGCCGCCGTGCTTACCGTCGGGATCATCCGCGGCGGTCAGCGCGAGAACATCATTCCCTCCGAGGTGGAACTGCGTGGTACCGTGCGTACCTACGAGCGCGCCGTGCAGGACCTGGTCGAGAAGCGCATGGGCGAGATCCTCAGCGGCGTCGCCCAGGCCGGCGGCGCCACGGTCGAGTTCGAATACCAGCGCGAGAATCCGCCGCTGGTCAATGACGCTACCCTCAGCGCCTGGGCCGGCGAGCGCCTGAAAGCGCGCCTCGGCGAAGACAAGGTGCAACCCATGCGGCCGGTGATGGGCGCCGAGGACTTCGCCTTCTTCTCCGAGCGCGTGCCCGGTTTCTACTTCCGACTCGGTCCCACCAAGCCCGGCACCGTCAACGGCAATCTGCACACGCCCACCTTCCGCGCCGACGACGGAGCGATCCCTGTGGGCATGCGCGCCATGGCCGGTCTGGTGGTGGATTTCCTGGCTGCGCCGCCAATGAAGACTTATCCAGACGCGGCCCACGGATCAGATTGAGGACATGGGCCGGCCTTTCAGCGGTCCGCCAGACAGACTCAATAGCGCTCGAAGATCTGCCGGATCTCGAGGTCGTCGTGAGTGCGACTGAGGGCCAGCATCAGCAGAATGCGCGCTTTCTGCGGCGTCAGATGCGGGGCATAGATGGGCGGAATCCAAGGGCCTTTCCAGACCGCTTTGTCGACGCTCTCACAATGCTCAGTCTCCTCATCGGGCACCGTCTCCTCAGGCAGCCATCGACGCCCTACGTTGTCACCGCTGGGGAATGCAGAGACGACGATTGTCCCAGCGCGCGCCAATTCCAGAAAGGCCACCTGTTCCTCGCAGTTGAAGTTGGTGTTGGCGACAACGACTCCAGCAGGCGCTCTGTCGTAATGCGGGCCGGTTCCGCCGGTGTAGCTGAATAGCAAGTCAACCGCGGGCAGAGCCTCTACATGGGCCAGGTCGAATTCGCTGCTGCTCCCGTGCAGTCGTGTCGGCGAGAAAAAGAACTCGGCGCCGGCATGGCTCACCACGCCGAGCATGCCCATGTCGCCCGTGGTGAAGCCACCGACCCGCTGGTAAATCTTGCGGACTTCCCGGGCGGACAGAATGCGACCGTCCATCGCAACCGTGACCCCTTTGCCGATGGCCTGAGGAGATGCCGCGGTGCGTACCGCGTCGATGAGATTGCGCGGCCCGTCCGGACTGGTCCCAGTGGCGGGTCGCTGCGCGCCGACCAGCACCACGGGTTTGTCCGAACGTACGGTGAGGTAGAGGAAGAAAGCGGTCTCTTCGAGGCGGTCGGTGCCGTGCGTTACCACCATACCGGCGAGGTCTTTCCGCTCGTTCAGTGCTGTCTCGATCAGACGCGAGAGTTCGATCCACATTTTTGGCGTGATCTGCGCACTCGGCACATTGGAAAACTGCATCGACTCAATCCGTGCGTAGCGGTTGAGTTCCGGCACCGATTCGACAATCTGTTCGGCGGTCAGACTCCCGGCCCGATAGTGGTCTGGATCATCGTCCACGTTCTGAACCCCCGCGATCGTGCCCCCGGTGGCGATGACCAGCACCGCGGGGAGGGGCCTGGTCTCGACATCCGTGTCTGGCGTTGCCGCCAGCGCTGGCGCGCAACTGAGCATTCCGGCAAGCAGCAGCAAGACAGTCAGAGGGTTCACTGGCGGCGCCTTGCGATGAGAACGGAAGCGGCAGGATACGCTGCTGGTTCCGCGCCGCCCAAAGCCCTGGTGAAGCAGGCACCGGACACGCGAAACGGAACGACAGACGATCTTGTTTCACCATGCCGATGCGGAATTTGTTCCCCCGATCCCTTGATAGCATGGCCAGGCGCGACCGAGCGTGCCCGGAAATTGCCTCACGAATTGGCGCGCAACCCATAACAGCCCCCGGTCGGCCGGGGCATTCAGCACCATCGCATCAGAAGCAGAACAACAATGAAAAACTGGGCCTGGGCAAAACTGAAGTCCTACATCATCATCGGCCTGACCACTGTTCTCCTGCTGGAGATCTGTTCCTTTTTTCTTTTCCAGCATTACTATCAGGAGCAGATTTACAATGTAGCCAATCTACGGATTTTCAAGAGGATGACCAGGGATGGCGTGATCAGGAATGCGGGGGCAGCCTGGGTCATGCCGGTCAAGGAAAATTCGGAAGTAGATTGGCATTACAATGATTTTTCAGTCAAACTAAAGACCAATGGGCGCGGACTGCGGGAGTCTTTCGAAGTGGTCGACGCCGCAGTGGATATCGCTTTTTTGGGCGATTCCTTTACCTTCGGACATGGTGTCGAAAACGATCAGCGCTATAGCCACGTATTTTCCCGGGAGGCTGCTTTTTTGAACAAGAAAGCAGTGAATTTTTCTTACCCAAATGGCTGGCAGCCAGAGCATTATGAGTACTTCCTGCGGAAAAGCCCCACATTAAAACCAGAAAAAGTCATTGTCGGGCTCTACCTGGGGAATGACCTGGACAGCGACCTGGCCGAAACCATATACGATCGGGAGGCCTTGACACTGGAAACACCTTATCGGGTCGTGTCTGAGGAAGGGTATTTGAGAAATCGGCCGGACAGCTACCGTTTCCCGATACACCCGCTCATTGAATACAGCTACTTTGTGAAGCTGTTGGCATTGCGCCTGAACAATAGCTCCTGGCGCGCCAACTTGTTTGCAGAAAAGGCCCTCGAGACCAATCGACTCAATCGGATCAGCCTGGAGAAAGGCGAGGAAGACCTGACCAATAATCGGGCCCTGGTCGCGTTGAGGGAAATAAAAAAGATAGTGGAAGCTCGCGGAGGGCAATTGACGGTTTTGATCGTTCCGCAGGATTTTTATTTCTGTGACAACAAAGCCACTGCTCACCTGAATCCGGAGCTACTGCCATCCGTAGCGGCATTGAGGAATGGAAATAACTTACTGAAAATGACCCGAGCGGCTTTGGAAAATAGTGGTATCGACTATTTTGACCCGTCATCCGTGTTGAAGCCGGAGCACTATTTCTCAATAGACATCCATTGGTCGGCAGCAGGGCACGAGGTCGTGGGAAAGGCTTTGGCGAATCACCTGAAGGTGGACCGGACCACGATTGCAAGTCAAAATGACTGAGGGGGAGCCTCGAGGGATCCTCTGAACAAGTTCTGTGAGCCGCGTTGCGAGTCTTCGCGGGCAGACTCTGGCCCTAAAGTACAGCTATCCGCTGTCGGAGTTTCTGCGGGTGATCGAGCAGTCGGGCGAATATGAAGCGTGGATGGAACGACTGAAGTTCCTCGGCGCACCCACCGAGCCGCCGGCCGATTGGCAGCCAGCCGATTCCGAGCGCCTGATGTTGCCCGAGGAGCGCAAGCCGCGGTCCTGATCCGCGCCCACTGGCAGCCCTCAGGAGCATTGACAGCCAGCGTAGCCCGGGCAAGCGCAGCGCACCCGGGGCTTATGGTGCGGGTCATCCCGGGTGCGCTGCGCTTGCCCGGGCTACTGGCTGGAAGGGCGTGCCGGCAAGAGCGACCGGACTCCGCCGCTCCTCGAGATCGAGGCTAGCCCGCATGTCTCACACCTGTTGCGGAAGATCGCGCAGGGCTTTGCGACTAGCGCAAGGCGCGACGACGAGGAATGGTGATTCCATGGCGAGGAGGAGCAACGCAGCGATAGTCGCAAAGAACCAGCGAGGGCCGCAAAGCGGGCAGATGCAGCCAAACACTCTGTGACTGCTGCGTGCCTCGGAATCCCCTTTTTTCACTAGAAGATTGGGGGCATCTGCTCGCGCAGGTGTGAGAAATGCGGGCTAACCAGGCGCAGGCTCACCGCGCAGGCCGGAATCCGGCTCAGATTCGATCGTCAGACGGGTGGGTGGTGTCCATGCCAGGGCGTGCTCTGCTCGTAGGCGTAGCCGATGCGACACAGCAGGGCTTCAGTTAACGGACTACCGGCCAGTTGCATCGTGTAGAGCAAGCCCTGCTCGGAAATGCCGCAAGGCAGAGCGAGCGCGGGGATGCCGGCGAGGTCAGCGGGAAAGGTGAATGCGGTGTAGGGCTTGGTCAGGCCCTGCGCCTGGCTTCTGGCTCTGCTGGCCTGGTTCCACTCGGTCATGGAGCCGTACTGCAAACCCGGCGCCACCGTGAATGGCGCGCCCGCCGCCGGGCTGAGCAGCGCGTCCACCGTGGACAGCATGGCCCGAAACTGCTCGCTGAATCGGGCTCTGATATCCCGGCTGCCGGGGCCGCATTTGCGGCTAGCATCCTCACACTATCCAAAGATCGCGCAAAATGCCCGCCCTCAGCATCGCCATCCATGCCCTGTTTGCCCTGGGTCTGGCTCAGGGGCTGTTTCTGGCGCTTCAGCTGTGGCGTTTGCGCGACCGCAATCGTTTCGGCTACAGCCATCTGCTGCTGGCCCTCGCCGCGTTCATGGCGGTCATGCTGGAACAATGGGTGATCTACGCCGACGCCTGGCGCGCGTATCCCCATGTGCTGCGGGCCACGGTCTGGATGCCGTTTCTGTTCGGCCCGGGGTTATGGCTGTTTGTCGTCAGTCTGAGCCGACCGCGCGGGCGCACCACCGACGCGCTGCACTATCTGCCGGCGGCGATGGCATTCGCCTATTTCCTGCCGTTCTTGCTGCAATCAGGTGCAGACAAGATTGCCTTTGTCCTCGGCACCCATTCGATTCCCCTCGAATCGAGTCTGTTCGGCCTGGCCAAGGCGGCATCACTGCTGTCCTATGTGATCGCCATTCGCTGGCGCTTGCGTCGCCAGCCCGGATTTGTCGACAACCCGCTGACCCGTCGATTTGCCATCGTCAACGATGTGTTCCTCATGTTTCTGTTGGCACTGCTCGGCACTTTTATATCCGAGCACCTGGTCGGCGACCTGCAGATACCCTCGGATGTGCTCGCGGCGGTGGGCTTCAGCCTGTTCATCTATGCGGCGAGCCTGATCGCCGTCGCCCATTGGCGTGACTTTGCACTGTCGCTGGCGCCTGTCGCCGAAACTGAGGCGACCCCTTTCGAAGCCGCCGTCGATGAGGCCGGGCCGGCACCGGCGCGCGACCGCCTGCTCGACGAAGACAGCACGGCCAAGCTCTACCGACACGTATGTGCAGAGGTCCGTACTCGCCGACTGTTTCGCGAGCCGGGTCTGAAGATCGACAATCTGGCGGCGGCTCTGCAGCTGCCGGTGCACTATCTGTCGTATGCGATCAACGCCGGATCGGGCCGCAACGTACAGGCCTGGCTTAATCAGCTGCGGGTCGAGGATGCGATGCAGGCTCTGGCAGGCGCCGACGCCGATTCGGTGCTGGCAGTGGGGCTGGCAGCAGGCTTCAACAGCAAGGCCTCGTTCAATCGGGCCTTCCGCGCCGAAACCGGGGTCTCGCCGAGTGAGTTTCGTGCGCGCAGCAAGGCTCAGATCGCAAACTGAGGCGCCATACAGGGGGTGAGGTGCCAGTCTGGGCCTCCTTCACCACCGTCGGAGCCCTTGATGAATTCCTCGTTCCTGTCGCTGCTCGTCGCGTTTCTGGGTTTCTGCGCCGGCCCGCCACTGACCCTCGCCGCAGACGCGCCCGCGTCGACTCAGATCCCGATTGCCAAACGGATCGCCAAGGCTGATGCCGCCTTTGCCAGCAATGACTGGGCCGAATATGCGCGCATCTACCGAAACCTGAGTCGGCAGAGCCCCGGCAAGGGTGAATACTGGTATCGCCTCGCTCGGGCAGAACAGGCGCTGGGGCGACTGGACGCCGCCGCGACGAGCTATCAGCATGCCCTGGATTGTGGTTATCTCGCGGCACGCACGCTACTGCGATTGTCCAGTCTGGAGGCCAGCCGCGGTCATGCGGAACGGGCGGTCGACTTGTTTGAGCAGGCGCGCGCACATCATCTGACCAACGCCGAACAGGCGCTGCAGGAAGATCCCGCCCTGGCCACCTTGCTGAGCGATGACCGCTGGCGCGCGCGGCTGTTTCCGAAACTGGCAGACGATGCCGATGAGATCAGCCGTTGGCGCACCGATCTGGATTTTCTGGAACGACGCCTGCCGGAGACCCATTGGGATCTGTTTGGACAGGTCGACGAAAAAGCATGGCGCGCCGAACTGAAGCAGCTGCGGGCTGATCTGCCCAGACTGCAGAACTGGGAGCGCTCGGTGCGCCTGATGCGTTGGGTGCGACTTGGCCAATCGGGCCACACCCTGTTGATACCGCCCTTTCAAGGCCCGGACGCCTTTCATCTGGCACCCATCAAACTGGCGTGGTTTGCCGACGGGCTTTACGTACAAGCCGCGCCGAAGGAGCACGCCGGCCTGGTCGGACAGCGCGTGCTCAAGCTCGGCAAGGCCACGCCCGAAGCCGCATTGGCAGCGCTGGAATCCCTGGTGCCGCACGAGAATGACTCCGCTTTGCGGCAGTTCTCGCCGGTGTTTCTGGCCATACCCGAGCTGCTCAAGTTTCAGGGATTGCTGGACCATCGCGAATTCCTGGATCTGCAACTGGTCGACGCCAAGGGCAAGACCCATGACAAGCGTATCGCCGCGCCGCAGCTGACGATGGCCGCACTGCAGGCACAGATCGACAACCCGGAAGGTCCGGCAGACTGGATCCGAGCACGCGCAGCAAGCAAACAGCCAGTACCGATGTGGCTGGCGCGCAGCACGGAAAACTACTGGTTTGAGTCTCTGCCCGATCTGCGCCTGATCTATTTCCAGTTCAACGCGGTGCGCAATGATGAGCACGAAAGTCTGCAGGCCTTCGCCGCGCGTCTGCAAACGGCCCTGAGGGCTGACGATACCGCCGGCCTGGTGGTCGACCTGCGCCACAATCGCGGTGGCAACGGCGAACTCCTTGAGCCTCTGCTGCAGGCGCTGATCGCCACGCCGGCATTGCATCAGCGGGGTCGGCTGTATGTGCTCATCGGTGGACGTACCTTCTCGGCGGCGGCTTTGTTCATCGGCGATCTCGAGCGCCAGTTGTCGCCAATTTTCGTCGGCGAACCCTCCGGCGCCGGCCCCACGCATCTGGGCGAGGACAACATGATTCTGTTGCCGAACACCGGCCAGGTGGTGCTCGCCGCCAGTCGATTGTTCGTGCGTTCCTTTTCCGACGACTATCGGCATGCCCTTGCGCCCGATCTGAGCGCGAAGCCGCAATTCTCCGACTATCGCGACAATCATGATCCAGTACTGGAAGCAGCACTGAGCGATTGGCAAGCAGGCCAGGCAAACATCCTGACGGACTAACGCCTGCGCACAGCCTTCGACACGTAATAGGTGCCGAACACCAGATCCCACAGCGGCGAGGTCACTCCGAAGTTGTGGTCGGGGTGATGATGGTGAATGTGATGGTGGGCGGCCCACCGACGGGCAATCGGGTGCTGAAACCGGGTCCGGTGCATCCAGTCGTGGCATTGGCCATAGGCGAGATAGCCGGCAGCAATCCCCCCGGTGAACAGCCAGGCATGGGTCAACGGCATCACTTCAGTGAACAAGGCCGCGAGTACCAACAGAAACACTGGCGGCAAGAAGAACGGCAGCGAAGCGATGGCCGCGGGATCCTGGTGATGGCGGCGGTGCCCGCGTTCCATCGCGTGTTCGGGGCCATGAAACAGCCAGCGATGGAAGCCGTATTCAACCAGGCTGAAAGTCAGCAGGCCGGCGATCCAAGTCGGCACGGCGACCAGCAGATGGGCGTCGCGACGCACCAGCGCCAGGCCGACAAAGACCAGGCACATGCTGATGTCAGCCACCAATGCTGCCCGCTGGTTCCAGCGGGTGACCGCCATCCTCTCGAAGCTGTCGAGTACTGCGTCGGCCCAAGCCACGCGTATCCCTGGAGACGACATTCGCTCAACGCCTGACTGCGGCAAAGCCGCGGAGGCCGCAATGTTGCACCCAGATGACTAGTGCAGGTAAGCAAGCTTCAAGGTGTTTGCGAACCCACCGCATAACTGGCGTTCAGCCTCGCCGCCATCACGCGGCTGGGCACCAGGCGCTGAGGCATGACCTCTGACCCTTGCCTTCCAGCCTGTCACCGCTAAGGTCATCGCCCGCTTTTGACATTCATCCGGCCACCATGTCTGGCTGGACAGAGATTTGATTGGAGGGGCAAACGATGCGAAAAACGGCAATGACAGCCGCTATCCTGGCTTTTGGTGTGCTCGCCGGATGCGGTGAGAAATCAGAAGCGCCGGCACCGGCGGCGGTCAGCACAGCAGCACCCAAGCCGGCCAGCGACAATCCTCTGCTGGCCGAGTGGAGCGGCGATTACGGCGGTGTGCCGCCCTTCGATCAGATGCAGGTGGCTGATCTGAAGCCGGCGCTGGAGAGTGCCATCGCCTCACATCTGGCAGAACTGGAGGCCATCGCCAATCAGAGCGAGCCGCCGACCTTCGAGAACACGCTGGTGGCGATGGAACGCTCCGGCGACCAGATTTCGCGGGCGCAGGTGTTCTTCGGCATCCTCGCGGGCAATGTGTCGACGCCCGAATTCCGCGCCATTCAGGGTGAACTGACCGCCATGTTCGCCGACTATCAATCGCGCATCGTCCAGAACGAGAAGCTCTTCAAACGCATCGAAGCGGTGCACAATGGATCAGAATTGGCCACGCTGCGCCCGGATCAGCAGCGCCTGGTACAGGTCAGCTATGACTTCTTCCGCAGCAATGGCGCGCAGCTGACCGGCCAGGCCCGCGAACGCTACGCCGCAATCAACAAGGAACTGGCGGCGCTGTCGACCCAGTTCTCCAACAACGTGCTGGCCGACGAGGAAGGCTACGTCACCTACCTGGACGAATCGCAACTGGGAGGGCTGCCCGAGTCCTTCACCAAGGCAGCCGCCGCGCTGGCGGAAGGCAAGGGTCAGCCAGGCAAGTACGCGGTGTTGAACACGCGCTCGTCGATGGATCCCTTCCTCACCTATTCCACCGAACGCGGTCTGCGCGAGCAAGTCTGGCGCCACTACTACAGCCGTGGCGACAACGGTGATGAGCGCGACAACAACGCCCTGATCAGCCAGATCCTGCAGCTGCGCCATGAGCGTTCAAGCCTGCTCGGTTTTGACAACTATGCCCAGTGGCGTTTGCAGGACCGGATGGCGAAGACGCCGGAACGCGCCTTCGCGCTGATGGAGGCGGTGTGGCCGGCGGCGGTGTCGCGGGTGCAGGAAGAAGTGGCCGACATGCAGAAGATCGCCGACGCCGAGGGCGCCGGCATCACCATCGAGCCCTGGGATTATCGCTTCTATGCCGAAAAGGTGCGCACCGCGCGTTATGACTACGACAGCGAAGCGGTCAAGAAGTACCTGAATCTGGATCAGCTGACGCTGGCGATGTTCTACGTGGCCGGCGAACTCTTCGACTTCGATTTCGCGCCACTGCCGGAAGGCAAGGTACCGGTCTACCACCCCGACGTGAAGGTCTGGGAGGTCAAGCGCCGCAGCGATGGCTCGCTGGTGGGACTGTGGTATCTCGATCCCTACGCGCGGCCGGGCAAGCGCTCGGGCGCCTGGGCGTCCAGCTATCGCAGCTACGACCGCCTGCACGGCGAGCCCAGCGTGCTGTCCAGCAACAACTCCAATTTCATCAAGCCGGCCCCAGGCGAGCCGGTGCTGGTGTCCTGGGATGACGCCACCACCTTCTTCCACGAGTTCGGCCACGCCCTGCACGCGCTCTCGGCTCAGGTGGACTATCCCAGCCAGAACTGGGGCGTGCGCGACTACACCGAGTTCCAGTCGCAACTGCTGGAACGTTGGCTGTTCACCGAGCCGGTGGTCAACCAGTTCTTCCGCCACGTCGAAACCGGCGAGCCGATGCCCGCCGAGCTGATCGACAAGCTCAAGCAGTCGGCCAGTTTCAACAGCGGCTTCAGCACCATCGAGTATCTGGCCAGCGCGCTGATCGACCTGAGACTGCACATGGTGGATCCCACCGGCATCGACCCCGATGCCTTCGAGCGCGACACGCTCAGCGCCATGGGCATGCCCAAGGAACTGGTGATGCGTCACCGCACCCCGCACTTCGGCCATGTCTTTGCCAGCGAAGGCTATGCCGCCGGCTATTACGGCTATCTCTGGGCCGAGGTGCTGACCGCCGATGCCGCCGAAGCCTTCGCGCAAGCGCCGGGCGGCTATTACGACAAGGATCTGGCGCAGAAGATGGTCAAGTACCTGTTCGCCGCCCGCAACACCATCGATCCTGCCGAGGCCTACCGCCAGTTCCGTGGCCGCGACGCCACCATCGACGCCCTGCTGCGCGATCGGGATTTCCCGACCGATGATGTCGGGCCCGATGACGCCGGCGCGATGACCGAGCGGTAGTTTGCCGCGGGCAGGTTCGACGCCCACGACGGTGGGAGCGGCTTCAGCCGCGATCGGGAACCGCAGATTGTCCATGGCCATCACGGACAGGGTCCGCTTCCACTGACGGGCAAGCAGCGCCCACTTGGGCTAAGCTGGCTGCATGACGCCAAGTCTGTCCAACACCCCTGCCCCTGCTGGCCACCGGCTGCTCCGCAGTATCTGGCTGTGTATGGTCCTGGTGCTGGCCTGGCCGGCGCTGGCCCAGGTCGCGGAAGCCGTGCCGACCACCGAGGCCGCCGCATCCGAGCCCAGCGGCAAGCCGGAAACCCCAGCGGAGGTCGACAAGCTGCGCGCGCAGTTGTTGGAGCGCTATGTCGATGCCGACCCGGCCGACCTCAAGGAATTGGGTCTGGCACTGGATGCGCTCAAGGAGGAGCTGGCGGTAGCGCCGCGTGATTTCGCGGTCGGCGAGCTCCCCGGCTTGCCGACCCGTGTGTCGCGGGCGTTGAACGTGGTCGAGAAACGGCGTTTGCTGCGGGCCGAACGGGATCTGCTGCGCGACACCGTCGAGCGCCTGCCGGCGCCGACCGCGGCGGCAGACACCGACACCATGGCAGCGACCCTTGAGTCGCTGTCGGCGCAGACCCGAAACCATGAGGCCGAACGCCTGCGCCAGGATCTGGTCGCCGCCGATGCCAGCCTCAAGGACATCAACGCCTTCCTTGATGAAGCTGCACTGCAGCTCAAGGCGGGCAAGGACGAGGTCCAGAGCTGGACCCAGACCGCCGCCAATCCGGTGGAGGATCTTGACCCCGCATCCTGGTCCGGCCTGCAGTCGGTGAGCGACGTGGCGCAGGCCGCCACCCGCTTGCTGCAGCATCTGGCACGGGCCGAGGCCGAGGTAGCGCTTCGCGTCGCCGGACAAGAAACCGAGCCCAGCCTGAGCCGCGCCAGCATGAAGTCATTGCTGCCGGCGGTCGATGAGCTGGAGCGCGCCTATGCGCGTGCCGATCGGCGCCTGACGCTCATTGCCGACAGCAGCGATCGGCGCACCGTGCAGACGGTGCAGCGCGATCTGCCGAAGCTGCGCTCGCAGCTGCGTCAGGTTGACGAGAAGGTGGCCGCGCTGCGCTGGCTGGTGTCCGCCGAAAGCCAGATCTGGGAACAGCGCACGCCGTTCTGGGAGCGGCGGCTGGCCGATCTTGGTTCATTCTGGAGCACGGTTTCCAGCACCAGCCGCCAGGTGCTCAATTACCCCCTGTTCGAAGTCGGCAATGCCACCATCACGCTCGGCGGCACGCTGCGTGTGACGGCCATCCTGCTGGCGGCTTGGCTGCTGTCACACTGGTTCCGCCGCGCCTTGGAACGCTACGGTCAGCGTCGACCGGATGTGAGCCGTCCCGCGCTCTATGCGGCCGGACGCATTGCCCATTATCTGATGATCGCGCTGGGCTTCAGCATCGCCCTGGCCGCGATCGGCCTGGACCTGACCAAGATCGCCATTTTCGCCAGTGCGCTGGGTGTGGGCATCGGCTTTGGCCTGCAGACGGTGGTCAACAACTTCATCTCCGGCCTGATCCTGCTGTTCGAACGCAGTCTGAAGATCGGCGATTTCGTCGAGCTGGAATCGGGCGTGACCGGCGAAGTCACCGACATCAGCATCCGCGCCACTCGGGTCACGACCAACGACAACATCGACATCCTGGTGCCCAATTCCGAGTTCGTGAACGGACGGGTCACCAGTTGGACCCTGCGCGAGATCACCCGCCGCGTGCGCATCCCTTTTGGCGTGGCCTATGGCGTGGACAAGGAACTGGTCAAGAAGGCCGCGCTGGAAGCTGCGGCCGGCGTGCCCTTCACCTTTGCCACCAGCGGCCCCCGCCGCGCCCAGGTCTGGCTGGTGGGTTTCGGCGACAGCTGCCTGGACTTCGAACTGGTGGTCTGGCTGACCGCCGATGCCGTCAAACGCCCCGGCGCCGTGCAGGCCGCCTATTACTGGGCGCTGGAGGACGCGCTGCGCGCCTACGGCATCGAGATTCCCTTCCCGCAGCGCGATCTGCACGTACGCAGCCTGTTCGGCACGCAACAGGAAGAGGCCAGGTCGCTGTGGCAGGGTCGCGCCAAACCCCCCGAGGCACCCAAGCAGCCAAAGCCGGATGCGACGCTGAGCAAATCGGAACGTCGCGAACTGGGTGGCAACGACGCCCTCGACGACGCCCTGGCGGAGCTGCCGACGTCGAAAGACCCGGAGCCGGATCCATCGGCGCGCTCCTGATCCGATAGACTCCCCCGATTACCCCCGTTCAACCGGCGATGATTGATCTCCCCTTATCCCTGCTGTTCGCCGCACTGGCCGTACTGTTGATCTGTTCGGCCTTCTTCTCCAGCTCAGAGACGGCGCTGATGTCCATCAGCCGCTTCCGGCTGCTGCACCTGGCCCGCGACGGCAACCGCGGCGCGAAGCTGGCGCAGCAGCTGCTGCATCACCCGGAACGTTTGATCGGACTGATCCTGCTCGGCAACAACTTCGTCAATATCCTGGCCTCGGCGATTGCCACCATCGCTGCCGTGCGCATCGCCGGCGAGGCCGGGGTGCTCATTGGTACCGCTTTTCTGACCGTGGTGGTGTTGATCTTCGCCGAAGTGGCGCCCAAGACCTATGCCGCGCTGCATCCCGAGCGCATCGCTCTGCCGGCCGCCTACGTGCTGTATCCGATGCTGCGGGTGTTCTATCCAGTCGTGCGCCTGATCAACATCCTGTCGGGCTGGGTGTTGCGCCTGTTCGGACATCGCGGCGGTGGACGCTCGGACCAAACCCTGTCCCAGGATGAACTGCGCAGCGTGCTGCGCGAAGAGGGCGGCCTGATCCCGGACAGCCATCGGCACATGCTGCTGAACATCCTGGCGCTGGAAGAGGCCATGATCGACGACATCATGGTGCCGCGCACCGAGATCAAGGGCATTGACCTCGAAGACAGCGCAGAGGAACTGCGCGAGGCGCTCAAGGACTTCCCCTACAGCCGTGCCGTGGTCTATCGCGGCAAGATCGACAATGTGGTCGGCATCCTCAATCTGCGCAATCTGCTTGATCTCAGCCAGTTGCAGGCCATCGATGCCGAACTCATCGAGAAACGCATGCGTGCGCCCTATTACGTGCCCGAAGGCACCAATCTGACCCAGCAGCTGGTGGCCTTCCAGCGCCAACAACGCCGCTCGGCCCTGGTCATCGACGAATACGGTTCGCTGCAGGGCCTGGTCACGGTGGCCGACATCCTCGAAGAGATCGTCGGCGAGTTCACCACCGCGCCCAAGCAGGATACCCGCCACATCCACTTCGAGGCCGATGGCAGCCTGCACATCGACGGCCGCATCCCGGTGCACAGCCTCAATCGCCGTCTGCAATGGGAACTCCCCACCGAAGCCGCCCGCACGCTGAGTGGCTTGATCGTGGCCATGCTGGAACATCTGCCTACCCCCGGTGAGTCACTGGAGATTGACGGCTACCAGATGGAAATCCAGGAAGTCCGCGACAACGTGGTCCGCCGGGTCCGGGTGGTGGCGCCCGAGGGCGACGACGAGGATTGACCCAGGGGCTCACCGCTCGGCCGGTTTCCGCGACGCCCTGAGACAATCGGTGCCTTGGCGCCCTTAAAGGATGTCCCCAAGAAGGTCTGCGAGGAACCGCCATGCCGTCCACCCTGAACGCCGCCATCCTGCCTTTGCCCGCCACCACGCTCTCTGCTCGGGCACCCGATCTGCAAGCGCCAGCCCGCAGTGTCGGCCTGTGCCTGTCGGGCGGCGGCTCGCGAGCATTGACCTGTGCGATGGGCCAGTTGCGCGCGCTGGATCACCTGGGTTTGATGGATCAGGTCTTCGCCATTTCCTCGGTATCGGGTGGTACCTGGGCCAATACGCTTTACACCTATCTGCCGGCCACCATCAGCGATGCCGATTTTCTGGGCACGCCAGTGCTGGATCCAGGGCAACTCACGGTGACCGGCAGCCTGCCCTATGCCCTGGATCAGCTAAGCCGCCATAGTCTGGGTCGCGTGCCTGGCAATCTCGGCCTGCTGAGCGATGTCGCCGAGGTGCTGAAACTGCGCGAGGAATGGGGCTACCCCACCAGTGATCTGTGGCAAGGTCTGATCGGCCACAGCGTGCTGCGGCCCTACGGCTTGTGGCATCCCGATCCAGCGGCGCAGCATTTCGATACGCACTACTTCAGCTGGACCGACGCCTATCTGCAGCTACCGAACAGCACCCTGGCGCATAACCCGGGCTTGCGACTCACTGACTTCTACACCGTGCAGCGCAAGCGACCGTTCATGGTCTTCAACACCGCCATCTTCATCGATGACAGCGCCAGCGCTGACCTCGTGCCCTTCGAAGCCAACTTCATGCTCGGAGTGCGCCAGCCCTTCCCGACGGCCGGCGCTGCCGCGACCATCGGCGGCGGGCTGGTGGAGTCCTTGGCCATGAACGCGGTGTACCAGAAGGACACGGCCCCCGGAGAGGTCTCCGTTGCAGCCCCCGTCCGGCCCTTCACGCTGGCGGATATCGCCGGCTGCAGCAGTGCCGCCTTCGCCCAGGAATTCGAAGAGCAACATCCCGAATTCGACGGTCTGGTGCCTCGTTACGCCTATTTCCCGATCGCCAATCGCAGCTCGGTGCCCACGCGCACCTACCGCTTCGCCGATGGGGGCAGTCTGGAGAATCTGGGCTTGAACGCCATGCTCGCCCGCGGCGTGTCCGGCGTGCTGGTTGGCGTCAACACCGATGAAGGCATTCGCATGGAGGATGGTCAGATCGTGGTCTCCAGCGATCTGCCGCCGTTGTTCGGGCTGCAGCCCTATGTCCGCGGCAAGGGCTACGTGCCCTACAGCCGCGATCCAGGCGTCGGCCCGGTGCGCCTGTACCGACACAATCAGGTGTTCCCGACCAGCGCCTTCGCCGATCTGCAGCAGGCCCTGTGGGCCAGACGCAGCAAGGGTGAACCGGTGGTTGTCAAGCTCAGCCTGCCACTGCTGGACAACGACTGGTATGGCATCAGCGGTGGCCGTACAGTCAACATTCTGTGGATGTACAACGACCAGGTCGAGGCCTTCTGGACGCAGCTCAGCTTCGAGGCCAAGGCCGCCATCGACATCGCTGGCCGGGGAGCCTTCCCGCTCTACAACACCTTTGCCCAGCTGGAACTGGATGCGACTGCAGTCAACGCACTGGCCCATCTGTGGACCTGGAATCTGGCCGCCGACTGGCGCCCTCCAAGTGGCGGCGCCAGCAATCTGGAACTGGTGCAATCGATGTTCGGGTGAGGCGGGGGCACGGGCATGGGGCACCGAAAAGGCTAAGGGTTGAGGGCTTTGGTAGGCCCAGACTGGTCGGGACCTAGAGGAGCGCCGGACCGGCGTGATTGCGAGCCTCCTGTTTCAGCCCGACGCTGCGCACGGACCAGGAACCACGAGTTGCCCGTAGGAGCGACCTCCCGTCGCGACCGGCAAGCCGCACGTCCGCCGCGGTGGTCGCGCCGCAAGGGCGCTCCTACGGGTGGGCGAAGCGGGCGCTGTGCTCATGCGGACTTCAAATCAACAACTTACGATATGGGTTCATGGCGAGCCACCTGTTTCGGCCCGACACTGCCCTCGGGCCATGAACCCGCCGTCGTAGGTCATGTTGTCCGCGTCAGCGGACTATGTGACATCGAGTTGCGTCACGTAGCTCGCTACGCGAGCAACGTGACCTACAACAGCAAATCAACAATTTGCGATATGGGCTCATGGATAGCGTGTCGAAGCAATCCAGAGGTGTGCGGCGCTACCCTGGATTGCTTCGTCGCTGCGCTCCTCACAATGACGCCATCTCCTCCCTGCGCAAGCCCTCTTCACGACCGATCCGGTACGCTCTGTCGAGCTTGTTGCTGCTGCGGAGGCACGCCGTGCCCAGACTCTCGCAAAACCTGATCCGCGCCCTGGTTGTCCTGACGCTGATTGCGCTGGCGCTGGAAGCACAGGCCAAGCGTTTCACGCTGAAATTCGACATCGACGGCCAGACCCGCAAGGTGCTCGTGTTTGCACCCGATGCCGTCGGTAACGAACCCATCCCGCTGGTGCTGGCCTTTCACGGTCGCGGCGATGACCAGGTCAGGTTCGCCACCGCGGTCAAGCTGCATCAGGACTGGCCTGAGGCCATCATCGCCTACCCACGCGGCGAGACCATCGACACCACGCCGCCGATGCGCGGCTGGCAATACCGCGCCGGCACCTACGACGACCGCGATCTCAAGCTCACTGATCGATTGCTGGCCGAATTGGGCCGGCGCTATCCAACCCAAACCGAGCAGACCTACGCCGCCGGATTCTCCAACGGCGGCCATTTCGTGTTTCTGCTGCTGGCCGAGCGCAACCAGGCCTTCGCCGCCTTTGCCGCCATTGGCGCGTTGCAGCCGAATTACACGGCCGACACACCACCCAAGCCCTTCCTCTACCTGTTCGGCCGCGGTGAAGATCGCAAGTATCAGGGCGACTGGGCCAAGACCGTGCAGGCACTCGGTCGGCACAATCTGTCCAGCGGCCAGCAGACAGACTTCGCCGATTGCTGTCGGCTGATCGAGCCCAAGTCGGGTGGCGCACCGGTGGTGTTCGGCCTTTACAACGCCGGACATATCTGGCCGCGGGGCGGCAATGAGTGGCTGAAGGCCTTCTTCCTTGGAAAGTCCCCGCCCCGGGGTTCGCAACCACCCAAAATCGACTAACAGCCGGTACCGGTAGTTGGAGTGTCCAGCGGACGCCGACGACGTTTCAGCGGTCGACCCGGCACCATCCAAGCCACCACGCGTTTCCGTCAGAACTTCGATCAAAGACACAGCCTCTCCATCCATTGCGCGTTGAGCGGCAGGTGTATGGCTGCACACACAGGCGCTTGCGCGGTTGACGGCGCCCTTTTGCACCGGAAACGAGTACACAAAAATCCAGTTCTTGCTGGACCCTGCGTCACACTTTCGGTGCAAACTTCACCGGTCGCAATATGGATGTTCGGCCCTCGGGGCACAGAACCAAACCGTGATCTGACACGTCACCACAAATGAGCCTTTCGAGGAGCCTCATGGATATGCGCACAGCGGCCGCAGTGATCACCACTTTCATGGCCATGGTCAATCTGGCGCATGCCGCCGCTCCCAGGGTGATCTATCCAACAGAGCGGGTGACGGTTCGCCCAGGTGGCACCAGCTACACCTGGACCTACGGTCTGGCCGACACACCGAGCTTGCCGGGCCAGCAGTTCCAGACCAAGGACATCGCTCAATACGATGTTCCTGTTTCAGGCTTCAACTGGATACTGACTCGCGGTCGCTTCGAGTACAGCACCGACAACGGCGGCAGCTGGACCACGTTGGTGCATCCGACAAGCTTCAGTCCCGCATACACACCCGTGGCGGGGAAGATCTTCCGGTTTGTGGACACCAAGCCCGGTGATACCACCACCAACGACAACATCGGCGTGAGCTGGACGCTGGTTGGCAACGGTGACACCGTGTCGTCCGGCAGATCCATCCAGGTCGACCTTGCACCAACCGACATCGTTTCCAGCAGCGCCCTGATCTTTGACGATTCACCGCTGAATTTTGTGTTGGCCAGTCTGACGCCGACCGATGTCGGCGACAACCGTGGCGGTTATTGGCAGATCGACAGCCAATCGAATGCCAATCTGTTCACCATCACCTATGACAACACGCAGACAGATACCGCACAGCTGCGCAAGGGCAGCGCGGCAATGCCTGCGATCGGACAAATGGTCAACGTGACGGCCCGCTACTTCGATCTGTACCAGACCGATGCGACCGGTGCGCCGCTGCCCGGTTCCGGTTTCGCCAAGGCGTTCAGCTACACGGTGACGCAGAACTCAACCACCGATCTGGCCGGTTTCGGTCCGGAGTTCCCGGTCAACGTGACCACCGCCAACAACCAGCAGGCGCCGGCCATCGCACGGCTTTCGAACGGCAATTTCGTGGCGGTCTGGCGTTCGGTTGCACAGGACAGCGACACCGGCTCCGCTGGAGGTATCTACGCGCGCATTTTCAATGCCGCGGGCACCCCACAAGGTGGCGAGTTCCGCATCTCCCCGCTCGACAACGTCAGTCAGAACCAGCCCACGGTGGCCGCCTTGTCGGCCAATCGCTTCGTCGTGGCGTACACCGACGTGAGCAACGGCGGCGACGTTTACTACCGCCTGGTGAATGCTGACACCAGTCTGGGTTCGGTCCTTTCGCCGCACGCAGTGTCGGCGGGAAACGAGGGCGCGCCGCGGGTTGCGACGCTCTCGGACGGCAATTTCGCCATGGTCTGGACTAATAGCCTCAATGACATTTCGGGCCGGGTATTCAATGGCACCAACGGCTCGCCGCTGGCAGCCGAATTCACCGTCAATGCCTTGACCACAGGCACACAGTCGCAGCCGGATATCGCTGGTCTGGACAACAGCCGCTTTGTAGTGGTCTGGCGCGACAACGCAAATTCAGGTGACGTCTACGCTCGCTTTGCAAGCTCGGCCGGACCAACAGGATCAGATATTGCCGTCGCTGGAGGCGCCAACAATCAAGCTAACGCTCGCGTAGCCGGTTTTGCCGACGGCAAGTTCACCATCGCGTTCACCGATCAGGCGCGCGACGGCGATGCCGCTGGCGAAGCCAATGTCTACGTGCAGCGCTTCGATGCCACCGGCGCTGCGGTCGGAGGCCAGGCGCGCGCCAATGCCATCGTCACCGGCAACCAGTCACAACCGGCCATCAGCGGATTCAGCGACGGATCTGTGGTCGTGTCGTGGACCTCGCCACTGCAGGATCTGGACAGCAACGGCGTGTTCGGCCGGCGCTTTAGCGCAGCAGGTTCGGCGGTCGATGCGAGCGATTTTCAGATCAACGAGAAGCGCCAGTTTGGACAGAATGCGTCAGCGCTCAGTGCCGGCGCCAGCGGCGGCTTCGCGGCAATCTGGGTAGACGCGTCCCAGGAAGGGCAAGGCGTCGCCAACCAGGGTGTGGAAGCCCGCGTGTATAGCGGGATTGCAACGCCCTCGGCCAGCATCACCGTGAGTCCCGCCTCCGTGGCCGAAGACGGCGTCACCAACCTGACCTATGCCGTGACTTTGAGTCCGATGGTACCGACCGCCACCACCGTCAACATCGCCACCTCAGGCACAGCGGTCTCCGGCAACGATTACACGGGCGCGGTCAGCACATTGACGATCCCGGCCAATACAGCCAGTGCCACCATCACCATCAATCCGACTACCGATACGACGGTAGAACCCGATGAGACGTTGATCCTGACCGTAACCGGCGGCACCGGCTACACGGTCGGCACGCCATCTGCTGCTACTGGCACCATCCTGAATGACGATTTCTTGCCACCCTCCGTCAGCAAGTTCTTCGTCAATTCCGGTCAGGGAAACACGAACAACACCACACTCAACGGCACTGCCCGACTGGCAATCGCAATCACCAACCCGTCGGGCAACGGCACCAGTCTGTCGGGTCTGGCGATCACCGACAATTTCCCGCCAGGCATGGTGGTGGATGCAGTACCGAATCCCACCAATACCTGTGGCGGCAGCTTCGCGCCAACGCCGGGCGGGTCGAGTATCAGCTTGAGCGGCGGCGGCCCGCTCACGGCTGCCAATCAATGCACCATATCCGTCATGGTTAGGGCCACCAGCGCAGGCGCCTTGGTGAATACCACCGGCAATGTGTCCTCCATCGAAGGCGGCGCTGGCGGCACGGCATCGGGAACGCTGAACGTGTATGCGCCGCCCGTCGTCAACAAGTCCTTCACGCCAACCACCATTGCCCTGAACCAAACCGCGGTTTTGCGATTGGAAATACAGAGCCCGACGGCCGGCCTCAATCTTTCCGGCGTCAATCTGACCGACAACTTCCCGGCCGGCATGGTCGCGGGATCGCCTGCATTGATCAGCACCACCAACTGCGGCGGGTTGGTCGTGACGGACAGCGGCGGTGGTTCCTTCCAAACGGGCGATACGGGCGTGCGTCTCAACAACTTTCTGGCACCTGCGCCGGTTCCCTGCGTGGTGGAGATGAACGTGGTGGCGCAGACCAGCGGAGCTTTGGTGAACACCACAGATGCGCCAACATCGACCAATGGAGGAACCGGGCTGGCGGCAACCGCAACGCTGACGGTAGCGCCGAGCGCTGATCTGTCCATCATCAAATCCGATGGCGTGACCACGGCGGTCCCTGGCGGTTCCGTGACCTACACGATCATTGCCAGCAATGCTGGCCCGGACCCTGTCACTGGCGCCACTGTGAGCGACACCTTCCCGGCATCGCTCACATGTACCTGGACCTGCGTAGGCGCCGGCGGTGGCACCTGCACGGCGTCCGGCAGCGGCAATATCAGCAATTCGGTCAACCTGCCATCTGGCGCGTCGGTCACGCATACGGCGAGCTGCACGATCAGCGCCTCGGCCACCGGCAGCCTCAGCAACACGGCCACGATCAGCAGTGCGGTGTTTGACCCGAATAGCAGCAACAACAGCGCCACCGACACCGACACCCTGACCCCGCAGGCGGACCTCGGGATCACCAAGAGCAATGGCGTGACCAGCGTCAATGCGCTGACCAGTACCACCTACACCATTACCGCCTCCAATGCCGGGCCCAGCAATGTGACCAGCGCCACAGTGGCGGACACCTTCCCGGCGTTCTGTGTGGCTCCAACCTGGAACTGCACGGGCGCAGGTGGCGGAACGTGCACGGCTTCTGGCAGCGGCAATATCAACAACAGCGTCAATCTACCTGCTGGCGGCAGCGTCACCTACACTGCGGTGTGCCCGGTGTCTGGCGCCGCTACGGGGACCTTGGTCAATACAGCGACGGTCACCAGTGCCACCACCGATCCAGTGCCAGGCAACAACAGCGCCACCGATACCGACACCATCATCGCGCGCCCGAGCACCAGCGTGGTCTCGCTCAATCGTGCCAGCGGCAATCCACGCAATGCACCGACCGCGACCTGGATGATCACCTTCGCGACGCCGATCAGCGGTCTGACTGCGGCGAATTTCGCAGCGATCAACGGCGGTCTGGGCGGCGCCATCGTGGTGTCGCCACCCACCGAAGCGGTGGGCCCGCCCAGTGCGAGTTGGAATGTCACCGTATCGACCGGCACCGGCAGCGGTACGCTTGGGCTGAATCTGGTCAATGACGACGGCATGAGCCACAGCATCGGCAATCTGCCTTTTGTCGGTCAGACTTTCACCATCGACCGCATGGCGCCGACCGCGGTGATCACCATGAACGACACGGCGTTGAAGATCGGCGACAGCTCGCTGGTGACCTTCTCATTTTCGGAAGCGGTCACCGGCTTCGACAATAGCGATCTGACCATCCCCAATGGCAATCTGACAGCAGTCAGCAGCAGCAATGGCGACGTCACCTTCACGGGCACCTACACGCCCAATGCCAACGTTGAAGCGCCCGTCAATGTCATCGCGCTGAACATGAGCGGCGTCGCCGATCTCGCCGGCAATACCGGTGTCGGCACCAGCAATTCGCCCAATTTCGGCATCGACACGCTGCGCCCGACGGTAGGCATCGTGGTTGCCGACGACAATCTGCTGGCGGGTGAGACCTCACTGGTGACGTTCAGTTTTTCGGAGGCAGTCACCGGTTTCACCAATGCCGACCTCTCCATCGAAAACGGCAACCTGACGCCGGTCAGCAGCAGCAACGGCGGCCTCACCTTTACCGCCACATTGACGCCGACCGCGTCGATCATCGATCCCTCCAATCTCATTACCGTCGACAACACAGGTGTTGCTGATTCGGCGGGCAATGCTGGCAGCGGCAGCACCAGTTCGAACAATTACGCCATCAATACCGTGCGCCCCACGGTAGGCGTCGTCGTCGCCGACAGCGTGCTGGTGGCGGGCGAGACCTCACTGGTGACCTTCACCTTCTCGGAAGCGGTGAGCGACTTCGACAACGCTGATCTGACTATCGGCAATGGCACGCTTTCGCCGGTGATCACGTCCGATGGCGGTGTCACCTTTACCGCCACGCTGACGCCAACCGCCGGGATCAACGCGCCGACCAATGTGATCACGGTGAACAACACCGGATACACCAATGCTGCAGGCAATGCCGGCAGCGGCAGCAGCGACTCGAACAACTACGCCATCGATACCGTGTCGCGCTCGCTGTCGATCAACGATGTGTCCGTGACCGAACTGGATGCTGGCAGCAACAACCTCAGCTTCACCGTGACGGTAACGCCAGCGGCGGCTGATGGCGGCGTCAGTTTCAGCATTGCCACACAAGACGGCACCGCCCTGGCTGCCTCCGACTACGCCGCCAAATCGCTGACCGGGCAAACCATTGCGGCGGGTGCATCCACCGCCACGTTCACCGTGTCGGTCAATGGCGATAATCTGGTTGAACTGGACGAGACCGTGCTGGTCAACTTGAGCGCGGTCACCGGCGCGGTGATCGGTGACGGCCAGGGCGTCGGCACCATCACCAACAACGACAGCGCGACGGTGCAGTTCGCGCCGAGCACGCTCAGTCAGTTGGAGGGCAGCTCACCGATGGCTTATGCGGTCACGCTGAGCAACCCTGTCGATACTGCCGTGACCTTGGCCGTGAACAGCGCCTTTGGCACTGCGACGGCCGCAGATTTCACCCCGATCGTGGCCGACAGCGTCAACTTCCCGGCGGGCAGCACCACCCGCACCGTCAACGTGACCATCAACCCCGATGCGCTCGACGAGGACGACGAGGGCTACTCGTTGACGCTCTCCGCCCTGAGTGCCGCAGGTCGCAATGTGACGCTGGGCACGGCAGTTGCGAATGGCACCATCCTCGACGACGACGCCTTGCCGGTGCTGAGTATCAACAGCCCCAGCCAGCTCGAAGGCAACGTCGGCAATACGCCGATGAATTTCGTGGTCACGCTGACGCCGGTGTCGGGTCGTGATGTCAGCTTCACCCGGGCCACGGCTGATGGCAGCGCAACCCTTGCCAACAACGACTACCTGCAGCTCACTGCCGCACCGGTGACCATTGCCGCAGGCAGTACCAGCGCTACCATTCCGGTGAGCATCGTCGGTGACAACGCCTTCGAGGGCAACGAGAGCTTCAGCCTGAACATCACCGGGGTCAGCAACGCCACGCCCGGCAGCTTGAGCGGTACCGGCACCATCCTCGAAGACGATGCACAACCGACCACCACCGTCGTCAACAGCGCCGTGCAGGAGCCCACATTGGTTGGGCAGCCGTACACGGTGAGCGTCACCGTCACTGCGCAGTCCTCCTCGCCACTCGGCACCGTGACCATCCGCGATGGCGGGCCCGGCTCTCCGAATTGTGTGGCGACCCTCATCGCGGGAACCTCGCCGATCAGCAGCGGCAGCTGCCTGCTCACCAGCACCAGTGCTGGCGCCAAGACGCTGACCGCCGACTACGCACCCGCCAACGGTGAGTACCAGCCCAGCACCGGCATCAGCACCGGCGCGCATCAGGTGAACGCGGCCAGCACCGCGATCAGTGCCAGTGGACCACCGCGGGTGCGCATCAACACCAGCAACAGCTTCAGCTTTGCGCTCAGTGTCGATGCCCCCGGCGGCGGATCTCCGGCCGGAACTGTCACCCTGAGCAGCGGCGCCAGCAGCTGTGCCGTGACCGTGCCGACGGCCACGCCCAGTTGTAGTCTGAGCTTCAATGCCCTGGGCGCACGCACCGTCAGCGCGGCCTTTGTGCCGAGCGACAGCAACTACAACGGCAGCAACTCCGCTGGGGCCGGCAATGCCCAGACGCTGGTCTTTGCGCGCTCTGATCTGGCCGTGACCAAGTCCGATGCCATCAGCTACTACCAGCCCGG
This sequence comes from Rhodanobacteraceae bacterium, assembly GCA_024234055.1. Lineage (NCBI taxonomy): Bacteria > Pseudomonadati > Pseudomonadota > Gammaproteobacteria > Lysobacterales > Rhodanobacteraceae > Rhodanobacteraceae bacterium. The sequence goes on from JACKOW010000005.1 coordinate 77,021, forward strand.
CGATCTGATCGTCTACACGGTCACGGTGCGCAATCTCGGCCCCGATACCGCCGAGAACTTCCGCATCGTCGATACCATTCCGGCCGGTCTCAGCAACACCGTGTGGTCGTGTGACTCCAGCGGCGGCGCCACCTGTCCGCAAAGCAATGGCGTCGGCAGTCTGGACGTCACGGTTGCAAGCTTCATCCCGGGTGCGCTGCTGAACTTCACCTTCTTCGGCAACGCGCTGGCGGAGCCTGGCTCGATCAGCAACACGGCCATGGTCGTGCTAGCGACGGATACGACGGTCGAAGACCCGACACCCGCCAACAACAGCGCAACCGATATCAATCTGCGTGATCTGCTGTTTGCCGATGGCTTCGAGCAGCCCATCGTCAACGCCCCGACCGGTAGCTTCCGCCTGCCGAGCTCGGCCCTGCGCAACGCCATCGATGAGGTCGCGAGTGCGGTCTATACCTTGACCGATACACATGGCAAGGCCGTTCAAGTGTATGCGCGGATGTTTGACGGGCAACTGCAATACGCGCTGGCCGCGCGCAACAGCGACGGACTCTTGCGCCTCGGGGGCTGGCGCAGCTTTGATCAAGAGCCGACCTTAAGCTGGACCGCTCAGGCCACCGACGCCGGCTGGGCTTTGACCGGGGCCAGTCTCGACTGAGGGTTTCATCTGCCAAAGGTCGCCGCGCTTCGCGGCGACCTTCAAGCGGGAGAGCTTGTTGCCTGGTCGCCACGATCACCTGGAAATTGCCGAAGAAATAGGTGCTGCGGGTGCAGCTGAAACCGCCCATCTGTTGCCGCTGGCTGCAACCCAAACCCGGCGGCGCCCCCGTGGTGTTCGGCTTGTGCAACGCCGGCCACGTCTTGCCGCGCGGCGGAAATGCGGGTTTGATGGCCGGCCGGAACCCGATCACGCTTGTTGAGGGTCGCAACCGCCAGCGCTGCAACGCTGCCGTCCATGCATGAATCCCGCGCCCGATCGCCATCGGCAGGTCCGTACACCGCAGACCTCCGTGCTCCGAGCTCACCGACCCGATCAGATGGCGGTCGCAAGGTCCAGCGACGGCAATGAATCTCGACCCGCCTATGCTAGCTTCACAAGCCGGCATGCACGCATTGGGGACGACCTGTTCCGATGGAAACCACCGACCTGGCGACGGACCTGGCGGCAATTGCCGAGCGCATCGGCAACGGCGATCGCGACGCCGAATCGGCACTTTTTGAACGCTATTACCGCGCGGCCTGCGCGGTGGCACGAAGGCATTGCCGCCCCAACGAGCCACAGGTCGAGGACATCGTGCAGAACGTGATGATGGACCTGCTTCAGCGCCTGCGTGATCGCCGAATCAGTGACCCCAGGGCCCTGCCCCACTATCTCCAGCTGAGCATCCGCAATGCCTGCACCGCATGGTATCGAACGCAGTCGCGCTGGCAGGCCAGTACCGAGATCGATACCGAGCCCCTGGCAGCCGAGGATCCGCCCGATGAAGTCCAGGCCCGGCGGATACGCAATGCCTGCGTGCGCGAGTTGGTCTCGGAGTTGCCGGTCGCCCGGGATCGCGAGCTGTTGAGACGTTTCTATCTCCTGGAGGAAAGCCGCGAGGAGGTGTGCTTGACGCTGGAGATAGAGGAATCGAACTTCCGCAAGATCATCAACCGCGCCCGCATGCGTCTGCGCGAAGTGATCAAGAATCGGGGGCCGCGCGAACTGCAGATGCCGCGTTGATGTGCGCTTCGGCCCACACTGCATTTACTTTTTGTCACCTCGCAGCTGAGACAAGCTGATCCTCCGGGACTCCTTTGGAGCAGGGGGACACATCGAAGAGGAACAACCGCCTGTGACCGTGTATCACCCCACCGACACCATGCCCAACTGGCTGGAGCGTGCCTGGATGGATCGCTATCTTGACCGCGAACTCGATGACGACGAACGCAACTGGTTCGAGGCCTACATGCTCGATCGGCCACAACTGATCGAAGAGCTGGAGGCCGACGAGGCCGTGCGGGCTGCCGTGCCCTCACTCCCGAGCGAAGCGGCCGACCAGCTTCTCGGCGAAGCGCCGGCGCCGACCAGAACGCTGCGCTCCAGCCTGCGCTGGCTGCCCTTGGCTGCGGCAGCGTCGATCACCGGTGCCGTGCTGTCCGCCGCGCTGCTTCAACGCGAGGCCGTCCCGGTAGAAACGGCGTACGCGGCGCTGCTGGATGTGTCCCGCTCTAGCGCCGATACCTCACCCGTCGTGCTCAAGGCCGGCGCCACCAATGTGTTGTCGATTGCTTTTCCACCTGAAGTGACGGCAGCGTGGTGGGTCATCGAAGGCAGCAACAGAAGAATTCCGATCGACATCGACGGCACTGGTTTCGGAACTGTAGTACTGCACAGCCCTGAAGTGCCGGATTTGTCCGCGGAACTGAATTTCAACCTGAACGGACAGGCTCATCAGCAGAAGATCCTGATCCCAGTGAGATGACTGAACCACCTAGTGGTTTCCCTTCCGTTAGAGCGGAGTGAGTTCCAATGAATCCAATGGAGTTCTGCCGAGGAGCGAACCTGTGCGTATGCCTGACCAATCGCGAGGCACTGTGCGGCAAGTACGACATCTTGCGTGACTCGTCCAAAGGGCACTTCAAGGCAGGCGGCGCTATCGAGATCGTCCCGGACCCCCGACTCCCCGACGCTGCCATCTTGCGGCTGTCGGGTGGCTCGCATCCCCAGGTGATCAATCTGGTTTTGGGAAACCTCAATCGCCAACACCATTGGATGTATGGCCACGGCTCAGGGGACTCGCTCGTCTTTGTATTCCTCTGCGCTGCACCCTCTGAGAGAACAGGAAAGCGAAAGATCCATCTGGAGGTCTTTCTCCCTGGCAGCAGTCACGCCAATGAATTGCCATGGTTGCCCGGCCAGATCAGCCACGATGGACCATGCTCTGACAGAAAGATCCTGCAGGACGACGAAGGCAGCGGCGAAGAACCCTAGTGAAGCGCATGCTCGCTGCCTGCGCCCTGTTGTGCGCAGCAATGCCCTCGTGGGGCGCTGCGCAGGCTCAGCAGAGAGCCGTTCAATGCGGAAGCCCGGCTTGGGTTGATCGGCTTGAGCTCCAGCAGATTGCCGAGATTTCGGCCACTTCGGCTGGTGTGCTCCGTGTCCGCGAACTGGGCGTGGATCTGGTCTTTGCTGCGGGGGAGTCTGAGCAATGGAAGGCGGTCAAGTTGAGGCCACCCAAGCTCGGGGAAGCCTGGGTGAGGCTGCAAGCAGGAGATCGGATACGCCTGCGTAGCCAACGCGCTCAGGTGGCGCCGCTGCGGGTGGAATTGCTCTGCGAGTCGGAGCTCAGCGCCGACCAACGCTGCCTTGTCGAGCTGACGGCTGACCAGGCAGCCCCCGCGGCATCCGAACTGCAAGAGATCGCATTCGGCGACGGCCATTGCGCTGCCGCAGCCACGCACGAACTGGCGCAACTTGCGGCCAATGCCGGCATGCACCGGGTATCGGCGCAGCGCTATCGCGATCTGGTCCAGCGCTGGAGTCGTCTGGGAGTGGGCGACCGCGCAGCCGCAGCGGAGCTGGGCCTGGCCGAGCAGTTACTGAAGGCGGGCGAGATCGCGGATGCGGAACGTGTTGCCGACCGGGCGGCGATCGACAATGCCAAGGCCGGAAACGTCGCCTACGCCACTCGCTCTCAGGTCACCCGTGCTGTCGCGCTGCGGCGTCTGGGCCAGCTTGAGGAATCACGCCAACTGCTGTTGGCCACGATCCCGGAGTTCGAGGAACTGGGCGAACGCAGCGAAGTCGCCAACGTGCATTTCAACCTTGCGCTGGCTGCCCTGATGAGCGGCAACAGGCCATGGTTCGAATTTCATCTGCACAGCATTTCGCAGATCGATGCGTCGGCGCTGACGCCGGTGATGCAAAGCCGGATCGCTCTGGCCCGGGCACGTGGCGAGAGCGCGGCCGGTCATTACGTTCAGGCACTGTCCGAGCAGGCCCGCGCACAGAGCGTGCTGGAGGGCTCGGCTTTCCGCGGCGACATGGCCGTGGCGGCGCGCAATCTGGCGATGACCTATCTGGCGCTGGGCATGCATGAGGAAGCCTACCAACAACTGACGCGGGCGCTGACGATCAGCCCGGCGTCCGAGTCACCACAGCGTACAGCCTCCACGCTGCTGGTGCTCGCCGCGGTCGATCTGGACAATGACCGTCCGCAGCAGGCTCAGCGCTGGACCGGAGCTGCCCGCCAGATCTACGGACAACTGCGCATGCCGATGGAAGCCGCGACTGCCGAGGCCGGCGAACTCGCGCTTGAGCTGCGACTGGGCGCCGATCCGCACCGCGTGATCGAGCGCATTGAGGGCCTGCGGCGTGGCTATCCGGGCACCGCCAGCGACACCTGCGCAGCGCTCGCCAATGCCCGCACTGCCATCGGCGACGCCGCAAGCGCATTGAAGACGGTGGACGACGAAAGCTGCAGACCTGGATCGCTCGACAAGGCAATTGACCTGGTGGAGGCACGCGCGCTGGCTGCGGGCGTCACCCAGCCACAGCTCGCGCAGCAGCAACTGCTGGCCTTCGCACAACAGCTCTCCAAGATGCTCGGCGAGGCCAGCCCGGGATTGCATTACGCGGCGCAGCGCCGTCTGACGCGCCTGCGCAGCGTCTGGCTGCAGTTGCAGGCCAGGCAGGGCGAGCCGGGACAGTCCCCGCAGAGCGTTCTCGAATTTGCGTTGGCCACGCATCCTCTGCGTTTTCAGGCCGACACCGGCGAGTCTCCACCCCGGATGTCGGAACGCCTGGCTTCCCCGGCCATCGGCACCATCCTGCTTGACGCTGATGGCAACGATTCCGAGGTCGAGGACCTCGCAAACCGGGAAATACTGTCGCGACTTGCCCGGCGGGCTGCCGAGAATGGGTCGCAGCTGCCATCCCTCTCGAACATCCAGGGCCGCCTGGCGCCCGGAACATGGATGCTGGTGTTACTGGGTGGCGACACCCAGGGCCTTGCCTTGTGGCTGTCCAGAGAAGGCTCTTACACCGTGCCGCTGCCACCTCTGTCGGTGCAGCGCGATCTGCTCGCCAGATTGCTGGACCGCTTGCGATCGCCCGGCACCGCTGTTGCCGAAGTCGTCGCCAGCGCACGCGAGTTGTCTGCCGCCCTGCTCACCGGCGCGCCCGGCACGGCGCCACCGGATGCGCTCTGGGTACTCAGCGATGAGCAACTCAGCGGCACGCCACTGGCCCTGCTGTCGTGGCCCGGCGCAGAGGCGCCGCTGGTCGAAACCACCAATCTGAGCTGGATCACCAGCATTCACGACGGACCAGAAGCAGGTGCGGTCGAGATCCGGCGTTTCCGAGCAAGCCTGCATGCCATCGTTGCTGCCAACATTGGCAATGGGGCCTACGCCGGGCTGGCGCCGCTTTATGCCGCCACCTACGAGCCACAGCTGATCAAAGCGTCGATGCCGGCACTGGAACTGACCACTCGTTCCGGCGCCGAGGGCACAGCGGAGGCGTTGATGGACGCCCTGAAAACACCCGGCGCCATCGTGCATCTCGCCGCGCACGGTATCGCCCGACCGGGCTTGCTTGGCTACGCCGGCGTCTGGCTGGCGGCCAGACCTGACGCCAGCGAGCCCCAGTTTCTCAGCTGGCTCGATCTTGCTGATCAGCCATTGCGGGCACAGTTGGCCGTGTTGAACGCCTGCCAGTTGGGAGCGGGCTCCGAAACGGGTAATCGTGGCAGCCTGAGTTTCGCCAGCGCCCTTGCCAACGCTGGTGTCGATCAGGTGGTCGCAGCAACCTGGCCGGTCAGTGACGCCGCGGCCGGCACCTGGGTTCCGGCGTTCTATTCCCACCTTGACCCTGAGCGACCAGACACCAGCGCTGCCGCGCTGCGCGCCGCCCAACTGGCATTGCGGCGCTCACGGCACTTTCGGCATCCCTACTACTGGGCTTCGCTGGGGCACTATCAGGCTCTGGCGGCGTCGAGATGAGCAACGGGCCCTTGATGCGATCTCCAATGCCGCCTCAGTTGTGCGTGCGCCGAAACCACCACGCCGCGAGGCCCGCGGTGAAGTACATCAGTAGGCTGTAGATGGCGGCGGGTATCGAGGTGGCTGGCAGTTCCAGCACATTGAGTGCGATGAAGATCGCCAGGGCGCTGTTGTGGATGCCGATCTCGAACGCGATGGCGATGGCCTGGCGGGCGGGCAGGCGGGACAGGCGGGCGGTGCTGTAGCCGATCACCAGACTGAGCACATTGAGCGCCAGACAGACGCTGCCGACCTGCAGCCAGTTGGCGCGCAGCAGCGCCCATTCCTTGTGCGCGGTGAGCACGATCAGCAGCACGAGGATCAGTACCGACAGCGGCTGGACAACGCCCTCGATTCGGTCTGCCAGCTGCGAGCGCGAGCGCCGCAGCCACATGCCGAGCGCAACCGGCAACAGGATGATGGAAGCGACCTCCACGATCTTCTGCACCGGTGCCGGCACGCTGGCCTGATCACCGAGGAAATACGCCATCGACAACTGCACCACCAGCGGCAGGGTGAGCAGGATCAGCAGGCTGTTGATCGCGGTCAGGGTGATGTTCAGCGCCACATCGCCGCGGGCCAGGTGGCTGAAGACATTGGCGGTCGCCCCGCCGGGCGAGGCCACCAGCAGCATCAGGCCCACCGCCAGCAGCGGCGGCAGGCTGAAGATCAGGCAGAGCACGAAGGCGATCGGCGGCAGCACCAGCATCTGCACGCCGAGGCCGATCAACACCGTGCGCGGCATCTGCAGCACGCGCAAGAAATCCGCCGTGTGCAGATGCAGGCCCAGACCGAACATGATGACGGCGAGGGCCAGGGGCAGAAACAGATTGGTGACGAGGCTGGCTTCCATGCCAGCAAGTCTACCGGTAACAAGGATGCCGTCAGATCCAGGCCGACTCCGGCTCGGACGCGTCCAGCCGGAAAAGGCCGGCCCGGTCGCCTATCCTCGTCGGACCGGAACACAAGAGCAACGGGCGTGGCGGGGAACCTCTATACGGACAACAGGCAGGACTTGCTGGGCGTGGTTGCCCAAGCCTTGCGGGCGCGCGACTGGACTTTGATGTTCACCGCGAATGCGCAGCGACGGGCCGGGCAATTACATCAGTCCGGCTGCGTGGACATCGAATCGGTGACCCGTATCAAGCGAACGGGTGCCATCCAGATCAAGGCTACCGTGCGCTCACAAGCCGATCGCTATTCCAGCTATCGCACCCGAATCGAACTGATCGACCCCGGCGACGACCCGCAGCTGGATTTCAGCTGCGCCTGTCCCGTGGGCTATGCCTGCAAGCACGCGGCTGCCGTATTGCTGGAGGTTCTTGGCCCCGCCGAAGACCTCAATGATGCTGACGCGCATCTGCCACTGCCCCCGCCGTCGATGGCCAACTCGGCGCAGCGGCGGGCACTCATCCAGCAGCTGGAACGGGAGGCCGGAGCACTGGGCTACACCCTCGCCGAAGTACTGGCGCAGCCCCCTGCGGATACTTCCTCTGCCGACTCGGACCTCGACGCCCAGGATCTGGGCAATCTGCGCGCGTGGACGCAATGGCTGGATCGCCTGGAACTGCCGCCGGCGCAACCGCCGGCCAGTTATCAGGAGTTGCAGTTCCGGCTCCAATGCAAGGGGCCGCATCTGCAGGTTCAGATCCTGGCACGTCGCCCGGATGGCCGCGGCAAGACCCCTGCCTTTGCCTTTCTGCCCAATCTCCTTGGCGGCGGCGCTGATCCCTGGAAACAGATCGCGCCGGCGGACAGGACGCTGCTGATGCAGGTACTGACCTGTCAGCGGGTGCAGCAGTACAGCGAGGATCGGGTGTTGTTGGGGACTCACGGCGAACAAACCCTCGAAGGCCTGCTGGAACGCGGCGTCTCGCTCATCAATGGTCTGGCGCTGCGCCCGGGCGCAGCGCGCCAGGCCGCTCCTGGCTGGGCCGTTCGCCCCGATGGCTCCCAACAGCTGCAGGCGCAGATCGCGCCGCCGGCGGAGATCGTCGCCATCGACCGTCTCTGGTACGTCGACAGCGGCAGCGGAGAAATCGGCCCGGTCACGGGTTTGACCGTCGTCGAACTGGAACGCCTCCGACGAGCTCCGCCCTTGCGGCCAGCGGTGATGCGGCGGCTAGGCGACCGCTTGCGCTCCCTGCCCGATTTCCCGATGCCAGTCGCCATCGAAGCCCGGCCGCTGGGAGCGCTGACAGGCGCGCGATTGAAGCTGCTGAAGCCTGTCGATCACCTGTCCGAGTCCGCTACCGAAGCACGATTTGCCGCGCTCAGTTATCGCTATGGCGACATCTGGGTTGAACATGACTACCTCAGGACCGATGTATCGCACGCCGACGGTTCGGTCCACACCCGCGGGCAAAGGGACTGGGGCGCAGAGGACCGCTGGCAGAAGCAGCTGCGCCTGGTGGGCCTGGTTCCGGTACGCGAGCGCTATTACACGCCGCAACCCTGGTGGATGCCGGCGCAATCGCCCGCTACGCCCGAGGTCTGGCTGAACTTGCTGGAGCCCTTGCGCAAGGCCGGCATTGAAGTCGAACTGGACGCGGGTTTTCCTCTGCGACTGGAACCCGAACCCGACGAGTGGTACGCCGATCTGGAATCGACCGAAGGCAGCCCCTGGTTCGATCTGGAACTGGGCATCCGCATCGGCGAGGAGCGGGTTTCGCTGTTGCCGATACTAGTCAAGGCGCTGGCCTCGAAATCGCTGGCGCTGACACCGCCGCCTGGCGAAGCCGCTGATGCCACCTGGCTGGCACCGATCGACGATAGGCGCCGGGTGCGCCTGCCGCTGAGCAAGGTGCGCACGCTGATGGCACCCATCCTCGAATGGCTGGCGCAGCTTGGCAGCAGCAAGTCATTGAAGCTGCCGGCGCTGCGGGCTGATCTGGTGCACGCCTACGACGAGCTGGCGCTGAACGTGAGAGCCGCGGACACGCTGAAGCGACTGGGATCGGCGCTGCAGGCGGATCGCCCCTCTACCCGCCTTGCGGCACCTGCAGGTCTCAAGGCCGTGCTGCGCGACTACCAGCTGGACGGCATTACCTGGCTGGATTTCCTCGGCTGCCATCAGCTCGGCGGCGTGTTGGCCGACGACATGGGCCTGGGCAAGACCGTGCAGGTGCTCGCCCATGTGCTCAGCGAACGCGCCATGGGGCGCATCAAGGCGCCGGTACTGGTAGTGATGCCGACCTCACTGATACCCAATTGGCAGGCCGAGGCGGCGCGATTCGCGCCTGAGCTGCGCGTGCTGACCCTGCACGGCAACGACCGCAGATCCGAATTCGTGCGCAGTGCCGAGCATGATCTGATTCTCACCACTTATGCGCTGCTGTCGCGCGATTTCGACGAACTGGCGGCGATACCCTTCGATCTGGTGGTTTTCGACGAGGCCCAGGCGTTGAAGAACCCGGCCGCCAAGGCCGCGCAATGTGCGCGCCGGCTGCACGCGCGTCGGCGTCTGGTCATGACCGGCACGCCGCTGGAAAACCATCTGGGCGAGCTCTGGTCGCAGGTGGATCTGGTACTGCCCGGATTGCTGGGCGAACGCCGACAGTTTACCTCGCACTTCCGCACACCCATCGAAAAGCACCAGGATGCCGATGCCCAGGCGCGCCTGGGCCGGCGCCTGCGACCCTTCCTGCTGCGTCGAAACAAGCAGCAGGTGGCGCAGGAACTACCCCCGAAGACCGAGATCGTCCACCGCGTCGAACTGCAGGACGGCCAGCGCGAACTCTACGAATCGCTGCGCCTGGCGATGCACGACAAGGTACGCAAGGCCATCCGCAGCCGCGGCGTGGGCCAGAGCAGCATCATCATCCTGGATGCACTGCTGAAGCTGCGCCAGGTGTGTTGCGACCCGCGTCTGGTCAAGCTGCCCGCCGCATCACGGGTGCGCGCCAGCGCCAAGCGCGATGCCCTGATGGAATTGCTGGAACCTCTGCTCGACGAGGGTCGACGGGTGCTGCTGTTCTCGCAGTTCACCCAGATGCTGGATCTGATCGAGTTGGAGCTGAGAGCACGTTCGCTCGCTTTTGTGCGCCTCGACGGCAGCACGGCAGACCGCGCTGCGCCCGTTGCCGCTTTCCAGAGCGAGGCCGTGCCACTGATGCTGATCAGCCTGAAGGCCGGCGGCGTCGGGCTCAACCTCACCGCCGCCGACACCGTGATCCACTACGATCCGTGGTGGAATCCCGCCGTGGAGAACCAGGCCACCGACCGGGCCCATCGCATCGGTCAGGACAAGCGGGTGTTCGTCTACAAGCTGGTCTGCAGCGATACCGTAGAGGACAAGATCATCACCCTGCAGGCCCGCAAGGCCGACTTGGCCAGTGCCATTCTCGACGGCGGCAGTTCGACGCAGCTGCAGTTTGACGAGCAGACCGTCGAGGAGCTGCTGGGCGGCGGGATCTGAGCGCTCTGAGTCTGACTCAGCCAAAAAAAGGCCGGGTTTCCCCGGCCTTTCTCAATGCCCGGCTTGCGCCGGGCTGCCCAGGCCTGATCAGGCCTTGGCTTCCTTCTCCATCAGCTTGTCGACCATGCCGGCCGGCACTTCAGTGTAGTTGTTGAACTCCATGCTGAAGGTGCCGCGACCGCGGGTGGCCGAGCGCAGGTAGTTGATGTAGCCGAACATCTCGGCCAGCGGCACGAAGCCGTGGACGAAGGCAGCCGTACCCTTGGTGCCCTGGTCGGTGACCTGACCGCGACGACGGTTCATGTCGCCAATGACGTCACCGAGGAACTCGGCTTCGGTCACGACTTCGATGCGCATCATCGGCTCCAGCAGCTTCGGCTTGCTCATCTTGTGGGCTTCGCGGAAGCAGTGGCGGCCGGCGATTTCGAAGGCCAGCGCCGAGGAGTCGACGTCATGGTACTTGCCGTCGATCAGGCGGGCCTTGAAGTCCAGCACTTCGTAGCCGGCGATCTGGCCCGACTTCGACTCGGCCTTGATCGCGAACTCGACCGAAGGGATGTACTCGCGCGGGATGCGACCACCGACGATTTCGTCGACGAAGACCACACCGCTGCCCGGCTCGCCCGGCTCGAAGATCATCTTCACTTCCGCGAACTGACCGGAACCACCGGTCTGCTTCTTGTGGGTGTAGATGTGCTCGACCGGCTTGCCGAAGGCTTCGCGGAAGCTGACCTTGGGCTTGCCCATGTTGGCATCCACGCCGAGTTCGGTGCGCATGCGGTCGATGGTGATTTCCAGATGCAGTTCGCCCATGCCGCGCAGCACGGTTTCGCCGGTTTCCGGATCCACATTCAGACGCAGCGAGGGATCGGCCTTGGCCATCTTGTAGAGCGCGGCCGACATCTTGTCGATGTCGTCACGGGTCTTGGCTTCCACCGAGACACTGATCACCGGATCCGGGAAGCGCATGCGCTCCAGCAGCACCGGATGGGCCGGATCGGTCAGTGAGTCACCGGTTTCGGTTTCCTTCATCGAGACGAAGGCGCAGATGTCACCGGCGCGGACTTCGTCGATGTCCTTCGTCGCATTGGCCTGAACTTCGACGATACGACCCACGCGCTCTTTCTTGCCACGCGTGACGTTCATCAGGGTGTCGCCCTTCTTGATCACGCCCGAATACACGCGGGTGAAGGTGAGCGTACCGAACTGGTCGTTGATGACCTTGAAGGCCAGCGCACGAGCCGGCGCGTCGTCACGGACTTCCTGCTTGCCGATGACGTTGCCGTCGGCGTCCACCATCGAGATACCGCCGTTCTCGCCGGGGTACGGCAGATAGTCAATGACCGCGTCGAGCAGCTGCTGCACGCCCTTGTTCTTGAAGGAGGAACCGCACAGCACCGGCACCAGCTTGCCGGCCACGGTACCCTTGCGGATGCATTCCTTCAGCTTGGCCTGATCGAACTCACCAGTCTCGACGTAGTGCATGAAGGCATCATCGTCCACGGCCAGCGCGGTTTCGATCATTTCCTCGCGCAGCTTCTGCAGATTGTCGAGGTACGCGTCATCGCGGGTGACGGTGAACTTCAAGCGCGAACGCACTTGATCCAGCGGAATGATCTCCCACTGGCTGTCCTTGTCGTTCGAGTGCCAGAGGTAGGCGGCGCCAGCGACCAGATCGACCATGCCGACGAACTCGTCCTGGCTGCCCAGCGGCACCTGGCACAACACGACGGTGGCACCCAGGCGCTCGCGGATACCCTTGACGCAGTGTTCGAAGTTGGCGCCAATGCGATCCATCTTGTTGACGTAGCACATGCGCGGCACGTTGTACTGGTCGGCCAGACGCCAGTTGGTCTCGGTCTGCGGCTCGACACCGGCGACTCCATCGAAGACCACCACGGCGCCGTCGAGCACGCGCAAGGAACGATTCACCTCGATGGTGAAGTCGACGTGTCCCGGGGTGTCAATGACGTTGACGTGGTAACCCTTCCACTCGGTCGAGACGGCGGCGCTCTGGATGGTGATGCCGCGCTTCTTTTCCTGCTCCAGATAATCGGTGGTGGTGCTGCTCTTGCCGTCCTTGGTGTCATGGACGTCGATGATCTGGTGCTTCTTACCGGTGTAGTACAGCACGCGCTCGGTCGTGGTGGTCTTGCCCGCGTCGATGTGGGCAATGATGCCGATGTTGCGATACAGCGCGAGCTCTCTCTGCCTGGCCATGTTTTGATCTCTTGACGTGTAGTGAATCGGCCCGAAAAAGCCACGCCCGGGTAGAGCGCCGATCTCTCGGAAATTTCTGGGCGAGCCTACTGGCTCGCACGGTACTGCTTCGCACTCAGCTGCGGTTCCGGTGTTGACCGGCACCTCAGGAGGCAAACGGGTCTTGCTCGCGCGACAAACGGACGCCAGCGCGAGCGGCCGCGCATTATTCACCAAAAAGCTAGCTTGATTCCTCAGTGCTTTATGAAGCTGAACAAGCACCCTGCCATCTGATGTCGGCGCACCCAGCTGAACGAGCCCGCACGAAACCTGTACATTATGGCTGAAAATGGCCGGCCTGGCACTGGGTGCTGTCCGCGGTCGGTTGTCGGTTGTCGCTGCAAGGGGTTCAGGGCACGGCTACGAGCGTCGTACTTTGGTAGGTCCGGACTTGTCTGGACGCTTCTCCAGCCCATCGCCAGGAGCGTCCAGACAAGTCTGGACCCACAAGAGCCGGCGCCGATGCGAGCCCGTGCATCGACATGACACTGCCTACAGGCCCTGAATCCCCGACGTCATTGCGAGCGACCTGTTTCGGCCCGACACTGCGCACGGGCCATGAACCACAAACCCGCCTGTAGGAGCGACCTCGCGTCGCGACCGGCCAGCCGCACGTCCGAAGCAGCGGTCGCGCCGCAAGGGCGCTCCTACAAGTGGACCAAGAAAATCAAAGACTTGCAATATGGGTTCATGGAGAGCGTAGCGAAGCAATCCAGGGATGTGCGGCGCTACCCTGGATTGCTTTGTCGCTGCGCTCCTCGCAATGACGCATCAACAACTTGCGATATGGGTTCATGGAGAGAGCCCTCTCGTCCTCTCGAGCGCTACCCGAACAAGCCCAGCCCGCTCGCGAACACCAGCGCAATCAGAACCGGCGCCACGTAGCGGCAGAGCGCTTTCCAGATGGCGTAGGTGGTGTCGCTGATATCAGCGAGCTGCTTGCGCCGCAACGGCTCGGCCAGCACCCAGCCGGCAAAGGTGGCAATGGCCAATCCACCCAGCGGCAGCATCAGATCACTGGCAATGAAGTTGGTGAAATCGAGGATGTTGCGATCGGCCAGCCGCACTTCTGACCACACGGTGAAGCTGAGCACGCTGCCGATGCCGACCGTGCCGGCGAAGCCGCCGAGCAGCGTCGCCGCCAGCCAGCGACTGAGTCCGCGCTCGACCAGATAGGCGGTGCCGCCCTCGAGGATGGAAATGGTCGAACTCCAGGCGGCAAAAGCCAGCAGCACGAAGAAGGCCAGTCCGTAGACATTGCCGAACTGCATCTGCGCGAAGGCGCTGGGCAGGGCCACGAAGACCAGCCCAGGGCCAGCGGTGTGCGGATCCAGCGAGAAAGCGAAGACCAGCGGAAAGATGGCCATGCCGGCCAGCAGCGCGACGCCGGTGTCGGCGATGCAGATGATCCCGGCCAGACGCGGAATCGAAGCCTTGTCGGGCACATAGGCGCCATAAGCCATCATGCCGGCCATGCCCAGACTCAGCGAGAAGAAGGCCTGGCCGAGCGCGGCTACCAGCGTGCTGCCCGTGACCTTGGAGAAATCCGGCGCGAACATGTACGTCAGGGCCGCACTGAAGTGCCCGGTGGTGGCGCCATAGATCACCAGGCTGACCAGAATCAGGAACAGCGAGGGAATCATGAAGCGCACCGCCGCCTCGATACCCTTCTCGACGCCGCGGGCTACCACGCCGATGGTCAGCACGATGAACACGAAGTGCCAGAACAGCAGACTTGAGGTGCTGCTGGTCAGCGCCCCGAAGTGAGCCCCCGGGTCACTGATCGCGGGCGTGGTACTGAACACCGCCTGGGCATAGGTGACGGTGTAGCTCAGGGTCCAGCCGGCGATCACGCAATAGAAGGACAGGATCAACAATCCAGCCACGATCCCGGACCAACCGATCAGCGACCAGGCCGGACTGGCCCTCGACTCTCGCGCCAGATCGATCAGCGTGTTGATCGGACTCTCGCGCCCAGCGCGACCGATCATCACCTCGGCAATCATCAGCGGCAGACCCACCGATAGCACCGCGAGCAGATAAACCAGGACAAAGGCGCCGCCGCCGTTCTCTGCGGTCACATAGGAAAAGCGCCAGATATTGCCCAGCCCCACGGCCGAGCCCACCGCGGCCAACACGAAACCCAGTTTCGATGACCACATGCCGTGCTGAGATACGCCCGCTGCCATGTCTCTCTCCCTCCCCGATACAGGGGAAGGACAATAGGACAGTTGGACGCGGACGGGGAGGCGTCCGGCACGAACGACTGCCGCCTGGCTGTGCCGACATCAGCGGTTCCGGCAAGAGCAACCGGCCGGCAATGAAACTGGCGCACGATCAGCGGGCTAGTCGCCGACAGAGGCCTTGATCCGTTCCTCGGCACGCTTGCCTTCCTGATAGCGTTGCAATCGCGCTTTCATGGACTTCACGGTCGGATTGTCGGGGCCAGCTCTGGCCTCCACCTCGGCAATCACTTCCCGCTGAGTGGCAACAGCCAGTTCAAAGTCGCCTGCAGCTGCCTGGCAGGCAGCGACTGTATCCAGCCAATCAAGCCTGTCGGTCGCGACTTTGGCCAGCGCCGGGCCCAACACCTCAGACTGTTCGCGGCTGAAGACCTCGGGATCGACGCTGGTACAGCGCAGCCATGCCAGTTCGTTGAGCGCGGACGCATTCTGCTCTTCCTGCCACCAATGATCGAGCAGTGCCAATCCACGAGGGACATCACGATATTCGGGCTTGGCATTGATCAATACGGCGGACAGTGGAACTGCGATCTCGGGATCCTTGTTCTCGATCCCCTGCTCCAACCAGCGTTGGGCCAGCTCGACATCGATCTCGGGCGAGGGAGCAGTCAGACCCCCGGCCGCATAGAACATGCGCGCCATCTGGTGACCGTTCTCGCCGGCTTCGCGCACCAGCGCGAGGCCCTGCTCCGGCGCATACACGGGGCTCCCCGGCTGCAACTTCCAACTACCCAGATCAAAACGCGCCTCATCCGAGTCGTGTTCCGCAATCAGCGCCTCCAACAGAATCCGTGCCCGTTTCGGCGCATCTTCCACGCCCTCAGGTTCGCTGAGCAGAAAACGCGCCATCAGCACGCTGGCCTGTTCGTCGCCGAGCAATACCGCTTCGCTGAACCAGGAGTCTGCCAGCTGATTATTCTCGGCGCCCCCTTGCCTTCCGTAGTCGAGCGCGAGCACCCTCATCGACCTCACCTCTCCAGCTTCGGCGCCGATTCTCAGCCAGTGGCGCGCCTGCTCGACGTCCGCCTCGAGCAGCTCGCCCCGCAGATAGGCCAGCCCCAGAAACAGGGCCGAGAGTTGATCGCCTGCATCGGCAGCCCTACGCAGCATCGGCAGGCCCACGTCAGCCCGACCCGCTTCCACATGTACGCGGCCAGCCAATCCCAGGGCAACGGTCGCACCACCGTCCGCGGCGACCCGCAAGAAGGGCAAGGCCTCCTGCGGAATCTGATCCTGCGTCCAATCTCCGGTGCTGAGCGCCACCGGCACGCTGGCGAGCGGATTGCCTGCGGCCGCAGCCTCACGCAGTGTCTCCGCCACCAATGGGTGCAATTGGGTCTTTCCGTTGATCGATTTGAGCAGGACTTGCAGCGACACTTCGGCTTGGGGTGGCCCGAGCGCTCTGTTCGCCTCGGCCAGCATCGCCAGAGCGGCTTCGTCATCGCGCTCCACACCACGCCCTTCGGCGTAGGCCACAGCGAGCACGACATAAGCATCAGCAAGACCTGCCTCGGCATAAGGCAAGAGCAGCTCAACGCCTTCTGCGGCGCAATCGAAAGCCTCCACGGTGACGCAGATCAAGCCAACCCAGAGCCGATGACCGTCTTCCTTCTTCGCCAGCGCCCGGACCGCCTCCAGGCGTCCGTCCACGGAATCCTTCAACAAGGCCTCCCACGCGTCTCTCGCTACGATTGCCGCTTCACTCTGGTCCAGTCCACGCAGCAGTTCCAAGGCGAACTGGCGTCGGCCGGAGGGCATCCGGAGCTCGGGCGTATCACGCGCCAGCTGCACGAAGTTGTCGAGAAAATCGAAATACATGGACTGCTGGCGCTTGCTGTCCTCGTCCAGCGTGCTGACGATCAGACGCATGTAGCGCCCGGTTACCGGCACTTCGTAAGCCTGTGCCAACACCGTTTCGCCGCTGAGTTCAAGGATGGCGTAGATGTCGTTTTCGCCCAGTACCGGAATCGGGCGCGAATAGCTTGCCATGATGCGTTGGCCGAGGGCGTTCTCCAGCAGCGCTGCCAGCACCGCTTCCGACTGCGCGGCCAGTTCGGAATCGCCGTTGAGCTCGGCGCAGCGCCCACCGTAGAACCACATGCCGGCGCTGACCGGAATCTCTGCCAGGGCTTCGCGGATTTCCTGTTCTCTGGACTTGCACAAGGCCGGATCCAACTCGCCGGTCTCGTCGAACAGTTCGTTGAGGAAGCGCAGGGCGTTACCGGCGCGGGTCAGATCGGAGCCGGCGAGAAACTGCTTCCAGACGTCGTCAGTCGCCTGCTGGCCGGGTATACCAAAGGGTGAACCGACCTCGCCGCGGCCGGAAGCTGGCTTGGTGTCGGATTCTTTGGCCGTCGCCGTGACCGCGGTGGTCATCAACAGGCACCACAGTGCGATGCCGGCAAGGAGCTTATTGCTCATGAACTTCTCCGCCTTGTGCCCGCGAGCGGGCGCTCTTGAGGATGGCGCGCAAGCGTGCCTCTCGATCCTGAATTCTCTGCTGCGCCGGCATCAGCACGCGCAAGCCCTGCTGACTGAGATGCTCGGCACGTTCGATGGCTGCCAAGTGCTGGTCGATGTCAGCAGCCGGCAGGATGGTCTGCAGGCTCTCGAAATGATGACCGAGCGCGAGTCCGTCCGCTTCAGACTTGCGCCACGAACGCCAGCGAAAGGCCGGCGAATCGACGCTCTCGTCGAGTTCGCTGGCACCGTCTTGCCAGGACTCTGGCAACTCGATTCTGGCCTCGTAGTCGATGCTGGCTGGGGCGGTCGCGATGAAGGGTCCGGCGCGCTCCAACTGGCCGGGACGCACCAGTTGCGCAGCAGCCTCGGCTGCTGTGGGTACCAGCAGTAGCTGCAAGTCCCCGCGAGTCCACGGGTCCTGCAATTCGTAGTGCTCCGAGACGACGATCTCGTTGGCATCAACGTCGTCGGCGATTCCGAGCTCAGCGGTGGTGCGCAGCTTGCCGAAATGACGCCGGTAGAACTCCGCATACTTGCGCTGGATCTCCTTGCTGGTGCTACCCGCCAGCGCACGCCGGAACTCGTTGGCAGCATCACCGCTGCGCCGTGTTTCCACGGTCAGCGCGACCGTTTGCCGATCTTCATCGGCGACGCTGTAGCGTTCGCTCACGGCAATCCTGTATTGGGCCGGATCGGCCGCAGGCATGGCCGTCAGATCCTTCTGTCCGACGTCAATGATCAGGGCATGGCCTTCCAGACCCGCCCGGCGATCACGAACATGGCCGCGCTGCCAGACCAAGGTTGGATCCAGCCACAGGCGCTCGCCATCGACAATGGCCGTCACGATGACATGATCGAAAGCCGTGGCCGCAGGTGGCAAGCGATCAAGATTGGGGCCATTGCCCACCGAAACCAGCGCCGGCATTGCCTCGATGTCGAGGGCTCGCAACAGCGTGGTCAACAGCTGTGCCTTGTCCTTGCAGTCGCCGTAACGGCGTTGCCAGGTCAAGGCCGGCGGATTCGGGCGATGCGAGCTGTCGCCCAGTACGGTGGCGAAATAGCGCACGTCGTCCTGCACCCGTTGCAAGGCCCATGAGGCCCGCTCTGCCTCGGTCAGCAGTCGTTTCTGCGGCAACTCCTGCGCCAGTTCATCGGGGAGATCAGCGGTCGTGAGGTAGAGCGGCAAGGCCCAATCCACGATCTGTGCCCAGCTCTGGTCT
This sequence comes from Rhodanobacteraceae bacterium, assembly GCA_024234055.1. Lineage (NCBI taxonomy): Bacteria > Pseudomonadati > Pseudomonadota > Gammaproteobacteria > Lysobacterales > Rhodanobacteraceae > Rhodanobacteraceae bacterium. The sequence goes on from JACKOW010000005.1 coordinate 95,647, forward strand.
TTGGAAACGGCCCAGGCGGGACGATCGACATACCAGGAAGGCAAGTCCTGCTCTCTGCGCACACCGGGCAGCGCCTTCGCCTCGGCGCGCCATTCAAGATGGCCGCTCCTGCGCTTCAGCGTCGCCTTCGGCGGCTCGTTGAAGCTTTGCGCGTTGACCTTGGCATCCTTGGCAAACAGGACCCGAGCCTTGCGATGCAGTTGCGGAAACTCGCTGCCAAAGGAAAATTGATGGTGTGAATGCCCAGCCAGTACCGGATTGCTGCCGTGCACGCTGTAGCTGATGCGAACCACGTCACCTACGCGAACGTCATCGATCACCAGCAGCGCCGACACGCTGCTGTCGCTGAGATCGGATTCGAATTCGGCCTGGCGCCGGGTCAGCTCCACGCCCTCAGGGCGGAAACGGTCGGCCCAGCGGCCCGCACGCCGCACCGCAATCTGGTGCAGCTGCAGCGACTGGTACTCACTGCGAAAACCGATTTCGAATCGACCCGCATCACCCAGGCGCTCGGCGGTCATCGGCTCGAAGGCCAGATCGACATAGATCGTGTCATCTGAAGTGCGTCGATCGACCTGGGTGTCGATCAGCCAATAGCGCCAACTGGAGTCGGAATCAACATCGAAAGACGCGGGCCATTGCTCCGGCACGCTGGATGCATCCACGAAATCCGGCAAGGGGCTGAGTTCGCTGATGCTCGGCAGCGGTGGAGCGCTTTCCGCAGCAAACGCGACGGCCGCTGGCAGCAGCATCCAGAGCAGCAGACTGGGCCAGACCGGAAACTTGTGGGAACTGGGCATGAAAACGCTCCGCGCTACAGTTGGTAACAATAATCGGGTCGCGAGCATAGTTGAAAGAGGGTCCTTCTGACAGCTGCCTGGCGACTCGTTGTGCCGAGTCGATTGAGTTGGGGCCTGCGCCCATGCATGGCTGAGATTCATCTGCGCCAGATCAGACTCGATCGCAGCACGCATGGGGGAGTACCGCAATGAGAATCCTGGTCTTGCTGGCCGTCCTGCTCTGCGCCTCTTGCGGGCAGGCCAGCGACTATCTGCCGCAGGATGGCGACCTGATCTTCCATACCTCGCGCTCGGCACAGTCGCAGGCCATTCAGCGCGCCACCCATTCGCGCTACAGCCACATGGGAATGGTGCTGCATCGCGAGGGCAAGGCCTTTGTGCTGGAGGCCGGCAAGACCGTGCAGTGGACGCCGCTGGCGCAGTGGATAGCGCGTGGCGATGAGGGTCACTATGTGGTCAAGCGCCTTCGCGCCGCCGATGCGTTGTTGACCGCGCAAGTGCGCCAAAAGTTGCGCAGCGAGGCGCTGCGCCTGCAGGGACGGCGCTACGACGCCGCCTTCGGCTGGTCCGATGAACGCATCTATTGCTCGGAGCTGGTGTGGAAGGCCTACCAGCGCGCGCTGGGACTGCGCATCGGCGAGCTGCAGAAACTCAAGGACTTTGACTTGAGCGACGCTGCCGTCCAGGCCAAGCTGAAAGAGCGCTACGGCGACCAGATCCCGATGGAAGAAGACGTCATTTCGCCCGCGGCGATGTTCGCCTCGCCGCTATTGATCGAGGTGGAAAGGAACTGAGCCCGTGCACGACAACCTTGCCGAGTCCTGCCGAGGCATGGGTTTCGGCCCGAACTGCGCCTGTGCCACAAGTTCGTGTGTGAGGTAGCGCGGTTCCGGCGCGCGGTAGATCGGATCGTTCGCCTGAGGTATTCGCGCCAGCGGCCGCGGCCGGAGCCTGAACGCATCCCGATCAGGCCGACGCGATCCCACTTTGCATAGCGCTGCAATCCCCCTCCGATCGATATTGTTGCCGACAGTAACGCCGCAGCAAGTACGAATCGCCAGGGCGATTCTCTCCAAACCAGTCATCAGGACTTCAACATGCAGAAACTAGCCATTATCGCCGCCGCACTCGCCCTATTCGGCGCGTCCGGCGCATCGGCGGGATCCCTTGAAACCAGCCTCGCCGCACAGACCACCATTGATCGCGGCTTTCTGACGACCAGCAGTTCAGAATTCATCCTGCGAGTGGATCTGCGCAGCGGTCAGGCCAATCTCACGCGACTGTCGGCTCCGGACGCTGACAAGCGCTTTTCATTCGCCATTGGCGCCGATCCGGGCACACTTGCAAACATCGATTTCATGCTGCTTGGCGCAGACTCTGATAGCGACTCGGACCGGCAACCTGTCACCCGTGCGGCTGCCTGTGCCACGGAAGCGAGCAATGTGACCACGGCGGCGACCTTGGTCAGCAACTCCTGCAACCCAGGGCAACCCGCTCAAGCGTGCACGTCTGCAACTAACGCATTCGACGGTGCCGTGGATTCCTTCAGGCACTGCATTCGCAATCACATGCAGATGAAATAGCGCAAGAGCGTCGACGGTGTGCACTGGCGCGCACCGTCGGCCTCCCCCCTCAGAGCCGCTCAAACACCGCCGCTATGCCCTGGCCGCCGCCGATGCACATGGTCACCAGTGCATGGCGACCGCCGCTGCGGTGCAGCTCGTAGATGGCCTTGATGGCGAGGAAGGCGCCGGAGCAGCCGATCGGATGGCCGAGCGCGATGGCGCCGCCGTTGGGATTGGTCTTGACCGGATCCAGTCCCAGACCGCGGGACACGGCGATAGCCTGGGCAGCGAAGGCTTCGTTGGATTCGATCACGTCCATCTGATCCAGGCTCATGCCGGCCTTCTTCAGTGCCAGCTTCGAGGCCGGGATCGGGCCTTCGCCCATGATCTCGTTGGGCACACCGGCCACCGCGTAGGACACCAGGCGTGCCAGCGGCTTGTGGCCAGAGTTTGCGGCGTGGGCGGCATTGGCCAGCACCACGAAGGCGGCGCCGTCGTTGATGCCGGAGGCGTTGCCGGCGGTCACCGAACCATCCTTCTTGAAAGCCGGCTTCATCTTGGCCAGGGTTTCCAGCGTGGTGTCGGGGCGCACGTGCTCGTCGGTATCGATGGTCACCTCGCCCTTGCGGGTCTGCTTGACGATGGGGACGATCTGATCCTTGAAACGACCTTCGGCGATGGCCGCTGCCGCCCGTCGATGGGATTCCACCGCCAGAGCGTCCTGCTCCTCGCGACTGATGTTCCACTTGGCCACCAGATTCTCGGCGGTGATGCCCATGTGGCCGACGCCAAAGGGATCGGTCAGCGCATCGACCATGAGGTCGATCATCTTGGTGTCGCCCATGCGAGCACCGCTGCGCATGGCCGTGGACAGGTAGCCGCCGCGCGACATCACTTCAACGCCGCCACCGATGCCGTAATCGCAATCCCCCAGCAGAATGTTCTGCGCCGTGGTGACGATGCCCTGCAGGCCGGAGGAACACAGGCGATTGACCGCCATGGCCACCGAATCCATCGGCAATCCGGCCTGGATCGCGGCCACCCGCGCCACGTACGCATAACGCGGCCCGGTCGGGATGCAGTTGCCGACCGTCACGTAGTGGATGGCCTGGGGGTCAACGCCGGAACGCGCCACCGCCTCCTTCATCACCGTGCCCGCCAGCTCATGTGGCTCGAAGTCGGCGAGGCCACCGCCAAAACTGCCGATCGGCGAGCGCGCCGCGCCCAGAATCACCACGTCTCTAGTCGTCATTGCCAATCCATCCCGTGCCGAAGAATCAGGGTGAGCACGATAACGCCAATCGGCGATGCTTGCCGAAGAGCTGGTTGCTGGTTGTTGGTGTCGGAAAGAGCGAGCTCACGCAGAGACGCGGAGGGCGCAGAGAACAGCGCGAGCCGGTCCTGCATTCTGTGAGAGTCCCGGTCGCCCCTGGCGGTGCGCTTACTCGCGCATCAAACATCGGAGGGCGCGAGGGCACGAGGGCACGCAAGGGCAGCCTCACGGCGAGCTCTTGATCTAGCGTGCCCTCGTGCCCTCTCGCCCTCGTGCCCTCAATTCAGGTATTGGCGGCATGTTTGGTGAGAGCGGCTTCAGCCGCGATCCGGGAACCGCAGCGCATCCGGGTCAACCCGAGTTTCCTTGTCGCGTTCTTCAGATCAACCGGATCGTTCCGATCACCCAAGGCAAGGAGAAAGACATGCGTAGCTGGCTCAAACCCCTGACACTGCTGATCACCGCGGCCATGGCCAGCGGTCCGCTGCTGGCTCATCCCACCGACGCCGTCACCCGCGCCGAGCGCGCCGGCCGCTGGCTGCAGCTGGACGACACCCAGGTGCAGCAACTCGCGCACTTCATCACCGACACCCAGTTGCAGCGACGACAGCGCATGGATGCCCTGCGCCCGGAATTGCTGGCAGTGCTGAGCGAATCACAGAAGGCCAGGCTGGCGGAGCTGATGGTCAACCGCGAGCTGCGCCTGCCGCGGGGAAAGGATGCGGGCGAGGAACGCCTGTCCCGGCTGCAGGAAGTGCTGGGCCTGAGCGCGGCCCAGGTGTCGGAACTGCGCACGCGTGGCGAGCGCATTCGGGCCGAGAATCAGCACTTGATCGAGCAGCGACGCCAGCAGTTGGTGGCCATCGTCGGCAGCGAGAATGCGGCGAAGATCGAGCAGCTCATCGCTCGTCGGCGGGGTGCGGGAGCGGATTCCCGCTGACTCGTCAGGACGGCGGGCTCTCCAGACCGCCTGATCGTAGCCCGTTGTGCCGCGCAGCGGCTCAGCGGGGCTCTTCCGCGTCACCGCCCGGACACCGCCGCGCGCAGTTCGGGCCAGAAGAGCTTTCGTAGCCCGTTGTGCCGCGCAGCGGCTCAGCGGGGTTCGTTCTCCACCGTCCGAATCGCGGCTGAAGCCGCTCCCACAGCCTGGTTTCACGGCCTGCCGCTACAGGCCTGCAGCCACCGGGTTCGCGGCAAAAAAAAAAGAACGGCCCGAAGGCCGTCCTTTGTTCAGCTGTAGCCAGACACGCGCCGGCCCTACTTCAGACCGCGATTCTCCAGCAGCGGCTCGACACTCGGGTCCTTGCCGCGGAACTCGCGGTAGAGCGTGGCCAGTTCGACGGTGTTGCCGCGCGAAAGGATCTGATCGCGGAAGATCTGACCGTTCTCGCGGGTCATGCCGCCGTGTTCCTTGAACCACGCGTACGCATCGTGATTGAGCACGTCCGACCAGAAGTAGGCGTAGTAGCCGGCCGAGTAGCCGCCGCCCCAGACATGGTCGAAATAGGTGGTGCGGTAGCGCGGCGGCACCTGCGCCAGATCGACCTTGAACTTCTTGAGCGCATCCGCCTCGAAGGCATTCACATCCTGCAGCGGCGCATCGGCCGGCAGCGTGTGCCAGGCCATGTCGAGCAGCGCAGCGGCCAGATATTCGGTGGTGGCATAGCCGCCGTTGAACTTGCCTGCAGCCACCATCTTGTCGACCAGCGCCTGCGGCATGGGTTCGCCCGTCTGGTAGTGCTTGGCGTAGTTGGCGAACACCGTCGGCTCGGTCGCCCAGTGCTCGTTGAACTGCGAGGGGAACTCGACGAAGTCACGCGAGGTGTTGGTACCGGCAATCGACGGATACTTGGCGTTCGAGAACATGCCATGCAGGGCATGGCCGAATTCGTGGAACATGGTGGTGACGTCGTCGAAGCTGATCAGCGCCGGCTGACCCTCGGCCGGCTTGGTGAAATTGCAGACGTTGTAAACCACCGGCAGCGTGCCGGCCAGTGCATCCTGCTCCACGAACACATCCATCCAGGCGCCACCGGACTTGCTGTCGCGCTTGAAGTAGTCGGTGTAGAACAAGGCCAGCGGACTGCCGTCAGCATTGAACACCTCGAAAACACGCATGTCGGCGTGGTAGGTCGGGATGTCCTTGCGTTCCTTGAAGGTGATGCCGTACATCTGGGTGGCGGCGTAGAACACGCCGTTTTCCAGCACGTTGTTCATCTCGAAATAGGGCTTGATCTCGGACTCGTCCAGATCGTACTTGGCCTTGCGTACCTGCTCGGCATAGAAGTCCCAGTCGGACGCCGTGAGTGTGAACCCTCCCTTCTGGTCATCGATGATCTTCTGGATGTCGGCCGCTTCCCGCAGCGCCCGTGCCGTTGCGGCAGGCACGGTGTCGGTCAGCAGTTTCAGCGCCATGTCCGGCGTCTTGGCCATCTGATCGCCGAGCTGGTAGTCGGCAAAGGTGGCAAAGCCCAGGAGCTTGGCCTTCTCCGCGCGCAGCTGCGCCAGGCGCTGGACCGCCGCGCGGGTATCGTTGTCATCGGATTGTTCGGTGCGGGTTTCCGAAGCCTTGAGCACCCGAGCGCGCAGCTCACGGTTCTTCAATGAAGCCAGCACCGGCTGCGTGGTGGTGTTCTGCAGCGACAGCAGCCATTTGCCGTCCATGTCGCGGGCCTTGGCGGCGGCGGCCGCTGCGGCGATTTCGCCCTCGGACAAGCCATCGAGCTGCGCGACATCATCCACCACCACAGCAGCAGCCGCGGTGGCCGCCACCAGCTGGGTATGGAACTTGGTCGACAGCGTGGTCTCTTCGACATTGAACTTGCGCATCATGTCCTTTTCCGTCTCGGACAGATTGGCGCCGGCGCGTATGAAACGGTCGTAATCGACTTCGACCAGACGCTTCTGCTCGGGATCAGTCAGCGACTCGCGGGCATCGTAGACGGCCTTGACCCGGGCGAAGAGCTTGGCGTTCAGCAGGATCTCGTCCTGATGCGCGGCAAGCTTGGGATTGATCTCTTCCTGAATCGCCTTGCGGGCATCGTTGGTGTCGGCCTGGACCAGACCCTGGAAGATCCGGCGCACGCGATTGAGCGTCTCTCCGGTGCGCTCCATGGCCTCGACGGTGTTCTCGAAGGTCGGCGGCTCGGCGCTGTCGGCGATCTTCGCGATCTGGGCCAGCTGCTCACTCATGCCCTGCTCGAAGGCCGGCAGATAGTGCTCATCCTTGATCAAGTCAAAGGGCGGCGCCTGGTAGGGCAGCGTGCTGGCGGTGAGCAGCGGATTGGCAGCGGGCGCGGGCATGGCAGCAGGTTTGGACTCGGCCGTTGGGGTGGGTTCGGAAGGCGTCTGGTTGCAGGCGGCCAGCATGAGCATGCTGGCAGCGAGCGCAAAAGTTCGCGTCATGGAGAGACTCCGGCAGGTACAGCGATGGGTGCAAAAGTAAACGCGCCACTTTAGCGCCAAGGCGCAATCCATGTGTAAATCCCGGATTAGCGAGCCGTCTGGGCGCGGTCCGCCAGGGTCTGCGGAAGTCAGTTTGGTGCGTTGGATTTCGCGGAATCGAGCCGCGTACACGGAAGTAGCGTCCGCTGTTCCAGCCCTTCGAGGGGGCTACGCTCGGTGACGCCGCGTCTTTCGCCGTCCCAGCACTCGAATTCCGTCAGGGGCTGATCGACGCAGACTCGGCATCCGGCGCGGCGTAGGGCTGACGAAAAGTGAAGGCCTCGGGGCTCGGACCTTGCGCCCGCAGCAGGGCAAGCTTGGCGACAGCTTCAGACTCGTCCGGGCGATGCCCTGCAGGCACCCACCACAGCACCATCGAGGCTTGTTCCATGGCGTCAAACCATTCCCGGCGGCGACGCATGATCTCGACATGTGCGCTCTTGTAGACAAATTCACGGAGTGCCGCCACATCCCGCCACACCGAGATATTGACCAGGGTGGACTCTCCCATCGGGCGTGGCGCCGTCGCGTTGCCTGCCTCATCCTGCAGACGCCAAACAAAGCCCGCGAAGCTCTCAGCCAAGGCATTGATACGATCAAGGTTTGCCACGAAATCAGCCATCTCCGGCGAGTCCAATGGCGTACGCATCTGGGCAATGTTGAGCTGCGCCAATTCGAAAGCGGACATCGGACCTCCTTGGGTTGAACCAGCCTGCTGAGCGAGCACGCCCTCCGCAGGCGCGCAAGAGTCTAGACCGCTCAGTTTGAAGGGCTCGACGGGGAGTTGCACAATCCGGATACTGCGTCGCCTTTCGTTACCATCTTGGCACGAGCGCCCAATTCCGTGAACCGCCAGCTGTTCATTCTGCTCCTGCTGAGCCTTGCGGTGCTGGCCTATCGCCACTGGCAGGGCCCCGCGCCAGCACAGGATGAAATGCCAGCGACGAGCGCAATCGCGGCCCCTGAAATGGAGGCGCGAGCGGGCGCGGACGCGAACTCAGAGGACTCCGCGCCAGACGAGTCGACGCCAGACCCGCAGCAGATACCCGCTGCTCATCCCACCCGCGCCGCCCACCGCGCCAGCGTGAGTCAGCGCGCGGATGATCGGCGCCGACTGCAAGCCGAAACCGATCTGCCCGCGTTTGTCGCGGAATTGCGGGCGCGGGCCAATGCCGGCGATGCCGATGCCGCAAATACGCTGGCGGGGCTCTACAAGACTTGCGTGGAAGTGGCGCAATTCAACAGCAATCGCGAAGCTGGCGAGCGCAATATGCTCGGCTGGATGGAAGTCATGGGCTGGGGCGATCGCGTGTTCGATGCCCTGCTGGGCGCCTATGTCCAGTCCGAGCAGCGCTGCGCCGCGCTGTCACTGCAATCCACTGCCTACGCGGCGATGATGGCCCAGGCCTGGCAATCACGGGCAGTGCAGCTGGAACACCCGGCCGCGGTGCTCCGCGCCGATCGGCCGAACAGTCGAACCGACCCCGCAGGCGCGCAAGCAGCCCTTGAGCGCGCACGCTTGGCCGGAATCGAACTACTGCGCCAGGCCGAACCCATGGATCTGGCGCGCCATGCAGCGGAATTGGCCGGCGTCAGCCGTTACAACCAGGAGGGCTTCCTGTTGGCAGCCTGCCATCTGCTGTCAGGCTGCTTAGAAGATCCGCACGTCTATGCCTTCGGTTCGGATGCCTCCAGCCTGGGCGGCATGGGGCGAATCGGCTTTCTGGCGATGACCCAACTGAGCCCGCGCGCCCAGGCCATTGCCGAAGCTCAGAGCACCGAAATCCTGCGCCTGTGGCGCGAGGGCCGGCCCGATCTGATTCTGGCGCCGCGCAATCTTGGCGGTGGCGGCTGATGCGCAGCCGGATCGTGGTGGTCATGGCCTTGCTGGGCTTACTCGCACTGGCAGGCATTGCCGGCGAGCGCGCGCGCTGGTTTGGCCCAGGCGATGCGCCGGTCGCGGCGGACAACGCGGAGCGCAAGAAGGATTCCGCGCCGGAATCCGGCGCCAGCGACAATCCGGACGAAACCGCGCGCGCCGACACGCCGGGAGAATCCGCCGCTGCCAACGCCGCGTACAAGTCCATGCAAGACCAGACCCGGAGTGCCCCCACGCAGGCGTCGATTCCCGTGGTCTCCAGGGAGACCGCCAGCGCGTTGATGCGCGAGCAACTGCGGGAACGGGATTGTCAGCGTGCGCGTTTGGCCATCGAGGGCAGCCGACAAGGCGTATTCGAAGGTAAAGATTGGAACTGGCTGCCGCCCGAACGCGTGGCAGCCGAGCGCCGGGCGCTGGTGGCAGCAGTTGAACGCTTCCAGGCGCAATGTCCGTCCGAAATCGAGGATCCCGAAGCCAGGAAGCGACGTCAGCAGGATAAGGACGCCGCGCTGGACGCCGCCGCGCGCGCCGGAAATCTGCTCGCGCGCGCACGGATGCTAGGCAAGAAGCCACGCGCGGAGCTCAATCTCGATGACATCCGAGCGCTGATGATCGAAACGCTGAGCTCCGGTGATCTGCAGGCCATCTCGGAACTGGGCTGGCTGGAGCTGCGACTACCCGGCACCAATCCACTCGTTGGCCATCTGGTCAATCCACTGGACCTCTGGCCCTTGGTCGCCTGTGATCTCGGCGCCGATTGTGGACCCGGCAGCCGCCTCCTCGACCTGAGCTGTGCCACGGCCTGGTTCGGCATGACCTGCGGCTACGACAGCCTGGAAGCGGCTTATCGCGACAATATGCAGCCGCAACAGTGGCAACGCCTGGACCAGCGCCGCAACGAGATCGTCAACCGCCTGCGCAACGGTCAGACGGCGGGGATGTTTGATCCGCCTCCGGAGCGCACCGGTGCGGGCGGGGGATGAACACAATGAAAGCCGGGCGCAAACGCAAGCTCTTGTTCGCTTCTTTGGTGTTTGCCGGACTGGCGCTGGTCTTCTATCGGCCGGCGCACGAGCAGCCGGCACCCGCTGTTGAGCGCGAGTCGGAATTGCCGCCGACTGGCGACTTGCCGAAAACTCCAGCGGGTGAAACCACGAAGGCCGAGGCTGAGACAGAAGCTACTGCTCCGCCGTTGCGGGTTGCCGCCGGCGTGCGCGGGTATCGCGCCAGCCCGGCAGAACGCGCCGACTACTCGGCGCGCCTGACGACTGAAGCCAATCTGCTGTTGTGGTCGCAGGCGCTGAAGGATCGGGCCAATACGGGCGATGCCGATGCCGCGGCGTCCTTGTCAGCGCTCTATACCTACTGTGCCGAGGTGCTGGCCTATCCCTTCATACCCTTGAAGCCCGTAGCCAACCGCCCGCCGCAACCGGATCCAAACGCGGCGGCGAAACTGCGCTGCGCCGGCATGGGTGAGCCGGGCCGGTTGACGGCATTCAATCTGAGTTCCGATGCGAAAGCCTGGAGACGCACGGCGGCGCACCTGGGACATGCCCTCAGTGTACTTGCGGAGTCCGGATCAGCCCGGATGCGCGGCTTTGGCCCGATCAGCCCTACGGAATTGCAGGCCCGCATGGCCGCCGAAGAGTTGTTGCGCGAGGGCGATTACGCTGCGCTCGTGCGATCGAGCCCGATCTTTGCGACCCTGAGCGGCTGGCGAATGCAATTGGCCTGGGAGATCAGCTTCTGCGAGTTGTCGCCACCTTGTGAGCGTGGTCGGCGCTGCGATCTATGCGACCCGAGGGGCCGCGAGCCGCGTCTGGCCACTTTGTCGCCAAGGGAAAAGCGCATGCTGGCGGGACAGCAGTTGCAGATATTGCAGGCGATACAGTCGGGCAATTTCGCCGAGCTTTGGCGCAAGCCTACTGCTCCCGGAACCGAGCCATGAGGGGACTGCGCTGGTTTGTTCCCCTGTTACTCACCCTGGTCGTAGGCACATGGCTGATGTGGCCATGGGCGGAGGAAGCTGCGCCGACGCTGCCCACCGCCACGACCGCATCTGAATCCGCGCCCGAACAAACCGATGGCCAAGCCAAGTCGGAATCCGTCGCGCAGTCCGACAACGGCCCGCCCAATATGGCCAGCGCTCCAGCCCTGTTCGACCTCAACATCCGCGGAGTCCCTCCGATCGCGCTACCGCGCCCCGTGGACGAGCACCTGGCCGCGAGCGAGGCGCACGCACTGTTCCTGCGCAACGAGGACATGAGCGACTGCAACCAAGCTCGCAGCGTCCGCGACGACAGGTTCTTCGATTGGGAGAGCGACACCGGCGTACGCTGGTTGGACGCCGCCGAACGTCAACGGGTGCTGACTGGGCTGCGCGCCGCGATCGAACGCTTGATGGCAGCATGCCGCCGTCAGGGAATCAGCACCACGGAAAACGAATGGCAAGGCCTCGATCAGGGTGAGTACTGGTGGGCGCTGGCATCGGCCGCTGCCAGCGGCGATATCGGTGCCCGCTTGAAACTGGCCAGAATTCGTCGGCCGTCGAAGATTGGCCCGGACGCCAACCTGCGCGCGCTGGCGCACGAAGCATTCGCGAACGGCGATGCTGATACCTTTGGATTGCTCGCCGCCCTCGTTGGCAGACGGTCTCAGAGTTTCGAGATCGCGTATCCGGCATCACCACCCGGTAAAGACGACTGGCGACGGGCACCGCCACCGACAATCAACACGGGCCACTTGTGGACCCTGGTCGCGTGCGATTTGGGCTTGGCGTGTGGCCCGAGCAGCCCGACCCTCGATCGCCTCTGCCTGACGGCCGGACTCTGCAGCTACCCCAGCGTGGAAGAAGCCCTGCGCGATGGTGCCATCAGCGAGGCGGCCGCCGAGGCAACGGAGGAGCGGCGACGCTGGGTGGTCGAGCGCGTTCGAAGTGGTCGAGTCGACGAGTTGTTCGTGCCGATTCCGGTGGCCGCCGGAGGCGGCTGACCCGCGCCGAAGTTCGGGCAAGCTCTTGCAGGTCAGGTAGCTCCGCAGGGCTCAGATGAGCAAGGATCGCGATAGCCCGCCGCACTCCCGGAGCGCCGACGCTTTGGGAGGGCGCCGCGCCCGCGGCGCCGCTGTTGCTCTTGTCGGAACCGCGGGAGACGAGCGCCAGAGCCCAAAGCCAGAGCGGCCGAGCAGGCGCTCGGCCCTCCGGAAGCGGCATGCTTACCCTGGAGGGCGCCGCGCCTGCGGCGGCGTCTTGATGCTGCACTGGATCGCCCTGCCCGGTGTAGAGTTGCTCATCGCAGTGAACAGCGGCGTACTGGATGAATTCGACGGCCGAAGGGATGCCCGGCAAGACCTCTGGACAGCGCGGGTCATCGCGTGGCTCGGGGGCATTCGTCAGCGTCGCTCTGGCCCTCTTGCTTCTGGTTTGTGCCACGTCGGCCGCTGCCCGCAACTGGAACGTGCAGGCGGGCGGTTCCAGACTGGAATTCGTGCCGCGCGAGCTCACCATCGAGCCGGGTGATACGGTGACCTGGAGCAACCTCGGTGGCCTGCATAATGTGGTCGCCGACAATGGTGCCTTTCGCTGCGCCAACGGATGCGACGGGCAAGGCGGCAATGGCGCGCCCTCTTCACAGATCTGGCGGGCCACGGTGACTTTCAACCAGCCCGGCACCTTCGGCTATTTCTGCGAACCGCACGGCCAGCCCGGCGCTGGCATGTACGGCACGATCACGGTCAATGGCGGCGAGCCACCGATTCCGGTACCGCTCAACGGTCTGCTGATCGGTCTGCTGCTGGGATTCGCATCGATCGCGGCAGCGGCGCTGACATTGCAACGTAGCCGCGGTTAGCGGCATCAGATCAGGGAAAGTCCCGGTTGCTGCGGTCGCTCCTACCAGGAGGTGGGTCTGTTGCAGGAGCGGCCTGGCGGCGCGACCGGTGGCGTCAGACACCGCCCCCACCCAAGGAACACAGGCGCGCCGACGTAGGCCGGGTCTACGCGTCTGCTGGTATTGCAAGAGCCCCAGGGTGACTACGCGAAGCGCCCGGCGCTTTGCCGCAGCGCTTGCCGCGGCCGCCGGCGCGAATACGCGTGAAGCGCTGACCCGAGCCTGCGCGCGCCGGAGCCGCGCTACCGCCATCGCAAACCTGCCCTACTCCGCGTTCTCTCTGCTTCTCCTTTGCGTTTTCTGCGATCGGCTTCTGGCATCAGGTCCGGGCAGGCCCCGTTCCTGCGCTCGCGACGCGAGCTCGCTTCTACCGAGCGTAGGCCAGTCGCTACCCCAGGAAGCCCATGTATCCCGCCGCCGGGTTGTAGTTGCTGGATGGCGAGAAGTTGCTGAGATTCGGGAAGATCAGCGAGATATCGCTGTTGTTGAGCCCGAACCAGTGGGCCAGCGTGGCGGCGTATTGATCGACCGATGTGGTCGGTATCAAGCGTCCGTTGCCGTCTCCCGGATCGTTCAGATTGGGCGAGGGCACGCCGAAACTGGACGCTGTGGGGTTCAGCAAACTGGGCATCACCAGTCCAAAATTGGCGGCCGCACCACTGAAGCCGCAGCCGTTGCCATAGAAGCGACCACCCTGCACGGCGCCGCCGATCACGAAGTGATGCGAGCCCCAGCCGTGATCGCTGCCGCCGTTGTTGGCGGTCATTGATCGTCCGAAATCGGAGGCCGTGAATGCGGTGGCCACCTTGGCCAGGGTGCCGCCGGTGATCGGGATGGAATTCAGCGCGTTGTAGAAACCGGCCAGGGCGCGCGACAGCACCGGCAACAACAGTTGATGCTGGTTGAGCTCGTCCGAATGGGTGTCGTAGCCGCCGGTGTTGACGAAGAACACCTGACGCTTCAAGCCGCTGTAGCCCGGCACATTGTTGTAGGCCGCCCAGATCAGTCGTGCCGTGGTCTGCAGCTGCGCGTCGAAATTGTAGCCATCGGCATTCGGGAAGAAGCTGGCGAAACTGGGTGCACCGGCGGCAGTCAACGCCATCTGCATGATCGCGGCGGTCGACACCGCATGGTTCAAGGTGCCGGCATAGGTGCGCTCCAGCATATTGCCTTGTGCACCCTGGGCCTGCAGCGCATCAAAGGCCGGTCGCAACTGACCACGATCGTCGTAGGGCAGATCGACGGTCAGTGCCTGACTGGCATTCATGATGTAGCCGTTGACGTTCTCGCCGCGGATGAAGGCATCTTCCCCGCTGAAGGAGGTCAGGATCGGGATGTTCGGCGGATTGGCGCTGGCGACCAGATCGCAGATGCGCCCGCCCCAGCCGGTCACCGGCGAATTGGTCGGCGGCGACGATTGCCAGTAGGCCGACTGATCCGAATGCGAATACAGCTGCGGTGGCAGCGCCGGGTTGCTGTTCAGGTATTGGTTCTGGGTGACCGGCCCCACCAGCGTGCCGGTGTTGGCCATGATCGCCAGCGGGCTGCCGGCCTGATTGAACAAGGCCGCCAGCTCCGGCATTTGCGCGTGCAGCGCGTACTGGATGCCGTCACCCGACGATCCGCTGAGATCGGTCAATGGATGCAGCTGGGCGCGGTTCAACGCCAGCTGCGGGCGCACGCCACCGGACCCATAGAAACTGTTGAAGGCGGCTTGGGTGTAGGGCGCGACAGTGTTGAAACCGTCGTTGCCTCCATAGAGAAAGACGCACACCAGCGCCTTGTAATCCGTGAACACATAGTTCGGCTGCAATGAAGCGGCCTGCAGTACCTGCAATCCGCCCAGCGCGGAATAGAGGCTGGCGCCACCCAGGGCCGTGGCCAGGGTCTGCCGGATGAACTTGCGGCGATCAGGTCTCATGGCCCGTCCTATTTCTGGATCATGTATTCGGCGGAAGTCTGGATCAGCAGCAGCGCGCGGCTGATACGTCGCCGTTTCCAGTCGGCGCCATCGGCGATGCCGATGGGATTGAGCACCGACAGCAACGTCTGCCGCATGAAGGGCGTCATCTGCCCGGCCATGAAACGGCGGTTGTAGGCATCGACCAGACGATCCGCAGGGTCGCCCGGCCCGCCATTGGCACTGCCGGCCAGCGCGAAATCCTGGGCGCGATTGATCTTGACCTCGCCGGTGTCGTCATTTGGATCACAGGCATCGAGCAGGTCGAATCCCCAGGTCTTGCCCGCGGTGCTGTTGGTGGAATTGACGATCAGGGTGTCGGTGTTGATCTGGAATTCGGGGCCAAGCAGCCCCGCCGCCGCCATTTCTCCGGGCGGCAGATAGCTGGGCTTGAAGAAGTTGAACACCGTGGGCGAGTTCAGCGGCGCCTGACCCACGCCATTGCCGTAGATGCTGTCTGAAGTCCCCCAGGCGGTCACGTAGCCGGCATAGCGATAGGGCTGGTTGGCATAGTGGAAAATCGTGTTGCCGGCCTGATAGTCGTTGCCGCACTGGTGGCGCGCGCCCATTGCCCGCCACAGATGGGTGATCCGCAACAGCGGTTCGCGCAGCTTGCCGAAGGTGTCCGGGTTGTCCCAGTGACCGTAACGGGCTTCGCGGTCGAGCAGGATGGCCTGCACCACCGCCTTGAGATTGCCGCGCACATGGGCCGGCGTGCCGTCATCGTTGAACACGTGCGCCACCCGCTGCACATAGCCCGGTGAGGGATTGCTGGTGACCAGTCGTTGAATCAGCTGTTTGCCGATGAAGGGCCCGACATTGGGATGGTTGAAGATGTTGTCCAGGGCGAAAGCCAGATCCGAAGCGGGCGTGCCGCCATCGGCGAGCACGCCACCGTTGACGGCGCCGGGGTAGCTCAGCAGCTGCTTGTTGGAGATGTCATTGACCGGATCGGTGCCGTTGTCGTGATAGGCGGCAAAAGCCGCCATCGGCGTCTGGAAGTTGGTGCCGGTGGTGTAGTTCGGGCCACAGCCGGCGAAGTTGCCGGGTGCGCAATCGAACCAGTTCCAGCCGGTGAAGACATGGGCGAAGTGGGTGACTTCGGTCTGCGAGTAGGTCGGGATCGGCTGTCCGCCCGAGAGCTGCGGCGTGCCGTCGATGTTGAGCTGCACCAGGCCGATGCTGAACAGCTGGTTGATCTCGCGGGCGTAGTTCTCGTCGGGATGGATGTTCTGCGCCAGATTGGCACGCCGGTTGGCCTGCATGTTGAGATACACGCCCATGGCCGGGCTCAACGTGACTTGCTCCAGCAGCGTGCGGTAGTTGCCGAAAGCGTTGTTGCTGAGGATGTCGTAGAAATAGGCTTGGCCGTTGGGAAACTGGTTGATCAGCGTGAACTGGTCGGAGATCACGAAGATCTCGCTGAGCGCGAAAGCCACGCGCTGGCGCAGCTGATCGCTGTGGATGATCAGGTTGTTGGCCGGATCCGGACCGCCGAGCGCACCCAGGAACCAGGCCTCGCGGATGGTGGTCGAGCCGACCCCCTCGTTCAGCGTGTTGGCCACCCAGTTGTAGTAGCTCAGCATGGAACTCGGCGCTGCCGTGAACTGCTCGTTCAACCAGCCGGCATAGCGCACCGAGCGCAGATGCGCGATGTCGGCATCGGTGGGCCCAAAGGTGGCTTGCGCCAGAAAGCGGGCGGCGTCGCCATCGGTGTAGGGACCTGCAATCAGGTCCTCCATGCCGTCATGGAACATCGGACTGGGCAGACGGTCCACGGTTGCGGCATGCACCGTGGGCAATACGCCAGTCAGCAGCGCGGCCGCAACGCAGCCGCGCATCAGGCGAGCGGCGCATTCGGGAAACTTGCTCATCCTCAGTCCTCTTGCTGAAAACCCCAAAACCAGGCATCGCCCGAACCCGCCGGTCCAACGAACACAGATGTCCGTCTCAAGTACATACGTCAAAGCGATGCCCAGAGTGACGAGTCCACAGCACCGATCGTCGGAAATTCCGGCGGGCGAACTCATATTCCCGGCCTTTCGCCGCCCATCGGCGTCAGCATAGTTCGACGTCACCAATTGAAACCGTGCGCGGCGTCCAAGTCCGGCCTGCCGGGACCGAGCCGTGAACCGTCCCACGGTCGGCTTGTCTCCCATGCAAAGGTATCAACGGGCCCTTCGCTGGAGGTCTGCTAACCTCGCGGCCTCACCGGGAGGAGCGACCCCATGCCTATGCGTTCGAAGAGCCGGAGATACCGCTGGCTCAGCTGTTGTCTGCTCGCGTGGCTGGCCACCGGCAGCCAAGTGTCGATGGCCCAACGGACGGTCAAGCCCGTGCTCCACGGCCAGCACTGGGTGGCGATCACCGGCAAGCCGCTGGCGGCGACCGCCGGGGCGCTGACCTTCGCCAAGGGCGGTAATGCGGTGGATGCGGCCTGCGCCATGCTGGCAGCCACCTCGACCATGTGGGACACCCTCGGCTGGGGCGGCGAAACCCAGGCGCTGATCTACAACCCACATACCGGTGAGGTCAAAGGCATCAATGCACTGGGTGTGGCGCCCACCGGCGCCACCGCCGAGTTCTTCCGCAGCAAGGGGATGGTCTATCCGCCGGAAAACGGTCCGCTGGCGGCGGTCACGCCCGGCACACCGGGCGGTTTGATGGTGATGCTGGCCGAGTACGGCAAGCTCAGTCTGGCCGAAGTGCTGGCGCCGGCCATGCAGATGGCAAAAGGTTATCCGATCGAACAGGCGCAGGCCGACAACATGGAGGCGCGGCGTGCGGTGCTGGCGCAATGGCCGGGCTCGACCAAGGTATTCCTGCCGCATCTGGATGCCGATGACCCAGGCAAGCGCGCCGCGCCAGTTGCCGGCGAGATCTTCCGCCAGCCCGATCTGCTCGCGACGCTGCAGAAACTGGTGGATGCCGAAGCCGCCGCGCTGGCGGCAGGCAAGTCGCGCAAGGAAGCCATCCAGGCTGCCTATGACCGCTTCTATCGTGGCGATATCGCCAAGGACATCGTTGCCGGATCGCGCGAATTCGGCGGTCTGATCACGCTCGAAGATCTGGACCGCTGGCAAGTCCACATCGAAGAGCCTGTCAGCAGCAACTACAAGGGCATCGAGGTCTACAAGCTCACCACCTGGGTGCAGGGGCCGGTGATGCTGCAGGCGCTGAACCTGCTGGAAAAGATCGATCTCAAGGCGATGGGCTACAACAGCACGCGCTACATCCACACCCTGTACCAGGTGATGAATCTGGCCTTCGCCGATCGCGATTTCTATTACGGCGATCCCTATGTGCCACCAGCCGAGCCGATCGCCGGGTTGCTGTCCAAGGACTACGCCGACCAGCGTCGGGCGCTGATCAATGCCGATCGCAACGATCCCGACGTCAAGCCGGGCGATCCCTACCCCTTCCAGAAGGGCAAGAACCCCTATCTGGATCTGCTGGAGAAATGGACACCCATTCCGCCGAAGGCGCAGGCCGAGGGCACAGCCGGATTCCAGCAGGCTGGATTGATGAGTGCGGACGAGGCCTTCCTCGCTGGCACCACCTCGATCCAGGCGGCAGATGCCGAGGGCTGGGTGGTATCGGTCACGCCCAGCGGCGGCTGGATACCGGCCTTCATTCCGGGCGACACCGGCATCGGCCTCAGCCAGCGCATGCAGAGTTTCGTGCTGGATGAGGCCCTGAATCCATACAACGTGGTGCACCCGGGACAGCGCCCGCGAGCCACGCTGACGCCCAGTCTGGCACTCAAGGATGGCAAGCCGCTGATGGCCTTCTCGGTGCAGGGCGGCGACACCCAGGATCAGAATTTGCTGCAGTTCTTCCTGAACATGGTCGAGTTCGGCATGAATGTGCAGCAGGCCGTCGAAGCCCACAACATCACCAGCTACCAGATGCAGAGCTCCTTCGGCGCCCACCAATCCGAACCGGGGCGACTGGAGCTCACGCCCAAGGTGTCCGAATGGACCCGCGCCGAACTGGCCCGCATGGGCTACAAGGTGGAAGTGGTCGAGCGCACTTACAGCCCGGTCACCGCGATCTGGTTCGACCAGAAGAACGGCAGCATGTGGGGCGGCGCCAGCGAACAGGGGGATGATTACGGGATTGCGTGGTAACCGTATGGCATTGGCGAACGAGGCTCTGGCAGTGCCGAGCTTGCCCGGCAGAAGCTGCGGCGCTTTGGGCTTCTGCAGGTCCAGACTTGTCTGGACGCTTTCGCTTCGCCCCGGCCAAAAGCGTTCGGACGAGTCCGAACCCACAACAGCCGAAGCAGCGGAGCAAGCTCGAGCGAGCTGCGCTACCAGAGCCACAGTGTACGAGGCTGTTGTAGTGCCGAGCTTGCTCGGCAGGAAGTGCGGCTTTTGATGTCGACGAAGCGCAGAAGCCAAAGCCGAGCAGAAGCAGCGAAGCAAGCTTCGCTCTACGAAAAGCGGCTTGTCGGCACACCCAAACTGCCGCGTCTACCGCTATGGTTGCGTCCTCGCTCTTGGCTGACACATTCGGCTGCCGTGCGACAGAGCTCCGCACCCGCGGCGCCTGGACCTCGACGAGAAACACCATGATCAACAATGATGTGCTGCGCAGCGTGCGCTATATGCTCGATCTCAGTGATGCGCTGGTGATCGAGACCATTCAACGGGTCGATGCCCAGTACGCGCTGAGCGTCGACCAGGTGCGCGCCTATCTCAGCAAGGAAGACGAGCCCGGCCACGTCGAATGCCCCGATGCCGTGCTGGTGCGTTTTCTGGACGGCCTGATCCTGCACCTGCGCGGCACCAGCCCGAATGCTGCCGCACGGCCGCTGGCACAGCGCATCAGCAACAACATGGTGCTGAAGAAACTGCGTGTGGCTTTCGAGTTGCAGGACGCCGACATGCACCAGATCCTCGAAGACGCCGGATTTCCCGTATCCAAACCCGAACTGAGCGCGCTGTTCCGCAAACCCGAACACCGCAACTACCGCCCCTGCGGCGACCAGTTGCTGCGCAATTTCCTCAAGGGGCTGACGCTGCGCGTGCGCGCACAGTAGCGTCTCGTAGCCCGTTGTGCCGCGAAGCGGCTCAGCGGGGCTCTTCGCGTCACCGCCCGGACAGCGCTACGCGCAGTGCGGGCTACAAGAGCGTAGCCCGTTGTGCCGCGCAGCGGCTCAGCGGGGGCTCTTCCGCGTTACCGCCCGGACAGCGCTACGCGCAGTGCGGGCTACAAGAGCGTAGCCGGTTGTGCCGCGCAGCGGCTCAGCGGGGGCTCTTCCGCGTTACCGCCCGGACAGCGCTGCGCGCAGTGCGGGCTACAAGAGCAAAGCGGCGCCGCGGCGCGGCGCCCTCCAGAACCAACAAACCAGAACCAACAACCCAGAACCCAGAACCCACAACCCCACAGCCCACAACCAACAACCCCGTTACCGCTGCTGCCATTGCGCCCGGGTGATCTCGAACACGACGTTGGGATGGCTGGCCTCGCCGTGGTAGGCCACCTCCGACACGCCCAGGCGGCGCGCGCCGAGGCGGGCCATCGCGATCTGCGAGCGCTGGTTGCATTGCCCGACCTCGAATTGCACGCGCTCCAGGGTCTGGAAGGCGTGGTCGAGCATCAACTGCTTGCAAGCCGGGTTGTAGCCCCCGCCCCAGCTGTCACAGCTGAAGAAGGTGTAGCCGATCTTGACCACGCTCGCTGCCAGATCCAGCGCGTAGTAGCGGGTGCAGCCGATCAGCTGCTCATCGGCAGCGCGGTGGACCCGCAAGGCGCCACCGGATTCGATGGCGCCAGCGAAATAGTTCTCGAACACCGGACGCTGCCAGCGTGTCGGCGTCGGGTGCTGCTCCCAGATGCGCGGGTCGCAGGCCACCGCATACAGGCGCTCGAAATCCTCCGCGCCCAGCGGTCGCAGGCAGACCTTGTCATTGCTCAGGACCGGCTGCAGATTCATTCGCGGATCAAGCCTGGGCGGCCTTCCAGACTGCGATCCAGCTGGCTTCGATCTCCGGCGTCAGCGATACGCGCCGTCCACTGCGACGCTCTGCCGGCAATGACGACCACCAGTCCCAGGTAACTTTGATGGTGTCGGCAAAATTCCGGTTCTGGAAACCCTTGGCCACCGCGGCAGCCTGACTGAGCGAGGAAAAGCCCCCGTATTCGGCCGGATCGACCATCATCGGGTAGCCCGGCTTGCCCTTGCCCAGCAGCTCCTGCTGGCGCAGGAAGGCGTGGCTGATCCACACCAGTTCGACCTCGGCGCCGCTCAGGGCCAGTGAGCGCTGCATCAGCTCGCCGGTGGTCGCGGCGCCGGGCGCATTGACCATGTTGTAGCGCCCGTACACCTGCTGCTCCAGGGCATGGATGGTGAAGTCGGCCAGATCCCGCACGTCCACATAGGTGAGCGGCATTTCCTTGGGACCGGGCACGGCCATGCTGCCACCGGCCAGGGGCCGCTCCAGATAATGCGCGAAGCGGTCGGTGGTATCGCCCGGACCGACGATGAAGGTCGGGCGCAGAATCGTGGCCGCATCCGGAAAGTGCTTGTCGACCGCCTGTTCGCACAGCACCTTGAGCGGGCCATAGGTGTCGCCATCGACCTTCTCGACGCTCGGATCAGCCATCGTCCGCAGCGCGGCGCTTTCATCAAGTCCAGGCGTTGTGCTGGGCTCGTAGACGGCCACGGTGGAGATGAACAGATAGTGCGGCGTGCCGCCGGCCTTGAGCAGGCGGGCGGAATCATCGACGTGCCGGGGCACATAGCCGGACGTGTCGACCACCGCGTCCCAGCGGCGACCTTCCAGCGCCTCGAGCTTGCCGTCGCGATCGCCGGTGAGCGTCTCCAGATCGGGAAAGCGGTCATTGCTGTTGCCGCGATTGAACAGCGTCACTTCATGGCCGCGATCCAGGGCACGCTGGACCATGTGCGGGCCGATGAATCCGGTGCCGCCAAGAAACAGGATCTTCAACGGCTTGGCCCCCGACCCGGCCATCAGGGCACGGGGCGAGAATGCCCCCATGGCTGCGGCCAGCGCCGCCAGTTTCATGAGTTCACGTCGCTGCATTGCCGGCTCCTGATGACTTCGGGCATTTCCCGAGCTCTGCGGAACTATAAGTCATACCGAGGGACATGACCCCGGAGGTCATTGAGCACATGCATCCCAGCACTTAGGCTGCCTCCCGATCAACACGGAGAGGCAGCAGATGACACAGACACAGATCGCGGATTGTTTGAAAATTGGCGCCGCTCTGGTAGTGGCTTTCGGCCTGATGATGGCTGCGGCTTCGCTGTCGACGCTGACAGCGCCAACAGCCTGGCTGATCGATCTGGTGTTCTTCCCCGTCGACGGCGCGCAGACCATGGCCGATCCGGTGGTGCGCCTGATGAGCGGCATCTGCGGCGGCGTTCTGGTCGGCTGGGGCGCGATGATCTGGCTGCTGGTCACGCGCCTGCTGCCGCGCGATCCGGCGCTGACACGGCAGTTGATCCTGATCAGTGTCTGTTCCTGGTTCGTGATCGACTCCACCGGCTCGGTGCTGTCGGGCGGCCACTGGAACGTGCTCGGAAACCTCGGATTTCTGCTGCTGTTTGTGGTGCCGGCAGCGCAACTGCGCTCTCCATGAACCCGTATCGCAAGTTGTTGATTTACTTGGTTCAAGCGTAGGAGCGCCCTTGTGGCGCGACCGCTGCTTCGGACGTGCGGCTTGCCGGTCGCGACGCGAGGTCGCTCCTACAGGCGGGTTTATGGTTCATGGCCCGTGGGCAGTTTCGCGCCGAAACAGGTGGCTCGCAATGATCTACTGCACCGGATCGGTGGCACTGAGTTCATCAGCCAGTTCGGCACTCACCCCCGGCACCTGATGCCAGTCGATGCGGTCGATCTGCGCTGGATCCAGGAACTGCCGCGCGTAGTCCAGGTAGACGCGTTCCCGCAGGAACACGTCGAACAGGTCCGGATCGATGTGCTGGTCGAGTTTCATCCGG
This sequence comes from Rhodanobacteraceae bacterium, assembly GCA_024234055.1. Taxonomy (NCBI): domain Bacteria; kingdom Pseudomonadati; phylum Pseudomonadota; class Gammaproteobacteria; order Lysobacterales; family Rhodanobacteraceae; species Rhodanobacteraceae bacterium. Next base: position 118,427 of record JACKOW010000005.1, read on the forward strand.
CCGAGTATCTGGATGGATTCGGACAGGGTCTTGGCGGATTTGTACGGTCGGTCGGATGCGGTCAGTGCCTCGAACACGTCGGCAATGCCCATGACCCGCGCCGGAATGCTCATCTGCTCACGGGTCAGTCCGCGCGGATAGCCCTTGCCGTCCATGCGTTCGTGATGGCCGCCGGCGTATTCCGGCACCTTGCGCAGATGCGGCGGCCAGGGCAGTGCTTCCAGCATGCGGATGGTCATGACGATGTGGTTGTTGATGATCTCGCGCTCCGCCGCATTCAAGGTGCCGCGGCGTATGCACAGATTCATCGTCTCTTCGGCATCGAGCAGCGGTCGCAGATTGCCGTCCGGCCCGCGCCAGACGTGCGCGGCGATGCGCTCGATCTCAGCCACCTGGGCGTCGCTCATGAATTCGCCACCGGCATTGCTGCGGCGCAGGGTTTCACGATCGGCCTGCAGACTGGCGATGCGTTGCTGGTAGCTGGACGAATCCAGCACGCCCTTCAGATGGGCGATCTCGGCATCGCGCAACAGGACCTCGAAACGGGTGTCGACGAGGGCGATGCGATCGAACAGGGTTTCCAGCTTGGTGGCCTTGTCGACCACATGCACCGGCGTGGTGATCTTGCCGCAATCGTGCAACAGGCCGGCGATTTTCAGCTCGTAACGATCGTCGTCGTCGAGCGTGAAACCCGCCAGCGGGCCAACGCCGGTGCGCACCGCCGCCTCGGCCAGCATCATGGTCAGTGTCGGCACGCGTTCGCAATGACCGCCCGTGTAAGGCGATTTCTCGTCGATGGCGGTATTGATCAAATGGATCAGCGACTCAAACAGCTGCGCCATCTGCTCCAGCAGAGCGCGGTTGTTCAGGGCGATGGCGGCTTGCGAGGCCAGCGACTCCACCAGCTGCTGGTCGGCGTCGGTGAATTCCCGGATCTCGCCCTCGGGCCCGATGGCATTGATCAGCTGCAGCACGCCGATCACTTCCTCGGCATGGTCCTTCATCGGCACCGTCAGGAAAGATTTCGAGTGATAGCCGGTGCGGGCGTCGAAAGCGCGGGTGCCGGAAAAATCGAAACCGGGCTCGCTGTAGGCGTCGCCCACATTCACCGTGGTTCCGGTCAGCGCCGCGTGCGCCACCACCAGCGAGTGATTGGGCGTGCCGTCTTCATGATGCAGCGAGATGTCCGGCAGATTGATCGGCAAGCCGGAACTGCCGCCGCGGTACTGGTCGAGGGAGATATTGCGCAGCAGATCGAAGCTCAATCGATCACCGGACTTGCGATAGAAGGTCACGCCATCGGCCTGGGTGAAGGAGCGCGCAGCTTCGACGATGCGCTCCATCAGCACGTCGATATCGCGATCCGAAGACAGCGCCGCACCGATGCGGTTCAAGGTCTCCAGACGGATGCGAATATCGTGCTCGCTGGCCACTTGGCGCTCCTGCAGGCTCCCAGCCGGACGCCAGTTTGGCAACTGCCCGCAGACTGCACAAGACGTGCCGGGCCGCGCATTCTGCACGCTGCCCTTGATCGAAGGTCAACGCACGGCCGATGGCTTTCAGTCCAGAAGCTCGAAAACGAGTCCGGAATGCGCCTGCAGTCGCGCGATCAGGGTATCGCCGAAAATCGTTGCCGGCGTCCAGAAGCCACCCGGCTTGTCCTCCCTGGAGATATCCAGCGCCAGACAGGCTGCCGCCTGGCCCAGCATCTTGGCGGTGGAGCCATAGCCGGGGTCACGATCGCCGGTCACCTTGCAGCGCAGTTCCTCGCCCTTTGCGGTCTTGCCGTGAAAACGCAGATCAAAGAAGCCCTTTTCCTGCGCGCTGGGACTGGGGCCTTCGCCGGCTGCGGGCAGTACGAATCGTTCGAGAAACCAGCGTGTGGGCTTGATTGCGCTGGCCAGCATGAAGCCACCCATGCCGCCGGCCATGGCGACAGCGCTGAGCCGCCCCTTGAGTCCGGCGCCGGTCAACATGGCCTCGTCGTAGACGAAGTCGCTGCCATAGCCGGGATCCGCCAGGGCGTTGCTGCGCTGGACGATGCGGGTATTGATCGCTGCCATGACGAAGGGCGCCATCCAGCTCTTGAAATCGGCATCGAAGGCGACCGTCTTGAGATTGGGCTGGCGGGTCTTCGATTCGTGTCCCGGCGGGCACAACGAATAGGGATTGGCCAGTGATTTGCGCAGCGCCGGATCGCGAGCCGCTTCCTTGACCACGTTCAGCAGGCTGGCGACGGTGCCACCGGAAAAAGTGCCACGCATGGCCTTGACCCGCATCTTCACCCGAGTGCACGGCGCCCCGAAACGCTCGCGGGCACGCTGCTGCAGAAAATGCACGCCCAGGTCCGAAGGGATGGAATCAAAGCCGCAGCAATGCACGATGCGGGCGCCGGAGGCCTTGGCCGCCGCCTCATGACGATCGAGCATGCGCTTGATCCACTGCACTTCGCCGGTGAGATCGCAGTAATCGGTGCCGGTTTCGGCGCAGATCTTGACCAGTGGCTCGCCGTAGAGCGCATAGGGCCCGACGGTGGACACCACCACCCGCGTCTGTGAGCACATTTCACGCAAGGCGCCGACGTCGGCGGCATCGGCCACGAGCAGTTTCAGCTTGTCGGCGGGCTTGCCCAGTTCCTTCTTCAGCGCTTCCAGCTTGTCACGCGAACGCCCGGCTACCGCCCAGCGCAGCGTGCCACCGGCACCGAACTGCTGGCTGAGGTAGCGGCAAAGAATCTGGCCGACAAAACTGGTGGCGCCGAAAACAATGACATCGAAGCTGGATTTGGCCATGGGCTACTCGGAATTGGGAACCGACGCGGCCTGCGGCGCCTCGGAAGCAGATCCGAACCGGCGTCGACGAGCGCAGCAGCTGGCGCGAGGATGGCCATAGTAGAGCACGGCTGGAGCAAGGCGGCGCGCTGTCGATCCATGCCGCTAGCTCCGTGGGCGCGGCGAACCCCGCGGGAGCCGCTTCAGCCGCGATCGATTGCCGCAAACCCTGTGGGAGCGGCTTCAGCCGCGATCGATTACTGCAAACCCCAGTGGGAGCGGCTTCAGCCGCGATCGATTGCGGCAAATCCCGTGAGAGCGGCTTCAGCCGCGATCGAATGCCGCGAACCCTGTGGGAGCGGCTTCAGCCGCGATCGGCAGCTCCAGGCCGGCCAGTAGGCGTTCGCGGACAGAGTCCCCACAGGGCTCATCGGCCCCGAGGTCCATCCGCCCTTTCCAGCACCGACACCATCAACCAGCACCACTTCCAGGTTAACGATCGGAAACACTCGCCAGCCGACTTCGTGCCAGAATCCTCGAAACACTGAACGGAACACTTCGACCATGCCTTCCGTCCTGATTTCCCTGCTGTTGCTCACTCAAGCCATGTCCGAAACGCGCCCGCCAGCGCCGGCACCGTCGTGTCTGGATGCCCGCGCAGTCACGCAGATGCGCCAGCTCAGCCCGAATACCCTGATCGTGGCCAGCGAGGAGCGCCGCTTCCGCATCGATGTCTCCCAGGCCTGCCCGGACATGGCCAGTGGTTCGGCGCTGCTGGCCGAGCATGGCTGGGTTTGCGGCCAGCCCCGTGAATTCGTGCAGACGCAGGCGCAGCTGTGCCCGATCACCCAGGTAGAGGAAATCACTACTCGGGACTATTCGCAGCTGGTCCGGGCGGCCGATCACAATCCCGACGGGCAGCTGCTGCCCACCGTCGAATCACGCAGCCACCGCGGCGCCACCCGCGGCTTTCGCGGTTCCTTCGACTATTGCTTCCGCCCCAGTCAGATGCGCGCCTGGGCAGCGGACGATGACGGCATCCTGATCCAGACCTCGAAGATCCGCTCCGGCGGTCATGGCGCCTACCGGCTGGAATTGGGTGGCAGCTGTCCGCAGATCGCATTCTTGCCCGTGCTCAAGCTGTCATCGGGTGTGGGTCTGGATCTGATCTGCGGCAATCCCGGCGACGCCGCGCTGCTCTCCGATGACCGCTCCTCGTCGCCCACGGCCGATGGCCTGGAACGCGGCCGCACCGAAAGCCGCTTCGCCAAGGCTTCGGAACGGCCGTGCCCGATCGTTGCGGTCTATCCCGTCTACGAATAACTGCGACGCCCGATCGAGCGTTCGCCTGCACCATCGCCTTCCGATGCACCCGCTGTCGGTTTGAGGCGGACGGCGCTTGTCCGAACCATCCTGCACTCGGGTGATTCCCTGGCGAGGAGGAGCAACGCGGCGATAGTCGCAAAGAACGCGCGAGGGCGGCAAAGCGGGCAGGTGCAGCCGCACACTCTGCAGTTGTCATGTGGCCACCGATTCGCCTTGCGCTGCAACGGCATCACCGCATCTGCGCGCGCAGGTGTGAGAAATGCGGGCCAGGGCCGAAACAGCGAAGACCGCACGACAACAAGGTGCGGTCTTCGCCTGCGGCCCTGCAGAAAGGCCAGATTGCAGTCACGATCTGAAGAGGAGCGATCTCGCCCGCCCCGGCGCTGCCGAGTTACTCGAAACCATTCTTGAACATCTGATCCTGCATCACAGGATCGAAGCTCACCCGATTGGAAGCCTCGCCGCCAAATGCATCGGTGCGCCCGATCGCCTCAGTGCCATGCAGCACCTGAGCCAGGCCCGGCGTGCCGACATGGCTCAGATAGAAGTTGGTGTAGCTGGCGCTGGCAGCGGTAGGTTTCAGCGTGACGACCGCCGTGAGTTGCTTGGATTCGCCCGGCGGGATCGGCACCAGATTACCCAGAACGCTGTTGTAGTTGATTTGCAGGCTGCCATCGGCAGCGACCAGCGTGGTGCCGCTGGTGCCGATGACCAGACCGTCCATCCTGATCGATACACTGGCGACTGCCTGCTCGACTTCGGCGCGAGTCATGGCAGCGCCTTTGCTCCAGATGCCACCACTCAGCACGGCCTTGTTGAACACCACCCGGGTGCTCTTGACGGCGATGCGGGCGTCTTCATCGAAGCGACCGGGATTGACGATGGCAATCTCGAATGCAGTACCGTTGGCACCAGGAGTGAGCATCAGTGGCGTTCCAGCCGGGTAACTGGCGACATCGGCAGCAACGATGCGCGAGGAGTTGGGCAGCACACGAACGGTGCCACCATTGATGAACGCGGCATCCGGGCGACGGTCGCGATTGACGTCGATGGCGACAACATCAGTGGCCCCCAGCAACGAATCGGCATAGAGCTGACGCCGCACCCATTCCTCGGCCAGACCTTCGCGAGCGTACAGATACAAACCCTCGCTCGTGGCCACCAGCAAATCGTTGAGTCCATCAACGTTCCAGTCTACCGCGGCAATGGCGTTGACCAGGCCAGGAACGCTGTTGTCGATCGTGGTGGTCGTGACAATGGGGTTGCTCTCCGGGTTCCACCACACCAATCGACCATTGCCGGACACGAACACCAGTTCCTTTTCCAGATCGTTGTCGATATTGACCGCCACGCACACCCCCGTCTGCTGGATCGACTGAACCTGCAGCAGGCTCGCCGATTCGAACCAGCCCAGTACGTTGCTGTAGCCCCTGACATAGAACGCCAGGCCGTTGGCGGCGCAACTCATCGCGGCATCGCCAAATCCGCGGTAGTGGGGAATCAGGGTCAGGCCTTGCGGAATGGGATCCAGCGTGGTCACCGGTGAGGTTGTGTTCCAGGCTGCGGCGCTGCCCGGGTTCAAGAACCAGAGCAAACCACCCGAAGAATTGCTGGAAACCACCAGATCGGTCTTCGCATCGTTGATGAAGGCGCTCCCGGCCTGGATCAACGATGCCCCCGGATAGGTCCCGATCGACGCGTCGGTCCAGGAGAAGAAGATGTTGTCGATCTGCGAGACGATGCGTACCTGGCCACTGCCAGGCGCTACATAGGCATAGTCAGCCTTGCCATCGCGGTTGAAGTCACCCACGGCCATGTCGGACGCGCCACTGGACAGAATCTTGAATTCGGCAGGATTGAAACCCCCGCCGGTGGTACCCGTTGCCAGGTAAGCGCGCGTTCCCGCCGGCTGCAGAGCCAACAGGTCGTCCACACCATCCCGATTGAAGTCGGCGACGGCGAGCTTCGACAGACCGGTTTGACTGGTGGCCACCTGCGAGGTCGCTCGACTCGGATCCAGGCGTTGCGCCTGATTGCGCGCCAACTGGAAAGTGCCGTTGGCCAGCCGCAGCAGCACGTCAGCATCGGCATCGCCACGAGCATCCCCCACACCCATCTGCACCACTTCCGAGGGCAGTATTGCGATCGTCTGCGCGGCGGCCAGAGTGGTGTTACCAAGTCCCCGGCGCAACACCAGAGCGTTCTGACCGCCAATCGTCTCGCCGCTGATCAGATCGATGAGTCCGTCTTCGTCGAAGTCAGCCATGGCCAGATCGCCCTCCTCCGGCACCGCGGTGCCGTAGCCGATTCCGCCGCCGTAGGCGCCAGCGCGATTGTTCGGGATCCACGCAAGCCCGTTGACGTTGAAGTACAGAAAGTCTGGGAAGGCGTCGCGGTTCAGATCGGCAATGCCTGCCGGGCTCCAGAATTCCTGCCTGCTTTCATTGCGCACCGAGAATGTCCCGTCCCCAGTGTTGGTGAAGAAGACCGACGACGGCGTATAGGTGTTGTTGGCGGCCCAGGTAGAACGGAAATTGACCAGGATATCCGCATCGCCATCCTGCTCCAGGTCCTGTACATACAGATTGGAGTTGTCCCTGAAGTGCTGGCTTTGCACCACCGTCTGCGTCCCGAACTGTCCATTCAGCGTGTTCCAGCGTATCCGTAGATGGCCCGCGTCCAACCAGGGTGACACGCTCGTATTGGTGAAGTTGTAGGTGGTCAGTAGCGCCAGATCCAGGTCACCGTCGCGGTCAAAATCGGCCAAGGCCATCTGAAAGTAGTGACTGCCTGAGTTGAACGACGGATTGTCGACAAAATCCTCACGCCAGGCGGCCGTGAAACTGTTGTCGCCGTCACCATGGAACACCTGCAGCGTGAAGGTGAACGACTGGCCAACCCACTCATTCAGGCGAACGATGTCCGGCTTGCCGTCTCGGTTGACATCACCCACCGCAAAGGCGCGGTAGCGCGGCGTACAGGACGGGCAAACCGGCAAGGAAACGGCAGGGAGTGCGAGGTTGCCATAGCGATTCGGATCGAACGGTGTCGGGGTCTGGGCGACCGCCACCTGACGACCGCCGGCGTACCAGGAAGTCTGGCCGTCACCATTGAAGTCGACTGCCACCGGAGCCAGAGCCGGCGCTTCGTACCTGGTCGCACTTGGAAATGTTGGGCTGAAATAAACCCCATCAAAATCGGCAGGCATCGTATCCAGTACGAAGGGTTCGGCCATGACCTGCGTTGCCAGGCACAAGCCGGCAAGGCTGACAATGAATGCTGCAGCCCGCCGAGCGCTGCTGGCGCCCTGTTGCACGTGGGTACGGGCAGGCAAATCCGGGTGGGTTCCAACTTTCACGAATGCTCTCCTTGCTGGTGCCGCGACGGGTTCGTCATTGGCCTCTAGTTCGGAGATGCGGGGTTGCGATGCCAAACCCGCCAACTTTTTTCATCCCGATGGCGATGGCCCGCGCAGACCGAACCCAGCCCACAGACCCCGTCGCCGCCCAGCAGTTGCTCAGTCTGGCCCGCAACCGGCTGGAGCAGATTCCGGACGCAGCCCGCGATGCCGCCTGGTACCGCAGCTACGCCTACCTGCGCGCCCGACAAGGCACCTATGAGGAAGCGATCCGCGCCTACCGGCAAGCGCTGGTCCTCAACCCCGCAGACACGGCCAGTAGGGACAATCTGGAGCGCCTGCAGGCTGCGCTCCCCGACCCTCACTGAGCATCCCGAAATGACGCCGTTTTGCGAGCGCGGCACAGGCCGCCTGCGGCGAGCGAGGGCCTAGGTCGACTTCCTGCCACCCGGCGCATCCGCGCGTTCGGCCTTGCGCTCCTGCTTGCCCAGGGATCGCGAGCCTTCCTTGAAACGCTGCTTGCGTGCGGCCTTGTCGGCAGCCTTGCGCGCTGCGGCCTGATCCAGCTGCTCTCTTTCCGCGGCGATCATCGCCGGGGTTTCCAGGCTGATGCGACCCAGTTTGCCGCTACGGAATTCCTTGATCAGCAACTCGCAGATCTTGTGCATGTTGACCTTGCCACCGGAGGCCACCGCACCGCGCCTGACCGCGGCCAGTTCCAGAAAAGCGTCTTCGGTATCGGGCAGCGCCTCCAGCTTGAAGCGCTCCTTCAACCGTTCGGGATAGCTGCGCAATAGGTACTCGGCCAGGAAGAAGCCCACGTCATCGTATTCCATCGCCGTGTCGCGGATGGCACCGGTGGCCGCGAGGCGATAACTGGCGGCAGGGTTCTCCACCTTGGGCCAGAGGATTCCCGGCGTATCGAACAGCGTCAGGCCGCTGCCGAGGTCGATGCGTTGCTGGGATTTGGTGATCGCCGGCTCATCGCCGGTCCTGGCGATGGTGCGCCCGGAGAGAATGTTGATCAGTGTCGACTTGCCGACGTTGGGGATGCCGACCACCATGGCATGAATCGGATTCCTGCCGGTGTCCCGCTGCGGAAACATGGCCCGACACAGTCCCAGCAGCTGCTTGATGGCTTCCGGCTGATCGCTGCGGGTCGGAAAGGTCGCCACATGCCGCTGTTGCTCGAACTGCGCCCGCCACAGCGCCGTCACTTCCGGATCAGCCAGATCCGACTTGCTCAGCACCTTGATGCAGGGCGTGTCTCCGCGCAGGCGAGCAATGGCCGGATTCTCGCTGGAATGCGGAATGCGGGCGTCGAGGATCTCGATCAGCAGATCGACCTGCGGCAGCAGCTCCAGCATGTCCTTCTGGGCCTTATGCATATGGCCCGGGTACCAGTGGATCGTCATGCTTGGAGCCTCTGCAATCGTTCGCGGGTGCATCGGCTGCCAGAGGCAGCGGCGCAGGGAGCGCAGTGTACTTGCTCTGCCCTGCAGCAATGCGGCGCGGATCGCATCCCAGATCGCGGCTGAAGCCCCTCCCACAGTAGGAGCGACCTTGTGTCGCGACCCCGACGACCGGGACTTGCGGTGAGCTGCAGCCAACAGCGGGACGCAGAGAACGCAAAGGAGAAGCAGAAAGGACACGGAGAAAGGCAAGGGCAATCCTTGATCTGCGCTACTCTGCGTTCTCCGCGACTCTTGGCGTTCTCCGCGTTGATGATTTTCCTGCCAGATGGTCTCAATGCGGCCCGCGCGCCTGCTCCGGCCGCTCGCAGACACCATCCTCGCAGCCCTTCGAGCGCGGCGGCATCGAGCTGCATGCCGGCCAGGTTCCACGGCTTGCTGCCCGTCAGGCTTTCGAACAGCAACACCCCCAGCGCGTAGACGTCCGTGGCCACACTGATCGGCTCCCCGCGCACCTGTTCGGGCGCCGCATAGGCCGGCGTGCGTGGATGGCTGTCGGTGTGGGTCAGCTGCGCGCCAGCGTCATCCAGCCGCTTGGCGATGCCGAAATCAAGCAACCGCGGTTCGCCGCGCTGGTCGATCAGGATATTGCCCGGCTTGATGTCGCGATGAACCACCAACTGACCGTGCGCATGGTCCACGGCGTCGAGCAGCTTGAGGATCACCCGCAGACGCTGACGCACGCTCATCGCCGCCAGGCCCTGCAAGAAGGGCTGACCCTCGACATACTCCATCGCCAGCCACGGCGTACCGTCCTCAGCCACGCCGACCTGCAGCAAATGCGCGATATTGGGGTGGTCCAGCCGGGCCAGAATGACCTGCTCGGCATGAAAGCGCCGAGTGATGTCGGGGCCCGTGAAGCGCCCACGCAGCAGCTTGACCGCGGCCCTGCCACCCAGATCCTGCCTCTCGGCCAGATAGACCCGGCCGTTGCCGCCCTCGCCTATCAAGCGCTCGATCAGGAATGGCCCGAGCCGTTGGCCTGGAACGCGGCCGCACCGAAAGCCGCTTCGCCAAGGCTTCGGAACGGCCGTGCCCGATCGTTGCGGTGTATCCGGTCTACGAGTAGCTGCAGCCCGCAGTTCAGCGCTGGCCTCCCTCCGTGAGATGACCGCCCGCTGACGGGCTGCAGTCGATTGGGCGCAGGACTTCAAGAAAGCGCCACCGCCCCACGAAAACCCGGGCGATGTTGATCCGGCGCTATGGGCGATGGCGCGCCGCCGCAAGCAGGCTCCGATAGATGTCCACATAGCGCATGGCCGAGGTCTGCCATTCCCAGCGCTGAGCCATCCCGGCCTGCTGCATGCGACGCCAGACTTCGGGCTGGGCGTAGCGCTCGCAGGCGGTGCGCACGGCATAACCGACGCCGCCGGCGTCGCTGTGCCGGAACACGATGCCGGTGGGTTCGGCGCTATCGATGTCGGCCACGCTGTCGGCCAGCCCGCCAACATTGCGCACCAGCGGGATGGTGCCATAAGCCAGGCTGTACATCTGATTCAGGCCACAGGGCTCGAAGCGCGAAGGCATGATCAGCATGTCGGCGGCGGCTTCGATACGGTGGGCCAGGGCCTCGTCATAGCTCGCACGCACCGCCACGCGCTCGGGCATGGCCGTGGCCCAATCCTGAAAATCGCGCTCCAAGGCCGGATCACCCGAAGCCAGAATCACGATCTGCAAGGGCAGGCCACTGAGCTCGGGGCGCGCCGCCAGCAGGGCGTCGGCGCCCTTCTGATAGGCCAGTCGACCAATGAAGGCCAGCAGTGGGTCATCACTGGCCTCCAGACCGAGATCACGCTGCAACGCGCGCTTGTTGGCATGCTTGCCGGCGACCACGCTGGTGGCATCGTAGCGCTGCTCGATCAGGGGATCGCTGGCCGGATTCCACACCTCAGGATCGATGCCGTTGAGAATGCCGCAGAGATCGCCGGCACGCTGGCGCAGCACACCGTCCAGACGCTCGCCGAATTGCGGCGTCTGAATCTCCCGAGCGTAGCTGGGTGATACCGTGCTCAATCGGTCTGCAAGCACCAGACCCGCTTTCATGAAGGAGAACCCGCCGTAGAACTCCAGCGCACCGGGATGCCAGAGGGTCTCGGGCAGCCCCAGCCGCCGGTACTCGGCGAGATCGTAGATGCCCTGATAGGCGAGGTTGTGGATGGTGAACAGGGTACGCGGGCGCGCTGCGCCAGTGTCCAGATACACAGGCACCAGACCGGTGTGCCAGTCATTCAGGTGGACGATGTCGGCCGCCAGCCCAGCACCGACTGCGCCCTGCGCAATACGCGCCACGGCTTCGCAGAAGCAGGCGAAGCGCAGCGCATTGTCGGCATGGGGCTGACCATGGCGATCGGCGTAGGGGCTACCGTCGCGCGCATACAGTGCCGGCGCGTCGAGCAGCAGCATGGGCACGCCGTTGTCCGGGTGGCCGCCACCGATCAACTGCATGCCTCGCCCGTGCACTTCCAACTGCCCAAGGCATTCGCCTTCGCGCAGACGTTCAGCCAAACCCCGATAAGCCGGCATGATCACGCGCACGTTCACGCCCAGCGCCTTGAGCGCAGCCGGCAAAGCAGCAGCCACATCGGCCAGCCCGCCGGTCTTGGCCAGCGGAAAGACCTCGGCGGACGCAAACAGCACATTCATTGCAGACATCCAGATCGGCCCTGATTTCTGATCCCAGTGTGCCGCAAGGCAGCTCACCGGCACTTTCCTGCGTCATCCCCCAGACAGCGGCGCGCTCAGTCTGGCGTCACCCGTGCCCAGCGCTGGCGAGCGGCTCAACGGCGCTGGGCACTCAGCGGCACATAGCGCGACTGCCCCAGCATGTCGCGGGTCACCAGGACCACACCATTGCTGATGACGTGAAAGCGCTCGGCGTCATGGACCGGATCGATGCCGATGTAGGTGCCATCGGGAATGGTGCAACCCTTGTCGAGCACCGCGCGGCGGATTCTGCAACCGCGACCCACCGTGACATTGGGCAGCAGCACCGATTCATCGATCTCGGTGTCCATTTCCACACGTACATTGGAGAACAATACCGAGCGCCGCACGGTGGCGCCCACCACCAGACAGCCGCCCGACACCATCGAATCCAGCGCGCAGCCAGCGCGACCCTCCTGCGCGGCAAACTTGGCCGGCGGCAACTGTTCCTGATAGGTCCAGATCGGCCAGTCGGCATCGTAGAGATTCAGCTGCGGCAGCGGATCCAGCAACTCCAGATTGGCCTTCCAGAAGGCCTCCACGGTGCCGACATCACGCCAATACCCCTGGTGCTCGCCGTCCGGTTCGCGGAAGGCATAGGCGTAGGCGGGGAACTCGTGGATGGCCTTGGGGATGATGTCCTTGCCAAAATCGTGGCTGGAAGCCTTGTCTGCGGCGTCACGCACCAGTTGGTCGATCAGGAACCGGGTGTTGAACACATAGATACCCATCGACGCCAGCGCCACATCGTCGCGCCCCGGCATCGGCTCGGGCGCGGCCGGCTTCTCGGCAAACTGGCGGATGCGCATTTCGGCGTCGACCTGCATCACGCCAAAGGCGCTGGCTTCGGCCAGCGGCACTTCGATGCAGCCAACGGTGAAATCGGCACCCCGGCGCACATGCTCGGCCAGCATCTGACCGTAGTCCATCTTGTAGATGTGATCGCCCGCCAGCACCAGAAGGTAGCTGGGAGCGTGCGACAGCAGGATGTCGATGTTCTGGAACACGGCATCGGCCGTGCCCGCATACCAGGAAGTCTCGTCCACCCGCTGTTGCGCCGGAAACAGTTCAACGAACTCATTGAATTCGCCGCGCAGAAACCCCCAGCCCATCTGGATATGACGGATCAGCGAGTGCGATTTGTACTGAGTGAGCACCGCAATCCGGCGCACGCCCGAATTGATGCAGTTGGACAGTGGGAAATCGATGATGCGGAACTTGCCACCGAAGGGTACCGCCGGTTTGGCGCGCCAGTCGGTCAGCGCATTGAGCCGGGTACCGCGCCCGCCAGCCAGCACCAGTGCGAGGGTGTCCTTGGTCAGGCGGCTGACAAATCTCGGATCTTGCTGATCACGCATCGACTGCACTCCTGGGACGGACCGAGCCCGGCGACCGCCATGTTGCCAAGGCTGGCAGCTCACAGCCAGCGATCCCGCGTAACAAGCGGTCACGGTCTGTACCGCCGGATCAGGACCGATCCAACGGGCCGGAATCATGATCCTCAGCTGCCGTGGCGCCGCGGTCCTGGCTTCTTGACGGCCAGCGTGTCGGCACGCTCGGTCCTGCGCTCCTGCATGTCCATGGATTGCGAGCCCTGCTTGAAGCGCTGCTTGCGCTCGGCCTTGTCGGCGGCCTTGCGCGCTGCGGCCTGATCGATCGCGATCTGCTCCTGGGCAATCATGGCCGGTGTTTCCAGGCTGATGCGGCCGAGCTTGCCGCTGCGAAACTCCTTGATCAGCAGTTCGCAGATCTTGTGCATATTGACCTTGCCACCGGAGGCCACCGCACCGCGCCTGACCGCGGCCAGTTCCAGAAAGGCGTCTTCGGTATCGGGCAGCGCCTCCAGCTTGAAGCGCTCCTTCAGCCGTTCCGGATAGCTGCGCAGCAGATACTCGGCGACAAAGAAGCCCACGTCATCGTATTCCATCGCCGTGTCGCGGATGGCACCGGTGGCGGCCAGACGGTAGCTGGATGCCGGGTTCTCGACCTTGGGCCAGAGGATTCCCGGCGTATCGAAGAGCGTCAGGCCACTATCGAGGTCGATACGCTGCTGGGATTTGGTGATCGCCGGCTCGTCGCCGGTGCGGGCGATGGTGCGCCCGGAGAGGATGTTGATCAGTGTCGACTTGCCGACGTTGGGGATGCCGACCACCATGGCATGAATCGGATTCCTGCTGGTGTCCCGCTGCGGAAACATGGCCCGACACAGTCCCAGCAGCTGCTTGATCGCTTCCGGCTGATCGCTGCGGGTCGGAAAGGTCGCCACATGCCGCTGTTGCTCGAACTGCGCCTGCCACAGCGCCGTCACGTCGGGATCCGCCAGATCCGACTTGCTCAGCACCTTGATGCAGGGCGTATCTCCGCGCAGGCGAGCAATGGCCGGATTTTCGCTGGAGTGCGGAATGCGAGCGTCGAGAATTTCGATCAGAAGGTCGACCTGCGGGAGCAATTCGAGCATGTCCTTCTGGGCTTTGTGCATATGGCCCGGGTACCAGTGGATCGTCATGCTTGGAGCCTCTGCAATCGTTCGCGGGTGCATCGGCTGCCAGAGGCAGCGGCGCAGGGAGCGCAGTGTACTTGCTATGCCCTGCAGCAATGCGGCGCGGATCGCATCCAGGATCGCGGCTGAAGCCGCTCCCACCGTAGGAGCGACCTTGCGTTGCGACCGGCATCCCGGATCGCGGCTGAAGCCGCTCCCACCGTAGGAGCGACCTTGTGTCGCGACCGCGACGACCGGGACTTGCGGTGAGCTGAAGCCAACAGCGGGACGCAGAGAACGCAAAGGAAAAGCAGAATGGACACGGAGAAAGGCAAGGGCAATCCTTGATCTGCGCTACTCTGCGTTCTCCGCGACTCTTGGCGTTCTCCGCGTTGATGATTTTCCTGCCAGATGGTCTCAATGCGGCCCGCGCGCCTGCTCCGGCCGCTCGCAGACACCATCCTCGCAGCCCTTCGAGCGCGCCAGGGCACGCTGTGCCGCCCGCTCCACCAGCCAGCCGAAAGCCGCGGTGAAACCGATTTTCGACAATGCCATGCGGTTTCGAGCGATCCAGGGATAGACCCGATCCCAGAACGGCCGCAGCGCGCGGTTGGACCAGAGCCCGGCAATGGATTCGATGCCAACCGCACGATAGGCGAGCACGAACACATCAACGCCGATGAACCAGCGTCCCCCGGCGTCGCGGGCGTGGATCAGGGCCATCAACGCCGGCACCTGAAAGCCGGCACGGTCGACCGCCGGATCGTGGAAGTCCGGCGCGGAGCAATCGACCAACTGCAACTGCGCGCGCCGGTCGTAATCGCGCAGCGTGTGCATCTCCTTGCGGCAAAGCGGGCAGCTGGCGTCGTAGTAGATCGTCAGTGGAAAAGTTGCGTCGTGCGTGCTCAAGGGCCACTCCGGTCGCGAACTGGGATCTATGGAAAACCCCAGCGAGTCTGAGGCTGCAAGCATGCTGCCCCGGACGTGGCGTTGCGATGAACCAAGGTCAGGTTTGAGGCACGCACGACTGTCGCCCGCGCTCAACGGCGGCGCGCATCGGTGCCGAGCTCTGTGCAGGCCAGGCGCCGGCAAGCCAGGCGCAGTTCCCCGCACTGGCAAATGCGTTCATGGTGTGGACCAACTGGCGGACATAGCCACTGGGTTGCACTCGCCAGCCCTCAAGCGCCAGGTTCAGCTGCTCGGCTGCTTCACCGATTCGACCCTGCTGCAGCAGCAGATCGGCGAGCACGCTGCGCGAGCCGATCACGAAGATGTGCGTTGCCGGAAGGCGCTGCAGCCGGGTACTCAGCACATCGCGCTGCAGTTCCAGCGCGGTTTCGAGTTGTCCCTGGGCTCGCAGCACTTCGACCTGCATTTGGCGGGCGCGATCGAGCAGTTCCTGGTTCGCTGATTGCTGGTGCAAGCGGCTGGCCATGGCCACGGCCTGGTCCGCCATCGCTGCGGCTTCTGCCAGGTCTCCAGCAGCGACCTGATAGCGCGCCATCCACTCGTAATCGATCACCAGACTGCGGTCGTCGCCGTCGAATGCGGCCTCGTCGATCTCGATGGCTTGCCGATGCATCTGGATGGCTTCTGCTACACGCCCCATGTCAAACAAACAGGTCGAGAGATTGTGCAGACCTTCGGAGATGAACGGATGCTCGGGTGGGTAGCTTTCCCGGAACAAAGCCAGGACTTCCTCGAACACCGGCAAGGCCCGTTCGAACTCGCCGCGGTCGGCCTCGACGCTGGCGAGCATGGTCAGCGCGTTGGCCAGTTGCCGGTTGCTCTGCGGTGTCTGCAGACGCCATGCGGCAACGGCCTGGTTGAAGTAGCTCTCGGCCTGGTCCAGTTGATTGAGGAAGTAGTAGGCGGTGCCGATCCGATGCAGGCTGTGAATGGTGTTCGGGCTATCTGGGCCCAGGGTCTTGAGACGCATGGCATAGGACTGCTGCATCGCTTCCAGCATTTCGCGGTAGCGACCGGTGCGACCGTAGACCCGGCCGAGCATCAGGTAGCTCTCGGCGGTGTCGTCGTGTGCACCCAGGAACTGTTTGCGCAGCGCCAGAGCCATCGCAAACAGGCGCTCGGCGCCGGCGTATTCCGACAGCCCCCAGTACACCTGCCCCATCTTGTGGGCTAGATCGGCGCGGACCAACGGGGCCGAATCGAGTTGGTCCAGACGGGCGTCGGCGCGCGCCATCAGATCCATGACGGTCGAGTTCTTGCTGATCGCAAAGTCCGTGGCGAGCGAATCGCCGGCGTCGAACATGTCCAGCATGAAGGCGGCAACCTGATCGGATTTCTGCGCCTCCAGCCGCGCTTCCTGACGCAGACGGCTTTCCCGGAATACCCCGAGGCTGAGCGCAATGGCCACCAGCGAAGCCGCCGCCAGCCAGCGATAGTTGCGACGCAGATAGCGGCTTGCGCGATAGACAGCTGTCTGTTTCTGCGCCGCCACCGGCCGGTGATCCAGATAACGAATCAGATCCTCTGCCAACAGACGCGCACCCCGATAACGACGGTGCGGTTCCAGATGCATGGCCTGCAGAATGATGGCGTCCAGATCACCGCGCAGTTCGCGCTGCAGTGCTGGCGGACAAAGCGCGGAGGGCAGTGGCGGCGTGCCCTTCAGAATGGCGGCATCGAGCTGCATGCCGGCCAGGTTCCACGGCTTGCTGCCCGTCAGGCTTTCGAACAGCAACACCCCCAGCGCGTAGACGTCCGTGGCCACACTGATCGGCTCCCCGCGCACCTGTTCGGGCGCCGCATAGGCCGGCGTGCGTGGATGGCTGTCGGTGTGGGTCAGCTGCGCGCCAGCGTCATCCAGCCGCTTGGCGATGCCGAAATCAAGCAACCGCGGTTCGCCGCGCTGGTCGATCAGGATATTGCCCGGCTTGATGTCGCGATGAACCACCAACTGACCGTGCGCATAGTCCACGGCGTCGAGCAGCTTGAGGATCACCCGCAGACGCTGACGCACGCTCATCGCCGCCAGACCCTGCAAGAAGGGCTGACCCTCGACATACTCCATCGCCAGCCACGGCGTACCGTCCTCAGCCACGCCGACCTGCAGCAAATGCGCGATATTGGGGTGGTCCAGCCGGGCCAGAATGGCCTGCTCGGCATGAAAGCGCCGAGTGATGTCGGGGCCCATGAAGCGCCCACGCAGCAGCTTGACCGCGGCCCTGCCACCCAGATCCTGCCTCTCGGCCAGATAAACCCGGCCGTTGCCGCCCTCGCCTATCAAGCGCTCGATCAGGAATGGCCCGAGCCGTTGGCCAATCAGCAGATCTTCCGGGTTCCGCAAAGACGACGGCAAGTCGGGCAATCCATGGTCCGCCGCCTGATGCGCCTGCAGCAGGCGGTGCAGCTCCTTGGCAACCACCGGATCGGTTTCGGCGGCCAGCGGCCCGGACCAGCGCGTAGGCTCAAGTTCGCAGAGCTGATCGAACAGCTCCTTTACCCGCTGCCATTGTTCCGGTGTCACGGCGGATCCTGCAGATGGGCGACCAGCCAGGCGCGCGCCAGGGTCCATTCGCGCTTGACCGAGGTCGGCGACGAGCCCAGCAGCTCAGCGGTTTCGTTGATCGAGAAGCCGGCGAAGTAGCGCAGCTCGACGATCTGCACCTGGTGCGGATCGAGTTCACTCAGCTTTCCCAATGCCAGGTCCAGCGCCAGCAGCTGATCCGACTCCGTTTGATCAATCGGCGCTTCATAGCGGTCGGTCAGGGTCACCTGCACTTGATCAGCCCCGCGCTTGAGGCGGCTGCCGTGGCGCGCGTGGTCGATCAGCACCCGCCGCATCAAGTGCCCGGACAGAGCGAGAAAATCACGCTCGGAGTCAAATGCCAGCTCCGGATAGCTGGCCGCGAGCTTCATCCACGCCTCGTGGACCAGTGCGGTGGTGTTGAGGCTGTGACCTTCGCGCTCGCCCTGCAGCTGCTGATGCGCCATCCGCCGCAGGCTCTGGTAGAGCTCCGGTAGCAATTGCTCCGGGCTGACCCCGCAGCGCGTGGCCAGTGACTCCAGATTGTGCAATTCCGCTGGCGTGGCACTCGTCATGCGCTCATACCCGATCGTTCAAAGTGAAAGCGTTCCGTCACCGACCATTTTCCGTCCGCTCCGAGGCATCTCACTTGCCAGCGCGAACTTTAGCAGTGCGTGGGCGCGAGCGTGGTGAGCGTCGAGCTTCCTCAGGAACTGCACGGCGACCTTGAACTGGCGTGTTCCGGAGGTAGGCCGAGGGTGCCGCGCAGCGGCTCCCCGGCGCATTCGGCGTCAACGCCAGCCGTGCTCCGCATGCTTCAGTCCGGACTTGGTCCGTTTTTCCGTCAAAGCGCGCTGTCTTTATCAAGAGCCCTGATCCAGCCAGCCACCGATCGACGGCACATCGTCATCCGCTGCGGGCGATCAAGGCTCACCGTCAATCACGCGCAATGGGGGAAACTGATGAAGACCCAGCAAGCAGAGCATTCGACCGGGCCAGGAGCCGTCCAAACACCCGCGCCACTTCCCGCTCAATTGGTTGCCGGCAGCTTCCTCGGCCATGTGCTGAGCGCGGCGCTGCTGTGCACCCTGGCGGTGAGCGCTGCGCAGGCGCAAAGTTCGCCGCGGCTACTGAGTGGCCTGAACGGCTCCAACGGCTTCAAGATCGACGGCGCCCTGGCCGACGACCAACTGGGTGACGCCGCCAGCAACGCTGGCGATGTCAACGGTGACGGCCTGGATGATCTGTTGGTCGGCGCCCCTGGCGCTGATCCCAACGGCAGCCTGTCAGGCAGCAGCTATGTGCTCTTTGGGCAAAGCGGCGGTTTTGCCTCGCCTTTGTCGGTCAGCACGCTGACGGGCAACAGCGGCTTCCAACTCAATGGTGAGGCGATGTTTGACTTTTCTGGATCCAGCCTGGCTGGCGCCGGCGATGTCAATGGGGATGGCCTGGATGATTTTCTGATTGGCGCATTCTCTGCCCAACCAAACGGCGCCAATTCCGGTCGCGCCTATCTGGTTTTCGGAACGACCACCGGCTTCCCGTCGCCGCTGGCCTTGTCTGCCTTGAACGGCAGCAACGGCGTCCAGCTCGATGGCGAGGCGGCCGGGGACGACGCAGGGGAATCAATCAGCAGCGCCGGAGATATCAATGGCGACGGCTTTGCTGACGTGCTGATTCGTGCGGCAAATGGCGGCCAGAGCGGCAGAGCCTATGTGGTTTTCGGGCAGAGCGCAGGCTTCCTCTCACCACTGGCGCTCGGCAGCCTGAATGGCCAGAACGGGTTCAGGCTCGACAGTACAGAAGGCGACGGTCAGGTCTCGTCGGTCAGCGGCCTTGGCGACGTCAACGGCGACGGCGTGGACGATCTGATCGTCGGCACATTGAGAACTGCTGCCGGCCTTCCAGCCGCGCAGCGTAGCTATGTGCTGTTCGGCAACCGCAACGGCTTTGACGCAGCGATTGCCTTGTCCGCTCTCGGCGGCACCGTTGGCTTCCGCATCGATGGTGAGGCGGTGGGCTCCCCCACTGTCAGCGCCGCGGGCGACGTCAACGGCGATGGTCTCAATGATCTGCTGGTTGGCGAGCCTTCTGCGGCTGGCAACAGCGGCAGCGCTTATGTCGTTTACGGGCGCAGCAGCGGCTTTCCCTCGCCACTGCTGCTATCCAGCCTGAGTAGCGCCGAGGGCTTCCGGCTTGACGGTGAGCTGGCCAACGACCGCGCCGGAGTCGCGCTTGCAAGCGCCGGCGATCTCAACGGCGATGGTATGGACGATCTGCTCATCGGCACGGGACGTGCGGACCCGAATTTTGGCGTTATCGGCATCAGCTACGTCGTCTACGGGCGCAGCAGCTTTCCCGCGACGCTGGCGCTGGCCAGCCTGGACGGGATCAACGGCTATGCGCTGACCGGCGAGGTGGCGCGCGACTTCATGGGCGCATCGGTCAGCGGCGCCGGCGATCTCAACGGCGACGGCCTTGATGATTTGGTCGTTGGAGCGAGCCGCTCTGACATGAGCGCCAACAACGCCGGCCGCAGCTACGTGGTCTTTGGGGCCCGCGATCGAATCTTCCGCGATGGCAACGAGAACACCAATCTCGACCAGTTCTACCCGCGGCTGGCCGTTCGCGCCGGCTTTATCGGCAGCGCGGTGCGCTGGAGCAACGGCGCCACCTGCAACTGCGACGATGCGCCGTTTGATTTCAATATCTACCGCAGCGGCGCAGATATGGCGTTCTTCTGGCCCAGTGGTGGAGTCAACGCCGGCGTGGTCTCAGGCAGCACCTACGAGGTGCTGCAGCCTGGCGCGGTGATCGGCGCGAACTCGACGTTCAGCGCCGACGCCACCGTCGCCGCCACCGCCAACTGGCGCGCCGGCACCACCGGCTATCTGGGTTTCCGCTGGGCCAATTTGAACAGCGGTTTCATCGCCTACGGCTACGCCAAGATCCAGACTACCGGTCCCAACGGCTATCCCGTGAAGATCCTGCGCTACGGCATCAATCTGACCGGGCTATCTGTGACGATTCCGCCGGAATAGCCGGGTGGTGCCCAGCCGATACAGTAGTCGGCTGGGCACTGAACCGGGCTGAGGATGCGATTGTGGGGAAAGCCCCGATCAACCAGCCGCAGGGTAGCTGAAGGAAGAGCCGATACCGAGCGGGATACCAAGCGCCCAGAAGCCCACCAGGAACAGCGTCCAGCCGACCAGCAAGGCCACCGAATACGGCAGCATCAGCGCCAGCAGGCTGCCGATACCACTGGCTTTCACGTATTTCTGGCAGAACACCACAATCAAGGGGAAATACGGCATCAGCGGCGTGATGATGTTGGTGCTGGAGTCGCCGACCCGGTAGGCGGCCTGGGTCAGATCCGGTGAAACGCCCAGTTGCATCAGCATCGGCACCATGATCGCGCCGATCAGTGCCCACTTTGCCGAGGCCGAGCCCACCAGCAGATTGACGAAGGCCGACAGCATGACGATGCCAACCACCGTCAGCGCGGTAGGCAGACCCATCGTCTGCAGCAGATTGGCGCCCTTGATCGCAAACAGCACGCCGAGGTTGGACTGGCTGAAAGCGTAGATGAACTGGGCGCAGAAGAAGGCCATGACGATGTAGTAGCCCATGCCGCTCATGGCCTTGCTCATGCCGGCGATGACGTCACGGTGGCTCTTGACCGTGCCGGCGACGTAGCCGTAGACCACGCCCGGAATCAGGAAGAAGATGAAGATCAACCCGACGATCGACTGCATCACCGGCGCTGCCCCCACCAGCAAGCGGCTTTGACCGGCCGGCACTTGCTCGGCCGGTGCCGCCCATGGCGTGGCTTCGGGCAACAGGGTCAGCACGAACAGGCCACCGGCAATGAGCATGGCGAGCAGGGCCGCATTGAGGCCCCGCTTCTCGGCCGGTCGCAGTTCCTCCATCGTCGGCATCTGCGACTGGTCGCCGTCGACCACGGCCGACTTCAGGCGCGGCTCGATCACCCGGTCGGTGATGTACCAGCCGATCGCAATCACCAACAGGCTGGAGGCCGTGGTGAAGAAGTAGTTGTTGAGCGGATTGACCTGCACGCTGGCGTCGGTGAGATGAGCCGCCGCCTGACTGAGGCCGGAGAGCAGCGGATCCAGGCTGGACGGCAGGAACAGCGTCGCCGAGAAACCTCCGGACACGCCGGCGAAAGCGGCGGCGATGCCAGCCAGGGGATGCCGGCCTGCCGCGTAGAAGATGACCGCGCCGAGCGGAATCACCAGCACATAGCCGGCATCCACCGCGACATGACTCAGGATGCCCACGGCAATCAGCATGGGCGTCAGCAAGGCCGCCGGGGTCAGGCTCAAGATGCGCCGCAATCCGGCATTGATGAATCCGGTGTGCTCGGCAACACCCAGGCCGAGCATGGCCACCAGCACCACACCCAGCGGATGGAAGGTCACGAAGGTGGTGACCAGCTTGGCCATGAACGCGGTCAGAGCGCCACCACCCAGCAGATTGACGATCTGGATCGGCTCACCGCTGCGCGGGTCCACCTCGGTGAAGCTCACGCCCGAAAGCAGCCAGGAAAAGGCCCAGACCGCGAACATCAGCAGCAGAAACAACACCGCCGGATCGGGCAGCTTGTTGCCCGCGCGCTCGACCAGGTCAAGCAGGCGGAAGACGAGTCCCTTCGGCGCCACAGCGGCGGCCGACCTCGAATCGCTCATGTGTGAACCCCGTGGATCAGTCGTCGGAAAGTGCTGCCTTGGCCGCTCAGGATGCAGTGTTGCCGGCATAGATTTCGTGAGCGCAGGGCAATTCTCGACCCGGGGCTGTCCAGTTTCATCAGCGGCTACCCCATGAAGGTCGTTGGCCAGGATCCTGGATGCGCTGTCCACGACAGCGCGCCAGGGGCTCGGCCTCGTCCAGGATAGCGCCTACCGAAAATGGGCACTCAGCCCCAGAGAACACGCGCGATCGCCCGCCTCAAGCCCATGCAAGCCGCTGCCGTGGAGGGCGACGCGCTGCGGCGCCGCGCTTGTTGTCCCGGAAGATCAACAGCGGCCGCGCAGGCGCGCGTCCCTCCTCAAGGCCGCTGACTGATCGCCAGTATCTCGGTCACATCCAGCGCCTGGTTGTAGCGGAGCCAATCCCTGGCCCGGCTTTGGCGGGCCAGGTTAGCCATGCGATCGGCCAGTTCATTGCCTTCCACGCCAGCGTGGCCGTTGACGTGCATGACCTTGACCTGATCCTTCAGTGTCTGGTGCAGGGCGTACATGGACTGGATCAGCCCCAGGTTCTTGATCTCGCCACCGGCTCTGGTCCAGCCTCTTCTCTTCCAGCCCTCGGCCCATTGGGTGACGCACTGGATCGCGTATTTGGAATCACAGAAGATCGCCACCGATTGGCCCTCGTCGATCTCCTGCTTCGCGATGATCAAGGCCTGATGAAAGGCGTTCAACTCGGCCGTGTTGTTGGTTCCACGCGGATGGTGCAAGCCGTACCAGAGTTCCGACAAGGCCCCTTGGCGGTACACCGCCAAGCCGGAGCCGGACAGGCCGGGATTGGGTTCGCAGCCGCCGTCGGCGTAGATCTTCACATCGATGGGCAGCGCCGCGATGTCTTTCGCGGTCCAGGTTTTGGGTGATCTGGCGGCGCTGCTGCGTTTGGCGGCTTTCGCCACCTTGGCGACAGCGGCTGACGCCGTGGCCGCAGACGCAGAGGTGCAGCCCGTAGAAGCCACAACACCGCGATTGCCGCTGTACGCCGCATCGGCCTCGGACCGGCTGCCGAAGGACTTGAATCGGGCCCCGGGGAACTTGTCTACCTGAGCTCTGCAGCTCTCCCAGTCGCGATAGATGCCGGGCTTTCTGCCTGCCCAAACCACGTAGAACTTCGCTGCCACGATGCCCTCATTCGAAACCGTCGGCAAACACCACCCCTGACGCGCTCCGTTCCCAGGCGCCCACATCCGCTGCCGAACCCCGCGGGCGGCCGAGAATATCATCGGCGGGCATCTGATCAGCGCGGGTTGCGGAGAGGCGCGTACTCGGGGCGCGCCCTTGCCTTGATCAGGTCCGCTCGCAAAATGAGGCTTCTGCCCCGCTGCGGCCGCGCATAGTGCACCTCCTGCCCAGTCTGGATATGCCCATTTAAAACGGGAAACGGTCTGGTCAGGCAATGGGCGGAACTCGCGGGATGAAGCTTGCGGATTCCACCCGGGACTCACCTGACGCGCTAGTCTTGAAGGGGTTCTGCAGTCCGGAAGCAGTGCATGCGCTACGCCCTGCCAGGTTTGGGGCCAGTCCTGCCTCATGTATCACGCTACGCCCTGAGCGCGTGCCTGTGCGCGCTTGTCGCGCTGTTCGGGCCTTTGTCCGCCGCTGCGGAACTGGGCGAGCAGTTGGTCCAATCGATCGCCGACGACGACGCCATCCAGAATGGAATCGTGACCGCGCTGGCCCAGGATGCCGACGGCTTTGTGTGGATTGGCACCCAGAACGGATTGTTGCGCCATGACGGGTATCGCTTCCGTCGGTTGGCCTTGCGCGGCGAAGACAGCGAGTTGTCCGGCGGCGTCTTCGTGCGCCGATTGTGGCTGGCGCCGGACGGGCGCCTCTGGGTGGGCACCAATAGCGATGGTGCCGGCGTACTGGATCCGCGCACCGAGGAATACACTCCGTTTGCACCAGCTCCCGACACACCCGGCAGCCTGTCCAAGGGCCGGGTCGATGCTTTTGCGGCCGATGGCAAGGGCGGGGTCTGGATTGGCAGCGATGAAGGCCTGTACCGGTGGACAGCCGGCCAGCCAGGACTGATTCGGCATGCCGCCTCCGGTACCGATGACGCGCTGGACGAGCAGGTCCACGTGCGCTCATTGCTGCTGGATCGCCAGGGCACGCTGTGGGTGGGCAGCTGGGACGGCATCAGCCGACTGGTGCCAGGCTCCGATCGATTTGAAGTGGTGGGATCGAGCCCAACCAGGCCCAGCCCGCTGGCAGGACAGGAAATCTGGGCGCTGTTCGAGGACCCGGGTGGACGGATCTGGTGGGGCAGCCGCGCGCTCGGCGCCGGCTGGGTGTCTGCGGACGGAACCGGGCTGTCCGTGCTTTCGCTGGGTGGCGACCAGGGCCTCAGCCACCCATGGGTCTCGAGTTTTGCGTGGTCATCCCAGGGAGAACTCTGGACAGGAAGTTATGGCGGCGGCATCGATGTGCTCGACCCTGCCAGTGGGGACGTGATCCGACGACTGCAACACCGGCCCAGCGTGGGAACCACCCTCCGTCTCAACACCATTGGTGCCTTGCTGTCAGACCAATCGGGTCTGATGTGGATAGGCACCTGGGGCGGCGGTTTGAACCGGGTGAATACGCGCAACCAGGCCTTTCGCATGCTGAGGCACATCCCCGACGACCCACGCTCGCTGAGCATGGAAGACATCCACGCCGTGCTGGAGCTGGATGACGGCCAGATCTGGGTGGGTACCGACGGTAACGGCATCGACATTCTCGATCTCGACTTGGGTGTGGTGGGCGGAATACGACCCGCCGCCGACCACGCCGGGGCCTTGCCGGACGGATCCGTCATCTCCTTGGCGCAAACGCCGGATCACACCGTCTGGGTGGGCACGCGGCAAGCCGGCTTGCTCAGCCACAATCGCCACACGGGTCAGTTCACCCCATGGTCGCTCAGCACCGGCAATGGGCAGGCGCAGATCCAGAGCTTGCTGGTAGCACCGGATCAGGCACTCTGGATCGGTACCAACAGCGGTTTGCAGCGGCTCGATCCGGCCTCGGGTCAGATCCGGACCTACGCCACCCGGGAGGCACCGCAGATTCCGTTCGCGGGTTCGGTGCACCCGCTGGCGATCACGCCCGACGGAACGCTGTGGGCGGGCACCGACAATGGCTTGTACGCGCTGGCACCCGGCGCCGATACCTTGGTGACGCTGCGCAGCGACAGCCATCAACCCGGTTCGCTGACGCACAACGATGTGAACGGACTCGTCGTTGACCCGCAAGGCGTGCTCTGGGTGGCGACGGCCCTGGGCATCGACAGACTATCCCGTTGGGACGGCCACAGCGCCAGATTTGAATCCGTCAACGCGTTGCTGAATCGGCGGCCTGAACCTCTGGCCGGCAACCTGGTGGTGGCGGATGACGGCAGCATCTGGGATATCGGTGCCCGCATAGATCTCGGCAAGAATCAGATCAACCAGTTCACCCGCGCCGACGGCTTCGATGTGGGCGGCGGCTGGATCGGCGCCTACACGCGCACCCGCGACGGGCGTCTGCTGTTCGGCGGCCAGAGCGGATTGCTGATCGTGCATCCAGAGCGCTTCCAGCGCTGGGACTATCAGCCGCCGGTGAGGATCACCGCGCTGGAGGTCGATGGGGTGCCGCACCCCGGAACGCAACCTGCACCCCTGATGCTGTCGCCCCAGGCGCGTGGGTTTTCGATCGAGTTTGCCGCCCTGGACTATTCGGACCCGCCGAATCTGCGCTATGCCTACCAGTTGGAGGGCTACGACCCGGATTGGATCGACATGTCTGCCGAGCGCAGGCTGGCCACCTTCACCAATCTGGATCCTGGCAGCTACACATTGCGGGTCAAGGCCAGCAATCGGTCGGGCGACTGGAGCCCCCACGTGCTGGCCTATCCGATCAACGTGGCTGCCGCATTCCACGAAACCATCGGGTTTCGCACGGCGCTGGTGCTGCTCGCCGCGCTCGGCCTGTACACGCTCTACCTGATCCGAATCAGGCATCTGGACGCAAGGGCAAGACAGCTTGAGGCGCTGGTCCAGGAAAGAACCCAGGGACTGGCCGCTGCCAATGCGGAACTGGCAAAGCTGGCCTACAGCGACCCGTTGACGCGCCTGCCCAATCGTCGCGCTTTTCTCGAAGCCGCCGATCGCGAAGCCTGTCGCCTTCCGCGCTCGCGCCAACCGCTCTCGATCGTCATGGGCGATATTGATCATTTCAAGTCGATCAATGACACGCACGGCCATGAAAGCGGAGATCGAGTACTGCAGGAGATTGCCCGCCGCTTGAGCACTGCCGTCCGCGCCCAGGATATGGTCGCCCGTTGGGGCGGCGAGGAAATGATCGTCCTGCTGCCGGAATCCGATCTGGACGCAGCCCTGCTTGTCGCCGAAAAATGCCGACGCGCCGTGGAGAGCGAGCCGGTGGTGATGGAGGGTCTGTCACTGGCGCTGACGATGACCTTCGGCGCCAGCCAGCTGCACGACGGCGAGTCACTGCAGCACTGCATCCGACGGGCAGACGATGCCCTCTACCGCGGCAAGGCCAAGGGTAGAAATCGCGTCTGTGCCGCCACTGACAATGTCGATCCCGATGCGGGTCAGCCCGCACGCCGGTAGTGCACGGCGATGGCGCCGTTGCGCAGCGCCTTCGCCGAAACCAGATCCAGACGTCTCGTGCTCGGCAGCCCGCCCGCGTACAGACTCGGACCGTGGCCCGCGATTCTGGGGTGGACGAGAAATCGGTACTCGTCGATCAGGTCCAGCCGGTCCAATTCGGTGGCCAGCTTGCCACTCCCCAGAAGCACGCCGTCTGGCGTGGCCTGCTTGAGCGTCTGTATCCCAGTGCGCAGGTCGCCAGAGATGTGATGACTGTTCGACCACGGGAAGTCAGTTCGTGTCGACGACACCACGTACTTCGGCTTGGCCTCCAGATTGACGGCCCAATCGCGCATCGCGGGCGGCGCCTCGACCTCGCCGCGAGCGACTGCCGGCCAGTAGGCCTCCATCATCTCGTAGGTGCTGCGCCCCCACAGCATCGCCCCGCCCTGGTCCATGAGCTGGGTGAAAAACGCATGGGTTTCCTCGTCGGCAATGCCTTCCCGGTGGTCGACACAACCATCCAGCGTGAGGTTGATGCTGAAAGTCAGGATTCCCATGCTGTGCTCCGTTCTAGATCTGACCGCGTTCCCGCCGATCGTCCTGCGCGCAGGATGCCATGAACGCGCCAGACCGCATCGTACGAGCGCCCAGTGGCTGGGCATTCGCCTGTGCAGTCATGGTTCGGCTCCAACTGGTGTTCGACTGGATGCAGCCGTGACCCTGGTTGAGGTGGGGGCGGCACCCTTGGCGATGGCCGACGAGCCGATCGCGGCAACGGAACCCACGCCGCCTGCGCCCCACGCGCAGCCAATGCCTGCTCCGGACTCGGCGGCATCTGCCCGTCGGCGTTTGCCGGTCGCGGCGACGCTGCTGGCGATCGCCCTATCACTGTCATCGCCCGCGCGCTGTGACCGGCGCCGAGGATGCCCGAACTACAGAGCCTGCTG
The DNA here is from genome assembly GCA_024234055.1 of Rhodanobacteraceae bacterium. Lineage (NCBI taxonomy): Bacteria > Pseudomonadati > Pseudomonadota > Gammaproteobacteria > Lysobacterales > Rhodanobacteraceae > Rhodanobacteraceae bacterium. Next base: position 146,316 of record JACKOW010000005.1, read on the forward strand.
GACGATCCGGTCATCGGCATTGACCTGCGCCCACCGCAATCAGTGCGCGCTTCGCCACCTCACTCCCATTCAAGGCTGCGAGGAGATGACGCCTTCAATCCAGGCAATGTAATGGCTCAGGCGTACATTGCAGCTGATCTGACCATAGCGCCCAGGGATCCTCACGGTGCTCTGGGGGTCGCTCCAGGAGGTGAGTCCAGCCAATCGTTGATCTTCGCCGACCTGCATGAGAACGGGCCCGCCACTGTCACCGCTGCCTGACCCGCCCTCCAGGGGCAGAGCGTTCGAGGGCTGGTCGAACTGGTAGCAGAACCAGCGACCATGAGCGCTGCTCACCTTGTTCTGCGCCAGTCGCAGCTCCGTGCGGTGGGAACTGCTGAACTCGTAACCACTCACTCCGTCACCGGTAGCGCCCTTGCCCAGAATCTTGATGATCCTCCCGAACTCGTCGTCACTCTGGTAGATGGCAACCGGCGCGACGTCGGTTACTGGCTCCGCCAGTTTCAACAAGGCAATGTCATCCGAGGAGGAGAGCAGTACTCTGAACAGCGTCCAGTCCCAAGTGGCCAGTGCCTGGTCCAGCAGATCCTGAGGTGGCTTTCGGTATCCGGGGTGCGTCAGGCAACGCTCCACGTCTCTCGGTTTCCCATCGATGGTCACCTGCTTGATCTCGGCTTGCCAGCCGATCGCATGCGCAGCGGTGACCACCCATTGCGGGGCAATGAGCACGCCATGCCCTTCTCCCGGCAAATCCACCAGCGCCGGAAACTCGGATGCCGGCACTCGATACTTCGAGTCGTCAACGTCGTCTCGAATGACGATTGCGCTGGCACTGAAGGGCACCAGCAGCAGCGCGAGCAACAAGAGTCTGGGCATACGCGGTTCCTTTGACGCAGGCTGCAAACATGAATCTTCTCGCCTCCGGCCACAAGCCAATTCGGCGAAGCAGTCCCTGGTTCACCCGAAACACGGGAAGGGGCGCGCGCCGAGAAAAGCAACGACAAACCATACCGAAGCCGGCAGACGGATCCCACTTTCGGCCAAGCGCAAAGCCCAGACCGAGCCCCGTGCGCGGCAAGCGGTGGCATCCGCACGTTGGAACCATGCAGGTGCCACCCTGATCGGGACACAGCTTGCACCTTCGTCGGCGATGGCAGTGGAGGGCCAGCGCGACTTCCGACTGGGTTGAACAGACCAGACCAGCGTCGTAGTGTAGCAAAATGCAAATTTGCCAGGGTGGCCTGTGAGAACTGTTGGATTTCTGCTCTTGTGGGCGCTGGCGCTGGACGTTTTTGCCCAGTATTCCTCGCAACAACTCGTTGCGCATTGGCCTGCGGCGCCGAGGCCAATGCTCGGCCGTTCCCATGCCTTGCTGAACGGACCAGGGTCCAGTGAGTACCGGATGGTCAGCGCCAGCGGAACATTGCATCTGGCCAGAGGCCACTGGGGCGAGGGCCCTGAAACTGCGCTTCCCGAATCCAGCTTCGCTGTCTCTGCAGGCATCCGCACCACCGCAGTGCCTGCCGGCGACGGTTCGACGACGGTGCTGTCTGACTGCCGCTTGCTGCGCTATGACGCCAACTTCCGCCCTGTGTTCAGAACCGGTCCGCTGCAGCTGACCACCCTCCAGGATCCGGGTTGTTATGCCCTGGCAACGACCGCCAACGGCAGCACCTTCGTGCGCGACAGCGGCAATGGCGTGCTGGTGATCGACGCTGCTGGCGTGCAGCAGGATCCGCTGCCCCTGCCCTTGCCCTCTGGAACTGATCTGGACGCCTACGCCCTGGTCACCGTCGGCGACCGTGTCGTGGTCGCGGGCAGCGCTGGCAATCAGCGCCCCTGGATAGGCCTCGCCAATGTAGCGGGGCAACTGCTCTGGAGTCATGTCATCGACACCCCCGACAGCATCTCTTGGTCGGCACGGCTGGCGAGCGAAGGCGGTGAAATCCACGCGCTGTTCGCAACGACTGATCCCGGCGGCGCAAGAGTCCTGCTGCGGCGCTACGATGTCGATGGCAATGAACTGCCAACGGGACACCTCGATACCGTGGTTTCCGCATACCCGGACACGCGCTTGATCGCGCGCGGTGGCAGCACGGTGATCGATACCAACGATGGTCGCCTGTTGCGGTGGCGCACGGGACAGCCGGCACCTTCCGTGATCGAGGCGCCAGGTTCGACCAGTTTCCATGGCTTCGACCTGGATGCTGCAGGGCGCATCTTTGCCATCGCCGAGCAACAACTGCTGCGCTACGAGTCGGATGGCAGCCTCGGTGCCGTCGTCAACACCGGCCCCACGCTGCGTCCGCTGCAGCTGGCCGCGATTGACGACAACAAGATCGTCGTATCAGCCTGGCAGGACGACGCGGGGCAGCTGGGCATCGCCCAGTTTGACGCCGATCTGGTCCTGCAGCGCGTTGATCCCTTGATGGGGGTGCCTCGCATCGCGCTCACGCGCTATGCAGAAGGCGGCGCGCTGCGCTACTTGATTGCCAGCGACTATGAAACCCTGGCCAGTCGCGTCAATTCGCTCTTGATCGCAACCGACGCCCAGGGCCGCGAGCTCTGGCGTCGGCTTGGGGATTTCAGCATTCTGGCTGCCGACACCGATGGCGTGTGGACCATCCGCGACCAGAGCGCAGTGCGTTTTGCCGCCACCGGCGAGGAGATCGGAAGCCAGGATCTGACAGCATATGTGCAAGCGGGACAGTTCCCGCGCTTTCATGCAGGGCAGGCTGGCGAGGCCTTCCTGGACAGCAATGTGGTTCCGGGGGCGCCGGGCGAATGTCGAGTGATCGTGGTGACGGTTGCGGGCCTCAATCCGCTGGTGAGTGGCCCCTGCGGTGGACAACGTGCGATCAGCCGCGATGGCGAGCTGTTGAAGGTATTCCAGGGCGCGCTGGTGCGAACGCGCCGCGACGGAACACAGCGCTACTCGGCGCCGCTGATAGACGGCGAGAGCAACTTCTTGCCTCAGGCGGATGGTTCCGCTGTGCTCCTTGGAATGTCCAACTGGCGACTGATCTCGGCAGATGGCGAAGTACGCTGGTTGCTGCCGCGCTCGACTGCACCGAATGAAGTCGACGAGCTGTTTCTGGGTTCGGAGCTTGTCTATCGAGTGTTCGGGTCGGCACCGGTCATGGTCAGCCAGCATCGACTGGCGGACGGTGTCCTCCTTGGCCAAACCCAGCTGGGCCACGTCAGCCCGAACCTGCTGAATATCGGCGCTGGACGGGTGGATGCGGAGGGACGCCTGCTGCTGGTTGGCCAGGATCGCGTCGACAATGACAACTGGATACTCACCACACACGTGGTCGAGCCCGATCTGTCGCTGCGCGTGCCGCAAGTTTGGGCGCGCGGTGCGAGCAATGTAAGGGGCGTCTGGAGCGACAATGGCGCCGTCTATGCGGCAATCGGTTCGCCGCTGGACCACCGCCAGATCCGACCCGCGATCATCCGTGCAGCTGGCGAAATCTGGGTCGACGGATTCGAGGATTGAAATCCCGGTCGCGGCGCTACTTCCAGTTCGGCACCCGACCTGGTGTCCACGGCGCACCGGCGGCTTCCGCGGAATTCTCCAGGGCCACCAGATCGGTCAGGATCAGCTGCCGCAGTTGCGCCAGCACAGGACCGAACTGCTCGGCTGCGATCTCGTAGTTTCGCCGATGCGTTGCGGTGGCGTCGGCGCTGGAATACCAGTGGCCGTAGATCACCTGACTGACGCGCGAAAGAATGGTGCTTGGCGTGGGCTCGCCCTTGCTGGCCCGCACTGAATCGCCCACCAATGCCACCTGCAGGTCCTTGAGCTGCCCTTCGAGTTCGCGCGCGCGCGCGGCCAGCGCTGGATCTGCGCGCGGCGCGTCCATCAACGCCTGCTTGAGATGATAGATGCGAATCTGCGCCTCGCCAGCGGCGCTGACGGCGCCGAGTGCCGCGCGCTGCAACTCGCTGGTCTGCAATTGGAAGGCCAGCAGCGCCTCCCGATCTGCGGGCGGCAGGCTGTCTCCACCCAAAGGCGCTGCAGCGAAAGCCTGTGGCTCGCCCAGCGATTGCATGGCCCCATCCACGCGTAGCGCCATCGACACCCGATACTGCCCCGGCGCCACCAGTGGACCGGCCGGATCCGGGAACCAGGGATCGCGCTCGACCGGTAGCAAATTGGTCGGATCAGGCGCTGGATAGCGCAGATCCCAGCTGACCCGCTGCAGACCCGCCTTGGCCGGCCCTTCGATACGGCGCACGACCTGGCCATCAGCATCACTGACCGTCAGCACCACCACTGGCGGCTCTTCGCGATCCTCACGCTTGAGCGCATCCCAGGATGGGTACGGCGTGTCCTCGCCTTTCTCCGCACGCGCCTTCTCGATTTTCTGGCGGGCCTGTTGGCGCGTTTGCGGCTCGTCCTTGAGGTAGTAGGTAAAGGTCGCCCCCAGCGGCGGATTCGGCGCCACGAAGAACTGATCCCCGTTGAAGCCCTTGCCGGTCAAGCCGAAAGGCGCGCTCTGCGCGTAGGTGAAGGCCGTTTTGACCGGAAACAGCAGGCCCGGCTGGCTCAGCGTTGCCGCGCTGATCTCGCGCAGCGGCGAATAGTCGTCAAGCACGTAGAAACCGCGGCCGAAAGTTGCCGCGACCAGATCATTCTCCCTTCGCTGAATGGCCAGATCGCGCACCTGGATGGTCGGCATGCCGCCCTTGAGCTGGATCCAGCGCTGGCCCTGATCGGGGCTGAAGTAGAGGCCGAATTCGGTACCGGCAAAAAGCAGCGAGCCCTGCACATGATCCTCGACCAGCGCGTAAACACTGCCGCGCTCGGGCAAGCCGGTGGTGATCGCACGCCAGCTCTTGCCAAGATCAGTACTGCGCAGCAGATAGGGCTTGAAATCACCATTCTTGTGATTGTCGAAGGCGGCATACACGGTGTTGGCAGCGTGCTGCGAGAACAGCACGCGCGACACGTAGGTGCGCTCGGGCACACCAGGGAAGCGGTCGATCTTGCGCCAGCTGTCGCCACCATCGGCGGAAATCTGGATCAATCCATCATCGGTGCCAACCGCCAGCAAGCCTTCGGTCATGCGGCTCTCGTCCAGTGCCACGATGTTGCCGTAGAAGGAGGTCGAGGCGTTCTTGGCCACCGCATCCACACCCCAGACACGGCCCATCACCTTGAGCTGATTGCGGTCGATCTGTCGGGTCAGATCGCCGCTGACAGGCGTCCATGAATTGCCGCGGTCATCGCTGCGGAACACACGCTGCGCGGCGAAATACAGTCGCGTGTGCTGGTGCGGGCTGATGATCACCGGCGAATCCCAGTTCCAGCGCAACGGCGTCTCATCGGCGCCGGCCTGCGGCTGCACGTCCACCGATTCGCCGGTGCGCCGGTCATAACGCACCAGCACTGCATGCTGCGCCTGGGAATAGACGATGTTCTCGTCGGTGGGATCAACCACGGTCTGGAAACCATCGCCTTCCAGGGTGATGAACCAGTCGGAATTGACGATGCCGTGGGTGGTGCGCGTGCGCGACGGCCCGCCGACCGAGTTGTTGTCCTGAGTCCCGCCGTAGATGTTGTAAAACGGCGCGGCATTGTCCAGCCCGACCTTGTAGAACTGCGACAGCGGCAGATTGCGGAACCACTGCCAGGTGCCGCCGCGGTCAAAACTCTGATAGACGCCGCCATCGCAACCGGCCAGCAGGTGGTCGGTGTTGTCGGGATCAATCCACAGCACGTGATTGTCGACGTGCTTGTGCTTCTCGCCAACCCGACGCATGGTCTTGCCGCCGTCGTCGCTGACCTGCATCCAGGTGTCCATCGAGTAGAAGCGATCGACCACCTTGGGATCTGCAAACAGTTCGTTGTAGTACTGCCCACTGCTGGTCACATAGTCGGAGCGCTTTTCCCAGTTCTCGCCGGCATCGGTGGACCGGTACAGACCGCCATCCTTGCCAGCGGCGTCCATCACCGCGTAGATCGTGTCCGGATCGGCCGGGGAGATCGCCAGGCCAATGCGCCCGATGTCACTCTTCGGCAATCCATTGCTGATCTGGCGCCAGGTCTGACCACCATCCGTGGATTTGCGCAGGCCCGACTCGGGACCGCCGTTGATCACGGTCCAGACGTGCCGACGTCGCTGATAGGTAGAGGCAAACATCACATCGGGATTGCGCGGATCCAGATGCACCTCGGTAACACCCGTGTTCTCCGAGGTCTCGAAGGCCTTGCTCCAGGTCAGGCCGCCATCGCGGGTGACAAACAGGCCGCGTTCGCCACCGGCTGACCACAGTGGCCCCTGCGCGGCCACCCAGACCACATTGGAATCACGCGGATCAACCACGATCCTGGAAATGTGCTCGGAGCTTTTCAGCCCCATATTGGTCCAGGTGGTGCCGCCATCCAGCGATTTGTAGACGCCATCGCCATAGGACACGCTGCGCTGCGCATTGTTCTCGCCACTACCCACCCAGATCACCAGCGGGTTGTTCGGATCAATGGTGACGCAACCCAGCGAATAGGAGCCCTGATCGTCGAAGATCGGACTCCAGGTGGTGCCGGCATTCACGGTCTTCCACAAACCACCGGTCGCCGCAGCCACATACCAGGTGGATTTATGACTCGGATCGACTGCCAGATCGGCAACGCGACCGGAGATCATCGCCGGACCAATCCCACGCAGCGACAAGCCGGCAAAGGTCTCGGATCTCAGCGGCGACGAGTCCGCGCTCTCGGATTTGATGTCGCGAGCCGATACCGACATGGCCATGAGTGTCGCCAGCACCAAGACCGGCAGTTTCATCAAGGCTCGTGATGAGCGCGGATTCGGCATGGCGACATCTCCTTCAAGCGAACGCGCCCGAGGATACGAGAACTTCGCTCGGAGCCGCCCCGGCCAATCGGCACGGTCGGAGAATTCGCTCGCCCCGGGCAATCGGTCTGCGGGGACTTCTCAGGCCGCTCGCAGGCGCCGTCGTCGCAGCCTTGCGTGCGCGCCACTGGGCATCAGCCAAACGGGCATGTTGACGAAACAGAGAATTCCGCTCGCGGAATCGCGCAGCGGATTGGCGCCAAACAGCATTCCGGCGCTGCCCAGGCACAAGCCCAGCAGACTGTTGGGTGAAGCCCAGAGCCTCAACAGCCACAACTTCACTGATCAACTTCCACGGTCTGATCGACCCGATGATCGGGCTTCGCGACGCCCTTGTGGATGGATGCAATCGCCGCCTCGTGCACTACCACGCTGCCGGTGCTGCCGGCTGCGGCCGTGGATGATCACTTCAGTGTCCCGACCCAACCCAGGATCGCGTCCCCGACCAGATCCGGACGCTCGCGCAACATCGCATGGCCTAGGTCTTCGAATTCCACCAACGTGACCCGCTTTGGATGATCGCGTTTCAGGGAGCGGCCGTTCTCGGGCGGCGCGATCACATCGTGCAGCCCCTGGAGCACGAGCATGGGTGTCTGGCCGCCGTCCCACCACGCCTCCAGGGGCACGGTCGCCGCCAGCGACTGCGCCTTGATGGTCGTCGCCGACACATCGTCCAGATGCATGTCTTCCGCGCTGATCTGACTCCTGGGTCCGTACAGCACCGTTCGCGCGGCCTCGGCCCGTTGAGCCAGAGGCAAGCTCCGGTCCTGCACCTTGCGCAAGGCGGCGAGCACCTCGGGCTTCGGCGGGTACTTGCCGCCAGCGGCGACAAGGACGACGCCGCGCACCAGATCCGGTCGCTCACTCGCAATCATTCGGGCGACACGGTTGCCGTAAGCAAATCCCACGACGATGGCAGGAGCGGCACGGACCTTCTCGATCGTCGTTGTCACATCCAGCGCGTTATCACGAAGCGTAAGACCTTCGACCGGACCCACACTCTCACCAAATCCCCGTGGCTCCGGGCGCACGACCCGGTAGCCCGCCGCGACCAGCTGCTTCGTGAGCGCATCGTATCCCCGTGGCCCGCGCCCTTGTCCCGGCAACAAGACGATCGCCGGTCCGCTGCCTTCGACGAACACCCGCAACCGTGCATCCCCATTCCGAACGAGAATGACTTGCTCCGACGGTTGAGCTGAACCGGTGGGTGCGCAGGCAGCGATCAGGGAGAGAATCAGGACTGCAGAAGCCCGCCACCCAATCGAAAAGCGTCTCTCTTGATGATTCAACATCACTCCCTCCGCGTGGACGCTCACGATAGCCCACGCTGGGCAGAAGCCGCCTGCTGCATGATCGGGGCTGGCGCCTTGAGACAAAAGGCGGAGTCCGGCGAGGGCGCCGACGAGCACCCGGCAATCATCACTCGAGCGCCAAAGTTGCCCAAACCTCGACCGATGCGTTTCATGCCTCAACGCATCCTGCGCGGGCTTCGTAGCTCGCCGCTAGGTCATTCGCATTGGCCGGCGAGCCACGACGAAGCGGCCTCAACGGCGTCGCTCGACTCGACATCAGGCGTGATCGGCTCCCAATGCTTCAGCCCATTCCGGTCGATGGTCGCGGCAGTAGTCAGCACCAACGCACTGCCATCTGACATCGTGAAAACACGGTTTGCCGAGGAGCGCCCGGCTGTCGCCGCTCCGAAGGTGCGGCTGTTGGCCTGTGCCGCCAGCAACAAGGCAACAATCTCTCCGGAACTTGCCGTGCGTGGCCCGATGAGGATCGCAATATGCGACGGAAGGAATCGCGGCATGGGCAACTGCGGCACGTTCAGAAAATGCGGTCGCCCGTCGAGTGCAATGCTGTTGCCGCTGGAGACGATCGACACGCGCTTGCCATCGGCCCCTTCGAAGGTTCCCAGCGATCCCTCGGCGTAGATCGGCAACAAGCCCGCGAGCATCGGCCACATGTTTCCGCCGCTGTTCGCGGAGAAGTCGAGAACGAGGCCGCAGACGTCGTCGTCCAGCGATATATTCAGCACATCCCGAAGCGTGGCTGCAGCTGTAATGGCTGCGCCGGCATTCACTCCGCCCCAAGCATTGACACGGATGAGCGGAAACCGTCCGGAACTTTCGATGCGCTCTCCTATGGGCCGAGGAGCCAAGGGGGCCGGGGTGAATCCCTGGGCCATGGGCGACTTCGCGCCGTTCTCGACGGGTCGGTAACTCGAATGTCCGTCTTCGAGTTCCGAGACCAGATATTGGACGCTTGCATTCAAGCCTGCGCTTGAATCGTCGGACGCCAGTATCTCAAGCGCGGTGGCTTCCGCCTTTTGCCAATCGACGCTTGAAGCTTTGTAGGCATTGCCCGAGATGATCTTCACGGCCTCGCGCACGATCTCGGCGCGACCGCTTTCCCTATGTTCCTGCGCGAACCCGGTCGCGGCCAAGATGAGCAAGCACACGCCGGCAAGTCGCGAAACCAGTTTTCTCATCTGATGAATCTCCAAGGACATGAAGCGTGTGATGGTGAAACATGCGTCTGGACTGTTGTTCCAGTCTTCACGCGTGGTCGAGACAGCACGGTGGAGCCAGCTTTGAAAGCGGCCGCATGTGGAATCTGTGACTGATGCGCCGAGCTTGCCGGGCGCACTAACCAGTCGCCACGGCGGCGACTGTGTGGGGGTTCCCTCGTGCAGCCCGTGGTGCGCGGAAGTTCAGACGCGGGAGTTCAGACACCCGCGGGTGCGCAGAAGTTCGGACGTAGATTCGAAGCGGAAAATGCGCGGAAGCCCGCGGGCGGCGAGATAAAAAGACGGATTCGGCCGAGGGCGCCGACGAGCACCCGGCAATCATCTGGTGGCAGTGGAAAACGGTGGCGAAGGTAGGACACCCAGAATTCGCCGACGCGATTTGGGCTTCAGGGGCGTTCATCTTGGCGCCAGTCTGACTACGCAAGCGCCATGCTGCGACGGCGTGGCGCAGGAGCGCCGGGCTTCCCTGTCCCTACCCACCTGGCCGTGGACGGCGCGGGACGGCACACCCCCACCCTTCCTCCGGCGGCGCACTTCAGCTCCAAAATCTCAAAGGAGTCGCCGATGCATGAACACACTGGACCCGCAGTAGCCCATCGATGGTGGAGGCGAGGCGCCATGGCCCTGTTCATTGTCGGGATGGTGGCGCTGGCCGTGCTGAATTTGCCAAGGAGTTTTGATGCGGATCTGAGCAAGATTGGTGCAGGCAAGCCGGGTCTGGTGTTTGTGTACCCATGGGCCATGAACCCTGGCAGGCACGGAGCGGATTTGAGAAGGGCCGCGCGCCTGCGCGGCCGCTCTTGATCTTCGCTCAGCGCAAAGCGGCGCCGCAGCGCAGCGCCCTCCACGACAGCAACCCGAAACCCCGGAGGCCTGCGCCGGAATGCAGTTCATGGAGAGCGTAGCGAAGCAATCCAGGGGTGTGCGGCGCTACCCTGGATTGCTTTGTCGCTGCGCTCCTCGCAATGACGCATCAACAACTTGCGATAGGGGTTCATGGAGAGCGGCCCACAGCCCGTTGTGCGCCGCAGCGGCTCAGCGGGGCTCTCGGCGTCAGCGTGGCGGCGATCCGTAGCCGGTGAGGGCCAGGGTCAACAGCTGCTTCATCTCTTCGCGCAGCGACACCGGCGCCAGCACTTCGGCATCGGGGCCGTAGCGCAGCACGTCCATCAGCAGCTCACGGGCGTTGCCGAAGGGTAGTTGCAGTTCAAAGCGGCCATCGGGCAGGAAGCGGCCCTTCTGCTGCGAGTGCCAGCGCTCGTCGGCCACCCAGCGCGCAGCATGTGAGGAAAAGCGAATCGTGGCCCAGGCCCTGGCGGGGCCGGAAAAGATGCCGTAGCTGGCGGCAAAGTGCGCATCCAGTTCGGCCTCGGGCCAGTCGTCGGCGTTCCTGGTCTGCACCTGAGCGGCGCTGATCCGGTCCAGCGCAAAGCTGCGCAGGCCGCGCCGGTCGTGGTCCCAGGCGTCCAGATACCAGTTGTCGCGGTAGTGGGTGAGCCGCTGCGGCGAGGTGTCACGCACGCTGCCGGAACCGGTGGAACGGGCGCGATAGCTGAAGCTCAATCGCTTGCGCTCCAGCACCGCGCTGGTGACGCTTCGAAAGGTGGCGTCGTCCAGCTGGCGGCTGGCCTGGCGGATCACCCGGATGCGTCCCAGATGATCGACCCGATCGCCGACCAGGCCCTTGAGCCTGGGGCCCAGATCACCAAGGGCCTCGGCCAGCGCGCCTTCGCTCTGGGCGCTGAGCGCCTGACGCGCCACCAGCAGCGCGTAGACCTCATCGGGCGACAACCACAATCCGGGCAATTCGAAGCTGTGTTCCTCATCGCTGCTGTACTTGAAGCGATGGGTATCGACATCGGTTTCAATCGGCGCGCCGAGCGCATCACGCAGAAAGGCGATGTCGCGATAGACCGTGGCCCGCGAGGCCTCGATCTCGTCCATCAGTTTCTCCAGCGAGACCCCGGTGCGGTTGTGCCGCAGCAGTCGATGCAGACGGACGATGCGTTCATAGCGATCCATACAGACATTCCGCCGAGAGCAATGCGCCGAATCGCGCAGTGCAATCCTACCTGCAGCAGAACCGGATACGCGGCCCCCGTCGAGCGGGTCTGGAGCAAGCTGGTAGACAGCAAGTCCATCGAGGACTTGAATTCGTCAAACATGCAGGCAGATACAAGAGGACAAGCACTGGCCCAAGGAGTAGCAATGAAAATCGATATTGGCATTCCCACCGAAACCCGCATGCAGATCGCGGAGGGCCTTTCTCGCCTGCTCGCCGACACCTACACGCTGTATCTGAAGACCCACAATTATCATTGGAACGTTACCGGGCCGATGTTCCAGACCCTGCACACCATGTTCGAAACCCAGTACACCGAACTGGCCCTGGCCGTGGATCTGATCGCCGAACGCATCCGCGCGCTTGGAGCACCGGCACCTGGCACCTACGCCGACTACGCGCGGCTGAGCTCGATCAAGGAAGTTCCGGGAGTACCCAAGGCTGAAGAAATGATCGCCGACCTGGTCAGCGGTCAGGAATCGGTGGTGCGCACAGCCCGCGGCCTATACGACCTGGTGGGCGAAGCCAACGACGAAGCCAGCGCCGACTTGCTGACCCAGCGCATACAGCTGCATGAGAAGACGGCATGGATGCTGCGCAGTCTGCTCGAATAGGGCTGGCGGTAGGCCGTGGAGTCGCAGCCGCTGCTGGCAGTGCTTGATCGCGCATCAAACAAACCGCTCCCACAGGATCAGGTGTCGCCAGTTGTGCGACTCAGAATCCGCCGTAGCGGAAGCTCGGTCCGATGGCTGCAGCGGCTACGCCGACCAGGGCGATCAACGACAGCACCAGCGCCAGCCGCGAAATCCGGGCCGGCATCAGCGTGGGCAGCACCCGCAGGCGCAGGTAGGTGAGCAACAGCAGGGTCAGTGCCAGCAGTCCGAGTTTGGCCAGGATCACGTTTGCGATGGGCAGGCTGGACTCGAACCACAGCGTCGAGTCCGGCAACCAGTTCCAGGCCAGCCACAGGCCGCTGACGATGACGACCACCAGCGCCGGCAACCCCACCCGTTGCAGCCGCGCATGGGCGTCAACCAGACCGCGGGGGTCACGCGTGCGCAGCGCCTCGGGCGCATAGCCCAGCACCAGAAACACGTAGCCGCCCACCCAGACCGCGGCGGCCAGCAGATGCAATACCAGGACGGCGTGATGTGACATGCCGCTGTTATAGCGGCTAAGCCGCGAAAGCGGAGTCATGCCAGGAAATCCGGTCTCGCGTGAGCGCATACCTCGTCAGACCCAAATTGCTGCCAATGCATTCGCCGTCCAGTCAAGGTAGCGGCAGGCGGCCTCCCCTTTTCCTTTTTCCTTTTTCCTTTTTCCTCTTCCCCACTCCCCCACCGGCCTATCACCGGGCAAAGCCATCACCTCAACCAAGCCGGCACCCGCCTTCGCCTATACTTGTCGGCTTCCATGGCTACCCCGAGGCGCGAATGACCGCGCTGGTTGTACGCAACCTCAAGAAGACTTACGCCGGGCGCGTCGAGGCGCTCAAGGGCATCTCGCTCAACGTCGATGAAGGGGATTTCTTCGCCCTGCTCGGCCCCAATGGCGCCGGCAAATCGACGCTGATCGGCATTGCCGCCTCGCTGGTGCGACCCTCCGAGGGCGATGTGCTGATCTTCGGCGACAGCGTGGTCGACCGGCGCAGTGCCGCGGTGTCCCACATTGGCCTCGTGCCGCAGGAGTTCAATTTCAACCAGTTCGAGAAGCCCTTCGAGATTCTGGTGAATCAGGCTGGCTACTACGGTGTGCCCCGGGCCCTGGCGCGCAGCCGCGCCGAGCAATATCTGAAGCAGCTGTCGCTCTGGGACAAGCGCGATGTGGCTTCGCGCACGCTGTCGGGCGGCATGAAGCGCCGGCTGATGATTGCCCGGGCCATGATGCATCAGCCGCGTCTGCTGATCCTGGATGAGCCGACCGCTGGCGTCGACATCGAGATCCGCCGCTCCATGTGGACCTATCTGCGCGAGATCAATCGCGCCGGTACCACCGTGATCCTGACCACCCATTATCTGGAAGAAGCCGAGAGCCTGTGCCGCAATGTGGCGATCATCGACCATGGCACCATCATCACCCACACCACGGTCAAGGCCTTGCTGGCCACGCTGGATGTCGAGACCTTTGTCTTCGACCTGGCCTCGGCGCTGACCACGGCGCCGGAACTGCCCGGCTGCGTGGTGCACCGGGTGGATGACACCACCATCGAAGTCGAGGTGCCGCGCGGCACCGAACTCAATGGGCTGTTCGCGGCACTCACCGCCGCCGGTATCGGTGTGCGCTCGATGCGAAACAAGGCCAATCGCCTGGAGGAGCTGTTCATGCGCCTGCTCGAAAAACCGCCGGTGGCCGCATGAGCACTGCCGTACGCTGGGTCCCGTTCAAGACCATCGTCATCAAGGAAATCAATCGCATCCTGCGCATCTGGGGCCAGACCCTGGTGCCGCCGGCGATCACGATGACCCTGTACTTCCTGATCTTCGGCCAGCTGGTGGGCAAGCGCATCGGCGAGATGGGCGGCCATCAGTACATGGATTTCATCGTGCCCGGGCTCGTCATGATGAGCGTCATCCAGAACGCCTACGCCAATGTGGTCAGCTCCTTCTTCGGCAGCAAGTTCGGCCGCTATGTCGAGGAACTGCTGGTCTCGCCCACGCCCAACTGGGTGATTCTGGCCGGCTATGTCAGCGGCGGCGTGATGCGCAGCTGCATGGTCGGCGCCATCGTGCTGTGCGTGGCGCTGCTGTTCACCGATCTGTCGATTGCCCACCCGCTGGTGATGATGGCCAGCGTGGTCCTGGCCTCGGTGCTGTTTTCCCTGGCCGGATTCGTCAACGCGGTCTACGCCAAGAAGTTCGACGACATCTCGATCATCCCGACCTTCATCCTGACCCCGCTGACCTACCTGGGCGGCGTGTTCTACTCGGTCAGCCTGCTTCCCGAGTTCTGGCGCAATGTGTCGATGGCCAATCCCATCCTGTACACCGTCAACGCCTTCCGCTACGGCGTGCTCGGCGAGAGCGACGTGCCCATCGGCGCCGCCTTCGCCATCATGCTGGTGGCCATCGCGGTACTCGGCGCTTTCTGCTTGCGACTGCTGAACAAGGGCGTGGGCCTGCGCGCCTGAGTGGCGGCAAGATCAGGCGGGCAGCTCCCATGGAGGGCGCCGAGCCGCGGCGCCGCTTTGCGCTGAGCGGAGATCAAGAGCGGCCGCGCAGGCGCGCGTCCCTCCTCAAAGCCGCTCCGTGCCTGTCAGGGTTCATTGTCCGCAGGCAGTGTCGGGCCGACACACGCGACTCTCCATGAACCCATATCGCAAATTGTTGATTTGCTGTTGTAGGTCACGTTGCTCGCGCAGCGAGCTACGTGACGCAACTCGATGTCACGTAGTCCGCTGACGCGGACAACATGACCTACGACGGCGGGTTCATGGCCCGTGCGCAGTGTTGGGCCGACACAGGTGGCTCGCAATGACGCTGAGTCGTGCGCGAAACCCATCCATGATGTGGCCTCTGCTCTGCGTTCTTTCTGCTTTTCCTTCGCGTCCTTCGCGTCCCGCTTCTGGCAACGGGTACCACGACATTCCGGCTTTCGCGACCAACCGTCCCCGTTCAGACGACCTAGGCCGCCGGTGCGATGGCCAGCGCCACCGCCAGTCCGGCAAAAATCACCGCGCCCACCCAGTTGTTGTTGAGGAAGGCCGCGAAACAGGCGCTGCGCTCGCGTTCGCGGGCGCGCCAGAGCTGCCAGCTCATCAGGGCCGCGGCCACGCCCAGACCTGCCCACCAGGACCAGCCCAGCTCGCTGCGCTGGCCGATCAAGGCCAGCGTCACCAGCGCCGAGCCGTGCAGGATGCCGGTGGCGATCAGGTCCAGCTCACCGAAGAGAATGGCGGTCGAGCGCGCGCCGGCCTTGATGTCGTCTTCGCGATCGACCATCGCGTAGAGGGTGTCGTAGGCCGTGGTCCACAGCAGATTGGCGCAGAACAGCAGAATGGTGATGGGTCCGATCTCCACCTCCAGCGCGGTGTAAGCCATCGGAATCGACATGCTGAAGGCAGCGCCCAGCACCACCTGCGGGAACCAGATGTGGCGCTTCATGTACGGATAACTGACCGCCAGCGCGGCCGCGACCACCGCCAGCCAGATCGTCAGTCGGTTGGTCAGAAAGACCAGGCCCAGCGCCGTCAGCATCAAGACCACGAAAATGATCAAGGCCTCTCGGCCGGAAACCTCGCCACTGGCGAGCGGCCGGTCCCTGGTGCGTTCGACGTCGGGATCCAGCCATCGATCGGCGTAGTCGTTGATGACACAGCCGGCTGATCGGGTCAGCACCACGCCGGCCACGAAGATCGCCAGGATGCCGATCGGCGGCAAGCCACCCGCCGCCAGCCATAGCGCCCACAGCGTCGGCCAGAGCAGCAGCAGGATGCCGATAGGCCGATCCAGACGCAGCAGCCGCGCGTAGGCGGGCCAGCGCGACTCGCGCGTGTCGCCGGTGGCCAGCATGTGTCGCCCGGCCGCGGTCTCCACCAGGCGGTAATGCGGTCGTGACACCCGGCGGTTCTTGTTGGGCTTGGCCATGGCTTGATTCTGCCATGCCCGACCGATCGCGGATGCCGCCAAATGCATGCACCGCTATGCTCGGTACAAATCAGTACCCGGGTGGTGCAAATCATGAGTGAACCGGGCGATCGCCCCTTGCGGATCGTGATTCTGGGCGGCGGCACCGCCGGCTGGATGGCTGCCGCGCTGATGGCTACGCGCTGGGCTGATCGTCGGCCATCCATCCAGGTGCTGGAATCACCGGATATCGGCATCATCGGTGTAGGCGAAGGCTCCACGCCCCAGCTCAAGGCCTTTTTCGACAGTCTGGGCATCGCCGAAACCGAGTGGATGCCGCGCTGCAACGCCACATACAAGGTCGGCATCGAGTTTCGCCATTGGTCGACGCGGGCCGGTTTCGAGCATTACTTCCATCCCTTTCCCAGCGAGACCGACGATCGCACCGCGCCTGCGCTGTTCTTCAACAGCGTCATCCGCCGCCGCGGGGCCGACGTCGAAGGCCATCCGGACCCGTTCTTCCTCGCCACCGAACTGGCCCGCCAGAAGCTGGCGCCGCTGCCGGCAAGAAACTTCCCCTTCCGCAGCTACTACGGCTACCACTTCGATTCGCAGCTGATCGGGCGCTTCCTGCGCGAACACTGCTGCGCGCGTGGCGTGGCCTATGTCGAGGGCACGGTCGCGCGGGTTGAACAGGCCGAGAGCGGCGACATCCTGGCGCTGCACACTGACGATGGGCGCCGGATCGAGGGCGATTTCTTCGTCGACAGCACCGGGTTTCGTTCGCTATTGCTGCAGGGCAGCCTCGGCGTGCCCTTCCGTGCCTTCAGCGACAACCTCTACAACGATTCGGCGGTCGTGGCGCCCACACCCGTGGACGCCGATGGAATCGCCCCGCAAACCACTGCCACGGCGCTCAGCGCCGGCTGGGCCTGGCGCATTCCCCTGACCAACCGGGTCGGCAACGGTTATGTCTACAGCTCGCGCTATCTGTCGAAGATCGCCGCCGAGAACGAGTTGCGGCAGCACCTCGGACTGCCCGAGGACGGCCCGCCGCTGCGACACTTGGGCATGAAGGTCGGTCGGGTAGCGCAGCACTGGGCGCGCAACTGCCTGGCGGTGGGCCTGTCGCAAGGCTTCATCGAGCCGCTCGAAGCCACTGCGCTGCACCTGGTACAGGAAACGGTCGAGAACTTCATCGAGGCCTACACGGCCGGGGGTTTCAGCCATCAGCATCAGGACGCCTTCAACGCGGCCGTCAATGCGCGATTCGAGGGTATCCGCGACTACATCGTTTGCCACTACAAGGTGAATTCACGCAACGACACCGCCTATTGGCGCGACAACGCCGCCAATACGGCGCTCTCCGATTCGCTCAAGCAGGTTCTGCAGGTCTGGCACGACGGCCAGGATCTGGTTCCGGAACTGCAGCGGCAAGGCATCGAGCGCTATTACGCCGCAGCCAGCTGGCATTGCCTGCTTGGCGGCTATGGTCAATACCCACCTCCGCAACGGCTGATCCCGCCCAGCGCAAAGGCCGCCCGCTATGACATGGCCCGCATCCGCGATTTCGTGCAGCGCTGCGCCCTGAATTTCCCGCCGCATGATCAGGCGTTGAGAGAGATCAGGGTGGCGTGAGAGGGCCCGGCCTACCCCGGAGGTAGCGCGGCTCCGGCGCGCGTGGTGTTTGGTTTCGCCACGAACGATTTCGCGCCGGCGGCCGCGAGGGGCACCACCCCGAAGGTAGCGCGGCTCCGGCGCGCGGGGCGATCGGTTTTCGCCACGAACGATTTCGCGCCGGCGGCCGCGAGGGGCACCGCCCCGAACGTAGCGCGGCTCCGGCGCGCGCGGCGATCGGTTTTCGCCACGAACGATTTCGCGCCGGCGGCCGCGTGGGAATGACCGACTGCGATAATCTACGGCAATGCGCAATGTCCGCCGCTATGACCCTCTGGGCGCTCCTGTGTTCGTGACTCTGGTTTGTCGGAATCGGGAGCCACATCTGGCCGCCGAACGTCGCAAACAGGCTGTGCTTTCGACCTTGCGTGAATTGCGCTCGGAAGGCGACTTCAAACTGTATGCGTGGGTGATTCTCGACAACCACGTGCATTTGTTGCTCGGCGCCTGCGTACCCAGCCTGTCGACTGCCGTCGGTCGCCTGAAACAACGACTATTGCTCCGAATCAAGCAGACGTCGATCTGGCAGCCGCGCTTCTACGATCACATCATCCGTGACGATCAGGACCTGCAAGCCCACTTGGATTACATCCACTTCAATCCGTGCAAGCACCGAGTGGTAGGTGACCCGGCGAAATATCGGTGGTCATCGCTCGGTGCCTTCCTCAAACGAGGGCAGTACCTTGAGGGATGGGGTGCCGGGGAGCAGCCGAAGACCATCCGCGACGATACGGGCTCCGAGTAGGCCCCAGCCGGGCGCCTCGCGTATCAGCGCTCTCGCCCAGCCACAGCACACGGACGCGAGGACCCGGCCTACCCCGGAGGTAGCGCGGCTCCGGCGCGCGTGGCGATCGGTTTTCGCCACGAATGATTTCGCGCCGGCGGCCGCGAGGGGCACTGCCGGGCGCCTCGCGTATCAGCGCTCTCGCCCAGCCACAGCACACGGACGCGAGGACCCGGCCTACCCCGAACGTAGCGCGGCTCCGGCGCGCGTGGTGATTGGTTCTCGCGTCGCACGATTTCGCGCCGGCGGCCGCGTGGGGCACAGCGAGACGCCTACTTTGGTCTAGTCCGCGACCAAAGTCGGACCCGGGCGGCAGCGTGCTCGGCTAAGCTTGCTCCAAGCGTCAATCACACTGTTCGGGAGGACAACATGGCCACTCTGTATCCGGTTCCTGAAGCATTCGCCGCCAAGGCGCGTTTCACCGCCGAGAGCTATCGCACGCAATATGAGGCGTCGATTGCCGACCCGGAAAGTTACTGGCGTGAAGCTGCCAGACGACTCGACTGGTACACCTTCCCCACCCAGATCAAGGATGTGAGCTACCGGACCGAGGATTTCCGCATCCGCTGGTATGAGAACGGCGAGCTGAACGTGTCGGTGAACTGTCTGGACCGGCATCTGGCCAGTCGTGGCGACAAGACGGCCATCCTGTGGGAGGGCGACAATCCGGAGGAAAGCCTGCGACTCAGCTATCGCGAACTGCATGCGCGGGTGTGCAAGATGGCCAATGCCCTGCGCCGCTTGGGCGTCAAGAAGGGCGATCGCATCACCATCTATCTGCCGATGATTCCGGAAGCCGCGGTGGCGATGCTGGCCTGCACCCGCATCGGTGCGGTGCACTCCATCGTCTTCGGTGGCTTCTCACCCGATGCGCTGGTCAGCCGCATCGACGATTGCCAGTCCACCGTGGTGATCACCTCCGACGAGAGCCTGCGCGGCGGTCGCATCGTGCCGCTGAAGACCAATGTCGATGAAGCGCTGAAGAATCCGGCCACGGCTACCGTGCAGAAGGTGATCGTGGTCAAACGCACCGGGCGCCCGGTCGATTGGGTGGACGGCCGCGATCTCTGGTACCACGACATCGTTGCCGACGAGCCGGAGACCTGCGAGCCGGAGCGCATGAACGCGGAGGATCCCTTGTTCATCCTCTATACCTCCGGTTCCACCGGCAAACCCAAGGGTGTGCTCCACACCACGGGTGGCTATCTGGTATGGGTGAGCTTTACGCACGAGGCCGTGTTCGATCTGCGCGAGGACGATGTCTACTGGTGTACGGCCGACGTCGGCTGGGTCACTGGACACAGCTACGTGGTCTATGGACCACTGGCCAACGGCGCCACCTCGGTGATGTTCGAGGGCATCCCCAACTACCCGAATGTCTCGCGTTTCTGGGAGGTGGTCGACAAGCACCAGATCACCATCATCTACACCGCGCCGACCGCCATCCGCGCACTGATGCGTGAGGGCGAGGAACCGGTGAAGCGCTGTTCGCGCGCGTCGCTGCGCCTGCTGGGAACCGTCGGTGAGCCGATCAATCCGGAGGCCTGGGAGTGGTATCACCGGGTGGTCGGCGACGGCCGCTGTCCAATCGTCGACACCTGGTGGCAGACCGAAACCGGCGGCATGTTGATCACGCCCTTGCCCGGTGCCGTCGCCCAGAAGCCGGGATCGGCCACGCTGCCCTTCTTCGGCGTACGCCCAGCCATCGTCGATGCCGAGGGTCACCAGCTCGAAGGGGCAGTCGAGGGCAATCTGGTGCTGCTGGACAGCTGGCCGGGACAGATGCGCACGGTCTATGGCGACCACAAGCGCTTCATCGAAACCTATTTCACAACCTTCCCGGGCACCTATTTCACCGGCGACGGCGCCCGACGCGACGAGGACGGCTATTACTGGATCACCGGCCGTGTCGATGACGTGCTGAATGTGGCCGGCCACCGTCTGGGCACGGCCGAGATCGAAAGCGCGCTGGTCTCGCACCCGGCCGTGGCCGAGGCCGCCGTCGTCGGCTGCGCCCACGACATCAAGGGTCAGGGCATCTATGTCTACGTCACGCTGAAGACCGGGGTGGAGCCTACCGAGGCACTGCGCAAGGAACTGCGCGAGCATGTGCGCAAGGAAATCAGCCCGATTGCCACACCCGACTACATCCAGTGGGCCCCCGGCCTGCCGAAAACCCGCTCAGGCAAGATCATGCGCCGCATCCTGCGCAAGATCGCCGCCAACGAACACGAGCAGCTCGGCGACATCTCCACGCTGGCCGATCCGGGCGTGGTGGCAAACCTGGTGGCAGAGCGGCTGGTGCGGTAGCTGGCACGCGGCACGGGGCACGGGGCACGGGGCACGGGGCACGGGGCACGGGAAAGGCTCGCACGGTGCGAGCTCTGGTGGGTCGAGACTTGTCTGGTTGCTTCTCGCTGTGAGAGTCCCAGTCGCCCCTGTTTGATGCGCTTGTTCGCGCATCAAACAGGGGGCAGGGGGCGGGGGGCAGGGGACCCACGTCGCGGCACCGTCAGATCATGCGTCGAGCTTGGACCCCTGCCCCCTACCCCTTTCATTTCAAACCCATGAATCAATGAGTTAGCGAATGTTTGGTGAGAGCAGACTTCGTCCGCGATGACGGTTTGCGAAACACCGCAGCCCAGGTCGCGGCCGAAGTCCGCTGCCACAGAGGGCCGGCTGTCCCCCGTACCAAGCACTGAAGTACAAAACATGATGGAATTGGCCTCGCCTCCTCATTTTCTGGCTGCCATGTCCACCATCCTGATCGCAGACGACCATCCGCTCTTTCGCGAGGCCATGCGCCGCTCGGTGGAACGGGCGCAGCCGGCGGCGACGATTGCCGAAGCCGAGAACGTTGCAGAACTGCTGGCCCTGATCGATGCGCATCCGGATGCCGATCTGTTGCTGCTGGATCTGACCATGCCCGGTGCGCACGGCTTCTCGGCGCTGGCGCATATCCGCGCCACCCGTCCGGCACTGCCGGTGATCGTGGTCTCGGCCCGCGAGGAACCGATGGTGATCCGCCGGGCACTGGCACACGGCGCTTCGGGTTTCATCCCCAAATCGGCTGACGCCGACCTGATTCAACGGGCGCTCAACACGGTGATCGATGGAGAGACCTTCGATCCCTTCGCCCATGGCGCGGTGCGACTCGATGACGCCGAGCGCGAGCTGTCCAAACGCCTGGCCGAACTCACGCCACAGCAGTTCCGGGTGTTGACCATGCTCTGTGAGGGCAAGCTCAACAAGCAGATCGCCTACGATCTCGACGTGACCGAAGCCACCATCAAGGCCCATGTCACCGCCATCCTGCGCAAGCTCGGCGCCCACAACCGCACCATGGCGGTCACCATGGCCAGCCGCATGGCGGTGGACCCGGAAGCCGCGCGCTCGGTGAATGTCATCGAGGAATGATTGCGCCAGGATGAACGCAAATTCGACGAATGAATCAAAAGACTTGTCCGCAAAGGACGCAAAAAACGCCAAGTAGAGCGAAGAAATCACAATTAGCCGAAAACACCCTCCGCTGCTACACCCGCATCTGGTGGATGTCTCTTTCCTTTGCGTCCTTGGCGTCCTTTGCGGACAAACTGCTTATTGAGCGTGCGGGCAGGTCGGGACCTCAAGTCCGCAGCCGCGGGTCCAGCAGCCACTGCAGCGCGTCGATCAGCAGATTCACCAGAGCCACGATGACGGCGACGGTGAGCACCGATCCGATCAGCAAGGTGTAGTCGCGATTGAGCGCGGCAGCAACGAGATAGCGGCCCAGACCCGGGATGGAGTAGACCATTTCAATGATGGCCGAGCCGGTCAGCAGGGCAATCAGCACCGGCCCCAGAAACCCCAGCGTCTGCAGCAGGGCCAGTGGCAGGGCATGCCGCCAGATCACCCGCGATGGCGGGTAGCCCCGCGCCTGGGCGGCGATCACCGGCGGGCTGTCCAGCGCCGCCCGCAGATTTTCGGCGAGGGCGCGCAACAACACGGCAAATTGGGGTAGTGCCAGACTCAGCACCGGCAACACCCAGGTGCGTGGCTGATCCCAGCCAAATCCCGCCGCCGGCAGCCAACCGAGTTGCAGTGCAAACAGCAGCACCAGCAGCGGTGCCAGCACGAACTTCGGCACCGCCAGCGCCAGCAGCGAGGCCCAGGACGCCACGCGCAGGCCGGCAGGTCGCAACGCCAGACCGCAGGCGACCGGCACCGCCAAAGCGATGGCGAGCAGGGCCGCGAGACCACCGAGCGTCAGCGTGATCGGCGCCGCTCCCGCAATCAGCTCCTGCACGCTGTAGTCGCTGTACTGGAAAGAGGGCCCGAGATCACCGCGCAGCGCATGGCCCAGATAGTCGCTGACCTGTACCCAGAAAGGCTGATCCAGACGATAGCGCGCGGCCAGCGCCGCCTGGACCTCGGGCGGTGCCAGCTTCTCCTGATCAAAGGGCCCGCCCGGCACGGCCCGCAGCAGCGCCAGGCACAGGACCAGCAGCGCCAGCAGCGTCAGGGCGGTGGTGGCCAGGCGCAGCAACAGGGAACCCAGAAGTCTCACGGCGCCGCCTCGCACCAGCGCAGGAACTCGCTGGGATGATGATCGAGCGGATGCGAGCGATAGCCGCACAGATCAGGGCTGAGCAGATGCTTGGCGCTGTAGTGATAGAGCGGAATCAAGGCGTGGGCATCGAGCAGCCGCTGCTCGGCCGCCCGCAGCGCCTGCTCGCGCTCGGGACCGGTGGTGGCGGCGGCGCGGGCGAGGTCGGCATCAAACAAGGGATCGCTGTAGCCGCTGTAGTTCAGGGCATTGCCACTGCTGAACGGCTCCAGGAAATTCAGCGGATCGGCGTAGTCGGCAAACCATCCGCCGCGGAACACCTGGGTCAGCACGGCGGCCCTGCGGGTCTGCACAAAGACCTTCCACTCCTCGTTGCGCAGCCGCGTGCGCACGCCCAGCGCTTCGCGCCACATCGCCGCCACCGCCAATCCCAGTCGACGGTTGGCCAGACTGGTGTTGTAGCGGAGCTCGATCTCCAGCGGCTCAGTGCTGGAATACCCGGCCTGCGCATACAGCTGTTGTGCCCGCTGCAAGCGGGCCGCTGGCGCGAGATCGGCACCGGCGTAGACCACCGCCGGGTCGGCAGCGGCGGGAATCAGTCCGTAGGCGGGAACCTCGCCGTTGCCGGTGATGTAGCGCACCAGGACGTCGCGATCTATCGCCAGTGACAGCGCTTCGCGCAAGTCGTGGTGCTGTCCCAGTTTGGGTGCGCGCAGGTTGTAGCCCAGATAGAAGGTGGCGTAGGCCGGCGCAATCAGCAGGCGGTCGGCATAGTGCTCGCGCAGCCGCTGCAGCTGACCCGGTGGCAGGGTCTCGGTCAGATCCAGCTCGCCAGCCTGGAAGCGCTTGAATTCCTGGGCCGCATCTTCGGTCACGTGATAGCGCACGCTGGCTATCGCCACCGCCGAGGCGCGGCGATAGTGGGGATTGGCGGCCAGCTCGATGGTCGATTGCGGGGTCCAGGCATCCAGCAGATAGGCGCCATTGCCGACCAGGCGCCCGGGACGGGTGAACCCGCCGCCGTATTCGTCGATGGCACCGCGCTGCACCGGCATGGCAATCGGCAGCGCCAACCGCCGCAGAAAGTCGCTGCGCGGCGTGGCCAGACGGATTTCCAGATTCTGTGGGTCGAGCGCCTGCACGCCGAGCTCCACCGCCTTGCCGCGCAACTTGTCTTCGGCACCGACGATGGGCAGCAGCATCGCTGCCGAGGGCGCGGCAGTGGCCGGATCCAGTGCTCGGTTGAGGGCGTAGACAAAGTCGGCGGCTGTGACCGCACTACCATCGGCATAGCGCCCATCGGCCCGCAAACGGAAGCGATAGCGCAGTCCGTCGGCGCTGATCTCGAAGGACTCGGCCGCACCGGGCACCAACTCGCCCGTGGCGTCGTCGCGCATCAGCCCTTCGAACAGATCGCGCAGGATTTGCTGCGCCGACAGCCCCTGGGCGCGCTGCGGATCCAGCGTGTCGGGTTCGGGGCCATTGCCGCGCTCCAGAGTACGCGCCGCCAGCGGCGCGACACCAGACAGCAACAGGATCAGGGCGAGTGCTGGCCAGAGGCGCCAGCGCTGGCGCCGATCGTCAATCGGCATTGTCCAGTTGCTCGTCGATCTGACGCTTGTGGTCCATGCCGATGTCCTCGACGCCCTTGGCCTTGTCGATGGTCTTGAGCTGGTCGTCGAGCACGGTCTTGACCGGCTCCTGCGGCTCGGCGGGCGGCGGCGGTGCATCGGAACCACAGGCGGCGAGCAGCACCATCACTGGAAACAACAGGGCCATGCGCTTCATGCTGGAACTCCGGGCAGGCAAAACCCGAGTCTACTCCGTGTGCTGCCGATCAATGCGAGCGCCCGCGCTGCGATGCCCTATACAATCGAGCCCCCACCGCCGGAGCCACCCGCCGTGCGTAGCCTTCTTCTCCTGTTGCTAGCCCTCGGTGCCCTGCCCGTGATTGCTGCCGAAACCCTGACCATCGATCGATTGTTCGAGGACCCTGCCTTGTCGGGACCGTCTCCACGGATGTTGAAGCTGTCCCCGGACGGCAAACGCGTCACCTTCCTGCGCGGAAAGAGTGAGGACCAGACCGTCTTCGACCTCTGGGAATACCATGTCCCCAGCAAGCAGACGCGCCTGCTGGTGGATTCGGCCAGTCTGACTGGCGGTGGCGCCGAGCAGCTGTCGGACGCCGAAAAGGCTCGCCGCGAGCGCATGCGCATCGCCGGCACCTCGGGCATCGTTGAATACCAGTGGTCCGCCGATGGCAAACAGTTGTTGTTCCCCATCGCCGGTTCGCTGTACGTCTATCGGATCGATGCGAAGCAGGATGCGGTCAAGACCCTGACCCAGGCCGCCGATGGCTTCGCCACCGACCCCAAGTTCTCGCCCAAGGGGCGCTACGTCAGCTTTGTGCGTGATGCCACCCTGTATGCCATCGAGATCGACAGCGGCACCGAAACCCGGGTCAGCCCGGCCGGCTCCGGCACGGTCAGCTACGGCATGGCCGAGTTCGTGGCCCAGGAGGAAATGGGGCGCTACAGCGGCTATTGGTGGGCGCCGGATGACAGCGCCATCGCCTACGCCCGGGTTGATGAAGCCCCGGTGGCGGTGGAGAAGCGTTTCGAGATCTATGCCGACCGCACTGAAGTCATCGAACAGCGCTACCCCGCCGCCGGCAAGGCCAACGCCGAAGTGCGCCTGTACGTGCGCCCACTCGCCAGCGAGGAAGCGGTCGAAATCGATCTCGGCGACAACCGCGACATCTATCTGGCGCGAGTGAACTGGCTGCCTGACGGCAAATCACTGCTGCTGCAGCGCCAGAGTCGCGATCAGCGGACGCTGGATCTGATGTTGGCGCAAGCCGAATCTGGCGTGGGCGCCGTCATCCACACCGAGGCCAGCGAGACCTGGGTCAATCTGCACAACAACTTGAAGGTGCTGGATGACGGCCAGAGCTTTGTCTGGAGCAGCGAGCTCAGCGGCTATCAGCATCTGGAGCTGCGGGCCATCGACGGCAGCCTGATCCGGCCGCTGAGCAGTGGTCCCTGGGTGGTGGAAGATCTGCTGGCGGTCGATCAGAAACTGCGCAGAGTCTATTTCAGCGGCAATGCCGATGATCCGCGCGAGAAACACGTGTATTTCAACTCGCTGGACACCACCACACCCGGATCACCCACCCGGGTCACGCTCTACAACGGCTGGCACGAAGCGGTGTTCAGCGACGACGGCAAGGTATTCGTGGATACCTATTCCAACGAAAACACGCCACCGCAGGTGCGGCTGCATGAGGCCGGCGGCAAGGAACTGGCGGTACTCGAAGCCAACAAGGTCGAGGAGGGGCACCCCTACCACCCCTATCTGAAATCGCACCTGGCGCCGGAATTCGGCAGCCTCAAGGCCGAGGATGGCCAGACTCTCTACTACCGCATGATCAAGCCGCTCGGCTTCGACGAAAGCAAGCGCTACCCGGTGTTGATCCGGGTCTACGGCGGTCCGCATGTGCAGTACGTGCAACGCAGTTGGGATAGCCGCTGGGGTCTGTTCGATCAGGTGATGGCGCAGCGCGGCTATATCGTGTTCACGCTCGACAATCGCGGCAGCGCCCGGCGTGGCGTGAAGTTCGAATCCCCCATCTTCCGGCGCATGGGTGGCCCGGAAGTGGCCGATCAGATGGTCGGTGTGCGCTGGCTGGCGGAACAGCCCTTTGTCGACGCGGCCCATATCGGCTATTTCGGCTGGAGCTACGGCGGCTACATGACGCTGATGATGCTGGCCAAGCACTCAGGACCGGTCGCCGCCGGCGTGGCCGTGGCGCCGGTCACCGACTGGCGCCTGTATGACACCCATTACACCGAGCGCTACATGGATGATCCCGGGCGCTTCAAGGCAGCCTACGACGCCAGCTCGCTGTTCCCGCATCTGGCGGGTCTGAAAAGTCCGCTATACCTGATTCACGGCATGGCCGACGACAACGTGCTGTTCACCCATTCCACCCAGCTGATGGCAGAGCTGCAGCAGCGCGGCACCCGGTTCGATCTGATGACCTACCCCGGCGGCAAGCACGGCATCAACCAGAGCGCCGCGGTGCGCAAGCATGTGTTCAATTCGATGGCCGACTGGCTGGACCGGCAGCTGCGGCTGAAGGGCAAGTAGTAGGAGCACGAGGGCAGGAGGGCACGAAGAATCAAGAGCTCGCCGGAACCTGCTCTTGCGTGCCCTCGCCTTACTCCGTATAGACCTCCACCCGATCGCGCCCCGCGTTCTTGGCCCGATACAGGGCCAGGTCCGCATATTCGAACAGCTGCGCCTGATCCGCGGGTTTGTGACGGATGCGCTCGGCGATGCCGATGGAGATGCTGCTGCGGGCGCCATCCTGGCCGGTCTGACGGGCATCGCGGCGAATGGCATCGGCTCGCTCCAGGGCAACGTCTATCGAGGATCCTGGCATCAGCAACACGAATTCCTCGCCGCCATAGCGCGCCAGCAGTTCGCCCGGTCCGACCCAGCCTGAGAGGCGCCCGGCGATGGCTTTCAGGCGCTCGTCGCCGAGCGCGTGGCCGAAGGTGTCGTTGAACTGCTTGAAGTGATCGACATCGATGAGCAAGAGCGAGAGATGGGCATCGGCAGCACGCGCGGCAGCCCAGGCTTCCTCCAGCTCGAATTCCAGTTTGCGGCGATTGGCCACTCCGGTCAGGCCATCCAGGTCCGCGAGTTCCGACAGGCGCTTGTTGGCCGCTTCCAGCTGCATACTGCGCTGGTTCAGCGCTTCGGTGCGCTCGGAAACCAAGGCTTCCAGTTCCTGATTGCGACGCTCCAGTCGCCCTGAGCGCCAGCGGAGCAAAAAGGCAAAGACCGCGAACATTCCGATGACGGCCACCAATCTGGCAGACCATGTCTGGTACCAATCGGGCAGCACCGTGAACTCATAGCTCAGCGGCGGGCCGGCAAGGCCAGCATCGATGGTTCTCGCCTCGAAACGATAGCGGCCAGGCGGCAAGGTGCTGAATTCGCGCACGCCCTCGCTGTCGCTATCGGTCCAGTCGCGGTCATAACCCAGCAGGCGCGACTGGTAACGCGGGCTCGCCGACAGCGCCGGACTGGCGTACTCGAAGCGAATCTGGCGGAAACGCTTGAGCCTGAGGTCCTCGCCCGCCTGGATCGGATGCCAATGCACGCCGCCCTCAACGACATCGCTGCGCACGCTCTCGATGCGCGGCGGCTCCTGCTCGATCTCCGTGCGCGCGACGCTCGGGTCGAAACGGACCATGCCGTTCCAGGTGCCGATCCAGACCAGACGGTCGGATCCGGCGCACTGCACGTCGACGATGCCGCGGGTGCCGCCGGCCATGGGATGGAGTTCCTCGAAGGCGTGCGCAGGATTGGCGTCGCGACGTGCTAGGCGACGGCCAGTGAAGGCGTAGACGCTGCCATCGGCACAATGGCGCAGGCGCAACTCGGAACTTGGTGCCAGATCGATGCTGATCAGGGGGTGGGAAGCCGTGGCCGTAAACTGCGAGCCGTCCCACTGATAGAGAACCCGGTCGGTGGAGATCAGCGGCGTGCCATCCAGATTCATCACCGCAGCACTGTCTTCAGGATCGCTGCCCGGCGCCAGCGTGATCGGCTCGGGGTCCTGAAGATGGTGCTCGCTGCTGCTCATGGCGAAGTGCATCGGACTCGCCAGGAAACGATCGACCCACAAGCTGCCGTCGGCGGCCTCCGAGATCTCGTCGAAGCGGAAGGACGGATCGGAAAAACGCTGAGTGACCTCGAGGCTGTCCCCGGCTCTGTCGAGTACGATCAATCCGGTGTCCTCGACCGCGTAGATCCTGCCCTCCACCACGTTGGAAGGGAACAAGCGCCAACCGAGGACGTCTTCGTCCAGCGTGCTCAGGCGCTGATTTCGCCACAGGTAGATGCCGTCCCGCGCAGCGATCAGCAGTCCTGCTGGCGTGACCGCCAGATCATTGACCTCCTTGGAATTGAGCGCCAGCACGTCGAAATTCAGGCCGCCCCCGGCATCGCGGCAGGCGCCGTACAGTCCGACCGACGTGGAGACGTACAACCGATCCTGATAGATCGCCGCATGACTGACCGGTCCGCGCAGGCCGTTGCTGCGATCGAGCAGCGACCAGGCATCGGAGAGCGACAAGCGGACGATGTCCGCCTCCGTGGCGGCCCACAGATGATTCTCTCGATCGACGGCCAGAGCGATCACCGGGGCCGAACCCGTGCGCCAGGTCGTGAACCGGCTGAGGTCCGCGCTCAGCCGCAGAATCTCGCCGCTGAGCAGACCAATGGCATAGCCGCCACTGGGAAGCTCCAGCATCACGTAAGGTGTCCCGCTGCGCAGTTGGGTGTCGGCGGCAGTAGCTTGAGGCCGCAATGCGCCCCCCTTCACCCGAAACATCAGGCCATCGCTGTCAAGCAGCAGAAACTCGTCGGCTCCGGCAGCTACCAGTCCTCGCAGGCCGGCAGCCGCCTTGAACCAGGGCATCAATTGGCCGTCGCGAACGCGATAGACCTGATGGTCGCTCAAGGCCACCACCAGCGATCCGTCAATGGCGAAAGAGGTCTGCAGCCGTCCGGGGAGGTCAATCGTGAGCCGTTCGCCCTGGTAGCCGGCAAAGAAGAGCTGCAGGTTGGTGGTGAACCAGACGCCATCATCCGTGGCCAGCGTGTCCCAGACTTCCCCCAGGGGGGCGCCCGCCGCCTCCGGCACGAACAAGCGATCGAGACTATCGAAGCGATAGCGGCCGTCGGGTTTGCGTTCAAGCACGCCAAAATGCTGGTAGCCACCCACGTAGATGCGGCCATCACGACCCAGCGCGAGGGAGCGCGCGGCACCTGATCCTGGAAGCTTGATGAGCTGCCAACGCTTGCCGAAGTAGCGCAGCACACCATCGCCATTGCCGACGAATACCTCGCCGCTTTTCAGGGGCAGCACCGAAAAGCTGAAGGGATTGGCATCGGTGTCCGCTGGCGTGTAGCGGCTCATGCTGGGCTGGCCGACCCAGTCTTCGGCCATCACCGCGGCGCTGGCGAGCAGCAGCATCAGCAGCAGGCATACCCAGACACCGGGTACAAGCGCAATCGCGCGCTTCACGTGGGCTGGCGCAATGTGGCCACTGCCTGACATGAGGTCCCCGGGGGCCAGGATGGAATAGCTCTGGTGCACGATGCGACTTTAGCGCGCGCCGCGCAATTGGGCGACCTGCAACGATCGGTGCCGGATTGTGTGCAGTCGCCCGTTGGCCTCCGGCGAACATTGAGACGGCGGACCGGCGCGCCTGATCTTGCGCCCATGCTTGAAGAGAGTGACGAGGTCGCTCTGGCATACTCTGCGCCACAACGATCACGCTTGCTGGTCGCTCACCCGCCGTCAGGGAATCCCCGTCCGCACATGTATCTGATCCGCATCCTGGCTGCCCTGTTGCTGCTGACATCGGCCCTGCACGCCGAAGACTGGACCACCGAAGAGGTGTTTTCCCGACACAAGACCAGCGTGATCCAGGTGCGCATCATCGATGCCCAGGGCGGCGCCAAGCGTTCCATCGGCAGCGGCTTTCTGGTCAGCGACGATGGCCGCCTGATCAGCAATTTCCATGTGGTCGCCGACTTCGTGCACCATCCTGGCCAATACCGGGCCGAATGGCATGACAGCGAGGGCGGCAGCGGCGAATTGCGCCTGCTTGATGTCGATGTGGTCCACGACCTCGCCTTGCTGCAGTCCGAGCAATTGCAGGGGCGCGATTTTCTAGCCGTCGAGAGCAATCTGCCGAAGATGGGCGAACGTCTGTATTCGCTCGGTTTCCCCTACGATCTGGGCCTGACCATCGTCGAGGGCACCTACAACGGATTGCTCGAAAAATCCCTGTACGAGCGCATCCATCTTACTGCGTCGATCAATCCCGGCATGAGCGGCGGTCCGGCCATCGACCGTTTCGGCAACGTCATTGGCGTCAATGTGGCCACGGCCGGCGATCAGGTCAGCTTTCTGGTGCCCTCGCGGCACGTGATCGACCTGCTCTCGAGGGACGAAGCCAGCACCCAGGGCGAATTGATGGAGCGGATCGGCGCTCAGCTGCGGGCGAATCAGAGCCAATATCTGGACGCGCTCATGGCCACTCCGCTGGAATCGACCACCCTTGGCAGCTACCGTGTTCCGTCGTCGCTGGCGCGGCACATCAGTTGCTGGAGCCAGACCGACCAGAACCCCGAACGCCTGCTCGACTACACCGAGCTCAGCTGCCAGAGCGAGGACGACATCTTCCTGGAAGGCAATCTGTCGACCGGCGCGATTCGCTTCGAGCATCAGCTGCGCAGCGCCCAAAAGGTGGGCGTGCTGCGTTTCTGGGCGCAATTGGAGCGAGCCTTTCGCAGCTTCTACGGTGATCTGGGCGGCGACAAGACCAGTTCCACCGATTTCTCCTGCCATCAGGATTTCTTCCGTCACGGCGAGCTGAAGAGCAAGCTGGTGCTATGCGTGCGCCGCTACCGTGAGTTCAGCGGACTGTACGACCTGGTGCAGCGACAGGTGACCCTGGATCATGCCGAACAGGCGCTGCAGTCGACGCTGATCCTCACCGGGGTCGATCGCGAGCATGGATTGGCTTTTGCCCGACGCTTTGCCGAGAGCATCGTGCAGGTGCAGCCATGAGTACACTCGGTGTGGTGGAGATCGTTGATCGCGCCGGGCACGTGCGCGAACGGGTGCGGGTGCAGCAGCTGCCTTTCCGCATAGGGCGGGCGCTGGACAATGATCTGGTCCTGGACGATGTCTATGCCTGCGCGCATCACGCCGAGATCCGCGCCACGGACACGCTGGAGCTGATTGACCTGGACAGCGTCAACGGCAGCTTCGTCGGTACCCAGGCCCAACGGCAGTCGCGGATCGAACTCGGCCAGCATCGGGAGTTGCGCCTGGGTCACACCCATCTGCGCTTCCGTGGCATTGACGAGCAACTGCCGGCCACGATACCCGATCCGCTGGCCGGATCGCGCTGGCTGGGTCTGGATCGCTGGGGCTGGGGCCTGACCGCCACCGTGGGCTGCGCGCTGGCGATGGCCACCGACAGTATCCTGGGCAGCGCCCAGACCCTGCGCCTCGGTGCCATCGCCAGCAACGTCGCTCCGGGACTGATCGTACTGGCCTTGTGGGCGCTGGCCTGGAGTCTGGTCAATCGCGTGGTGGCGCATCGCTTCCAGTATTTCGGCCATCTGGCGCTGGGCGGCGCCGCTGTCGTGGTGGCCAACCTGATGGAAGTCGTGGGCAGCTATGCCATCTACGCCACATCTCTGGATGATTGGCTGCCAGCCTTTGGCAGCATCTCTGGCGCGCTGCTGGTCACGGCGCTGCTGTTCGGTCATCTGCGCCTGATTTCACGCGGGAAGTCGCGCTCACTGCTGCTGCCGACTAGCTTGGTGGGCCTGGCGTTCCTGACGCTGTCGCTGCTGCCGGGTGCCG
Organism: Rhodanobacteraceae bacterium; assembly: GCA_024234055.1. Lineage (NCBI taxonomy): Bacteria > Pseudomonadati > Pseudomonadota > Gammaproteobacteria > Lysobacterales > Rhodanobacteraceae > Rhodanobacteraceae bacterium. The sequence goes on from JACKOW010000005.1 coordinate 178,800, forward strand.
GCGATGACCGCTTCCAGAGCGAACCCAGCATCGGTGGTTCGCTGAAGCCGCCGTTCGCGGCTCTGAGCGAAGGAAGCAGCAGCGAGGCGTTCTATGACAGCGCTCGGGACCTGATGGACGAGGTCGATCAGGACACCGAAGCAGCGCTGTAGCGGGAGCGCACCTGACGAATGCCAGGTGCGCCGATGGCCTTCAGGGAAGGACCTTGATCGGCCGTGATGCGAGGACCCTGTCACTGCTGTAGACCATGAAACGCAGCTCATAGTCGCCGGCTTCTTCTGGTGCCCGAATCTCGTAGCTTTCATCTTCGCCACGGATGTCGTCATAGCCCAGATAGGCACCGGGCTCACTGCCGGCGGGCGCAAAGCCGATCCAGTTGCCCTGGGCGACCGGGCCACGGGCGCGGATCGTCACCATCTCACCCGCCTTGACCTGCGCCGGCGCTTCGATCGTCGCCTCTGCCGGCAGAATCTTGATGGTCTGTCGCGCCGCCACCGACTCGCTCTCATTGAGCACATAGCGCAGCTCGTAGTTACCGGCCTCTACCGGGGTACGCAAGCTGTAGCGGGATTCACCGGCCTGCGGCCGCAAATAATCCAGATAGGCACCGTTGCCACTTCCCGAGGGGGCGAAACCGATCCAGTGCGAACCGCTGACCGGGCCGCTGGCCTGAATCTCGATGGTGCTGGCTGCCACCGCTTGCGCAGGTCCGCTGATCGACACCGCGCTGGGCGTCACCTCGATGGTGCGACGGGCCAGCACGTTCGGCTCGCGCAGAGGACTGAAATAACGCAATTCGTAACGTCCGGGCTCGGCTGGCATCGCCAGCTCTGTGCTGCCGTCCCGATCGGCGTCCTTGATCCAGACATAGCCAAGTTCGCCAGCATCGCTCGGGGCAGTCGGATAGATGCCGATGAAATCGCCGTCGTCACCCGGCCCCTCGAAAGACACACGAATGCTGGTGACGATAGGCGCCTTATCCGGCGCGCTGATGCTGGCCGTGGCTGCCGGCAGCCTGGCCTCGGTGCTGACCGCTACCGCGGCGGTCAGGGATCCGGACAAACCTTTGGCATCGCGCGCATTGAAGTACTGGCCACCGGTGTTCTCCGCCAGACAGCGCAATTGCGCCTGATGGGCCGGATTCGAGACATCAAAGCCGATGACGTGGGCGGTGAAGTCGACGCCATTCTTCTCCAGCTCCTTGCCGACGGCGCAGGGGTCCAGATTGCAGGTCTCTTCGCCATCGGAAATCAGGATCACGGTCGCCTTCTGCTCCGAGGACTTGAGCACCTCGGCTGCCTGAATCACCGCCGCCGAAAGCGGCGTCATCCCCTTGGGGTTCAATGTCCGCACCTGATCGCGCAGAGCCGCAGCATCCAGCGGTTGTGGCGCAAACAGGGTTTCGATATCGGTGCAGTCGCCCTTGCGGCGATGGCCGTAGGCCACCAGTCCCAGCCGATTCTCGGGCTTCCAGTTGACGGCTAGCTGATCCACCGCCTCGCGTGCGATCTCGATCTTGGCCTTGCCATCGATCTGACCCCACATCGACCCCGATGCATCGAGCACCAGCATCACGTTTTCTTCGGCAGAAACGGATCCTGCGGACAACAACATCAGTGCAGCAAACCATTGGCGCATCGGCAATCCTTTCTCGTTGATCAAGAAAGGCAGAATACGGAGTTGAACGTCTTGAGGGGTCAGCAAGAGGTCAAGAGCCGTCCGACTGGCCTACCCAAAGCTGCTTGCCCTGGTAATCGATCAACAGCCTTTGCCCGGCGATGATGTCGGCGCCGATCAGTCCTCCCGCCTGATCCGGCCCCACGCCCAGCACCATCAGTACCGGGAGATCCCCCACTTCGACTTCAGTCTGCTTGCGCAATCCGGCATAGATGAGGGTGGGCGGGATCGAAATCACCGGCAATTCAGTGGGCAATCCATCCAGGCCACGACGTGTCACCAGACGCAGGGGCGGCGCCTGATTCAAGCCCAGCGCCGAGCGCGCGGCTGCATTGATCGACGTAAACGGTGCCCCGGTGTCGAGCACCCAACGGATGCTGCCCTCGCCCCACGCGGTCTGGTGTACCGGAAACGCCGCCAACGGCTGCAGGAATTCGGTGGATTGCGCCCGGTGCCGGGCACTCCAGTCTGCTACCGAATCTTTCGGCCACAGCCGGAAGCGCTGCTCCACCCCGTCAAACTCGACCGCGTAGGGCGTCAGCAGCGGTTGTCCAATCACGCACGCAGTCTCGCCTTTGGGTCCGATCAATCCGTCCAGATCACGCTGCACAAAGGTCATTGCCGGCAGTTCCAGGTCGGCGACCCGCAGGCCACTGACGCGGACGCGTTCCACGCTGACCGAGCCGTTGGCGCCGGTCGCGCTGACATCTGGCATCGCTTCGCCAAATTCACCCAGGGCAGCCAAGACGGCTTTCGGTGCCACGCCCGCCATGGCACCGGTATCGACCACGCAGTCGACCATGCCGGCGCCTGGAAAGCTGACCTCGATCAGCGGGTGACCCTTGTTCGACTGCAACATCGGGACATCCAACGCAGGCATGACGCGGTCGCTGGCAACAGCGACATTCATCAGCAGGTAAACCGCGCCAGTCAGCGAGATGCTGGCCAGGCCGCCAAATTGCTTGCGAAGCATGAGTGATGTCCTTTTGTCCGTACGCGGAACGAATTGACCGCAGCGCAAGAGATGCGCTTGCGCGACAAAAGGTCGCAGCGCGGGGCGATGGAAGCTCCCGGACCGTTGACGCCAGTCCGGTTCAGCGCAGCTCGCGGCGCAGGATCTTGCCCACTGGGGTCTTCGGCAGGCTGTCGCGGAACTCGATGCGCTTGGGCTGCTTGTAGCCCGTGAGCATCTCCCGGCAATGGGCACGCAGGGCTTCCTCGCTCAGCGCCGGGTCCTTGCGGACGACCACCAGCTTCACGGCTTCGCCGGTCTTGTCGTCGGGGATGCCGACGGCAGCCGCTTCGAGCACACCGGGATGCATGGCAACGACGTCTTCGATTTCATTCGGAAACACGTTGAAACCCGAGACCAGGATCATGTCCTTGCGGCGGTCAAGCAGGAACAGATAGCCGCCTTCGCCGCGCTTGGCGATATCGCCGGTGCGGAACCAGCCCCCCTCGAAGAAGGCATCAGCGGTCTCGTCCGGGCGTTGCCAGTACCCGCTGGTGACTTGCGGTCCGCGCACGCACAGTTCGCCGGGCTCGCCGATGGGAACCTCCTCGCCCTGCTCATCGCGCAGGCTGATGTCCACATCCGGCAAGGGCAGCCCGATGGAACCTGCAGGATTCGGGGCATCCCAGCGATTCACGGTGATGCCGGCACTGGTTTCCGACAAGCCGTACATTTCGACGACTTCACGGCCGGTGACCTGCTTCCAGCGCTCGGCAGTCGCCCGGCGCAGCGCCGTGCCGCCCTGGATGCAGAGCTTGAGCGAGCTGAAATCGAGCGCCGTGAATTCGGGCGAGTTCAGCAGCGCGTCGTAGAGTGTGTTGACGCCCGAGAAGATGGAGGGCCGGTACTGGCGGAAGCTGGCCACCAGCCCCGGGATATCGCGTGGGTTGGTGATCAGCACACCATGCAGGCCGTGGGTCCAGGCGTACATCATGTTGGTGTAGGCGGCGATGTGATACAGCGGCAGGCAGATCAGACCGATTTCCTTCGACGGGTTCAGTGCCCGTCCCAGCCATTGCTCACACGCTGCCACATTGGCCATCAGCGCAATGTGCGAGAGCGCCGCGCCCTTGGAGACGCCCGTGGTCCCTCCGGTGTACTGCAGTTGCGCCACCTCGGTGGCCGCAGCTGTCGGCGTTACTCGCGGCTGGTTCGAGCCGTGCGACAGCGCCTCCGGCCAGCCCACCGCGCCGGGAATGGAAAACTCGGGGATCAGCTTCTTCACGTACTTGAGCGTGAAGTTCACGATCGTCGACTTCGGCCAGCTCAACAGATCGCCGACACGGGTGGTGATCACATGCTTGACACCGGTGTCTTCGAGCGCCTCGGCAGCCACGGCGCCAAAGTTCTCGATCACGATCAGCGCCGACGCGCCCGAGTCCTTCAACTGATGACGCAATTCGCGCGCCGTGTACAGCGGATTGACCAGCACCGAAATCAGATCCGCCCGGAGGATGCCGAGCACGGCGATCGGGAACTGCAGCAGATTGGGCAGCATCACCGCCACCCGATCCCCTGGCTTCAGGCCCAGCTCACCGCGCAGATAGGCAGCCAGATCGGCACTCAGGCGATCAATGTCGGCATAGCTCAGCGTCTTGCCCATATTGGTAAACGCGGGCTGCTTGCTGCGGCGCTGACAGACCTCGATGAGCATCTGCGGCAGGCTCTGGCCGGCATCGATGGCGGCGCTGGCTATGTTCTCGAAGTCTTCCTTGGCGAGCGGTGATGGGGTGTTGCGTCCAAAGGGTCGGGTCATCGGAATTCTCGGGCGGCAAGCAGACGACAATGGTGCGCGGACTGCGCGTGAAAGTCATGTCGTTGCAAGGAGCAACCGCGACTGACTCAGTCGTCGTCTCCGCGCACGGTCAGGTTTCCCTGTCGGCGACGATCCAGCGCCAGTTGCAACACGTCGGGCCGGGAATAGTGCCCGGCGGGATCGAAGTTCTGACGTTCACGGCGCACCAGGGCGTGATCCAGTTCGGCCAGGATCAGGCGTTCTTCGCCGACGACCGGCTCCACCAGCCAACGGCCGTCTGGCCCGGCGATGCAGGATCCACCATTGGCTGACATGGCCGGCAACAGTGGCCGCAGCTGATCGGCAAAAGGCAGCTCTTCCGGCAAATCCTCGGCGCGCATCAAACCCGACACCGAGAGTACGAAGCTGCGTCCCTCACGCGCCAGAAAGCGCGTGCATTCGGCGGTATTACGCTCATTGCCAGGCCAGAGCGCCAGATGCAGGTCCTCGCCCTGGTTGTGCAGCGCCGCGCGCGGCAGGGTCATCCAGTTTTCCCAGCACAGCAGCCCTCCCACCGTGAATGCCCCCAGCGCATGGCAGCGCAATCCGTGGCCATCGCCCGGCGCCCAGACCAGTCGCTCTTCGTAGGTGGGCACCAGCTTGCGGTGCACCGGTTGCAGCTCACCACTCGCATCGATGTAGACCAGCGAGCAATACAGTGAATGTCCACCGCGATCGCTCGCCCGCTCCATGCAGCCAAGCGCGATGACCATGCGGCTGTCACGGGCCAGCTCCTGCAGCGGCGCCAGATCGTCCTCGGGATTGACCGCCTCCTCCAGATAATGGGCATAGAGGGTCTTCTGGAAGTCGTCTTCAAAGCGCGCGCCGTCCGTGAGTTCCACCCAGAAGGGATAGCCGGGCAGCAGTGCCTCGCCGAACACGCACAGGCCGGCATCGGCGTCGGCCGCCCGCTGGGCCCAGGCCGTCATCTTCCACAGCGTGCGCTCACGCTCCAGCCACACCGGCGCCATCTGTGCCAGGGCCACTTTCAAGCTCGCTTGTGCTGACATGTCCGCCTCCTGAAATGCTGAGAAAATCTGAACAGGCATTCGTGATCAGGCCGATTATCGTTCAGCTTGACCGCGCCGTTCATATTCCAGGCCGCACTCTATCGCTGCGGCCACAACGGCTCGACTGGAGGATGCACCATGCAAACGATCAAGCACACGGGTCTGGCTCTGGTTTTCGGATGCGCTGCCATGCTGGTGACCCCGCTGGCCGACGCCGGGCATCGCCGTCACGGCAACAACGACGCGGCCATCGGCATCGCCGTGGTTCTCGGCGCGGCGGCACTGATCTCGGCCAGTCGCGATCACCATCGCCAGTCCTATGCCGGCTCGGGCTATGGCGGAGCCGGTTACGGTAGATACGGCTATGCCGGATCCGGCTACGGCGGTGCGGCCTACAGCAATTACGGCCCCGGCTACGACAACGCCGGCTTCAGCACCACAGTGGTTGGCGGCTACCACCGGGGCAATCCTTACCCGTCCGCTTATGGCGCCGAGAGCTATGCCGACCAAGGCTACAGCGACTACGGCCACGAAACCGGCCATGTCGATGACTCCTACGACAGCCAGGGCTTCGACAGGCCGGAGTATTACGACGAGGACGGCGCCGCCTATTGCGACGACGGGGATGACTCCGACTACGGCTACACGGACGATGATTACCCCTAGGACGGCCGCTGAGGTGGCGCGCCTTGCGCGATCAAATCTGAACGAAATTGTCTCGTTCAGCTAAAGCGGCAGCTTCTGTTCAGGCAACAAGGGGCAAGGTAGGAAGCGTAGACACGGGACACATGGATCCCTGAGGAGAAGGCACCATGAATTCGACCTACAAGCTGTTGACTGTCATCGTCTTCACTTGCGCCGCAATGCTGGTTGCGCCCATCGCTTCAGCGGGTCAGAGGCACTACGACCGGCATGATGACCGCAACGACGCCGCCGTCGGCATTGCACTTGCCATCGGCGTTGCGGCCCTGATTGCCTCGCATGACCACGATCGTCATCATCGCCGCCACCGTGGCCACTACTACGGCAACGACTACGGCTATCGCGGCTACCGCGATCCGCGCCATGGTCATCGCGGCAACCACCACCGTTACTATCGCGACAGCTACCGTGACCAGCGCCGACATGCCCGCCAGCACCGCTATCGTGGCTGGTAAGCCAGTCTGACAGCAACACAGAAGGCGACCCCGGGGTCGCCTTCGTTGTTCTTGGGCCTCGCCAGGCATCGAAACCGCTCGCAAGCTGTTGATTTTCTTTATCCACCTGTAGGAGCGCCCCTGCGGCGCGACTGCTGCTTCGGTCCTGCGGCGCGACTGCTGCTTCGGTCCTGCGGCGTGGCGGTCGCGACGCGAGGTCGCTCCTACAGGCGGGTTTGTGGTTCATGGCCCGTGCGCAGTGTCGGGCCGATTCAGGTGGCTCGCAAAGACGCAACACCAGCTGCTGGTGGCACCGAGCCCGGCAGCACGCAGACCATCCATCTGCACAAAAAGCTGACAGACTGCTCAATTGTTGCTTTCATGCAGGATCGAAATACCCGCTGCCATTCGATCTTGCAGTCTGAACGTCCGGGAGATGCGTCATGAATCAGCCGTCAGGGTCCACATCAACCGAGGTCATCGAGACCGATCTGACCGGACTCGATCTGATCAATCAGCCCTTGTTGAACAAGGGCACGGCATTCACCGAGGAGGAACGCCACGACTTCCGTCTGCACGGCACGCTGCCGCCGACCATCGGCACGCTTGAAGGCCAGGTACAGCGCAGACTCAAGGTCTTGCGCAGCTTTGCCACCAACTTCGAGCGCTATGCCTTTCTGCGCGACCTGCAGGATGCCAACGAGACCCTGTTCTACGCGCTGCTGGTCAACCACATCGAGGAACTGCTGCCGCTGGTGTACACCCCGACGGTGGGAGAGGGGTGCCAGCGATTCAGCGAAATCTGGCGCAAGCCGCGTGGCCTGTTTCTGAGCTATCCCAACCGCCACCGCATCCGCGAGATGCTGTCCTATCCGCGCTTCGACAAGGTCCGCGTGATCGTGGTTAGTGATGGTGAACGCATACTCGGGCTCGGCGATCAGGGCGCCGGCGGCATGGGCATCTCCATCGGCAAACTGTCCTTGTATACCGCCTGTGCCGGCATCCACCCGGAGGCCACGCTGCCGATTGTGCTGGATGTCGGCACCAACAATCAGGAGCGACTCGACAACCCGCTGTACGTGGGCTGGCGTAATCCCCGCATCAGCGGTGCCGAATACGATGCCTTCGTGGAGGAGTTCGTCAGCGCTGTGGCCGAGCGCTTCCCGAACGTGCTGCTGCAGTGGGAGGACTTCGCCGGACACAATGCCGGTCGCCTCCTGGAGCGCTATCGCGACCGACTGTGCACCTTCAACGATGACATTCAGGGTACCGCTTCGGTGGCGGCAGGCACGCTGATGGCCGCCATCGGTGTCACCGGCGTGCCGCTGCGCGAGCAGCGTATCGCCATTGTCGGCGCTGGCGCCGCCGGCACCGGCATTGCCAGCCTGCTGGTCAAGGCCATGATGGAAGAAGGCCTGAGCGAGGCCGAAGCACGGCAACGTTTCTATGTGCTGGACAGCAAGGGGCTGGTGGCCCATGGCCTGCGCGAAGTCAGCGGCGAGCGCGCGTTGTACGCGCAGTCGCAAGCGGCAGTCTCCGGATGGAGCTTGGGTTCAGCCGACGGCATCACCCTGCTCGACGTCATGAACAACGCCAGGCCGACCACCCTGATCGGCGTCTCCGGACAGGCCGGTGCCTTTACCGAATCGGCGATCCGGGCGATGGCCAGCCACTGCGATCGACCGATCATCTTCCCGCTGTCGAATCCCACCTCGCGTACCGAGGCGATTCCCGCCGATCTGGTCGAGTGGACCGACGGCCGCGCCCTGATCGGCACCGGCAGCCCCTTCCCGCCGGTGCCCTGGAAAGGCGAGATGCTGCCGATCAATCAGACCAACAATTCCTACATCTTCCCCGGTGTCGGCCTGGCGGTGCTGGCGGTCAACGCGCGTCGCGTCACCGATACCATGTTCATGGCCGCCGGCAAGGCCCTGGCGGCGCTGTCGCCAGCTCGACGTGACCCCAAGGCCCGGTTGCTGCCGCCCGTGGACCAGCTGCGCGCCGTGTCGATCGCCGTGGCCCTGGCCACGGCGCGTCAGGCACAGATCGACGGGGTCGCCGACGACTGCGACGAGTCCGAACTGCTGCCGCGGATCAAGGCCCAGGTGTGGGAGCCGGTATATCGGCCCTACCGGTTCAAATCCGACTGAGCGATCCATTGGCGCAGACCGTCTCGCCGCTGCTGAGCCTCGGTGCGTCCCGCACAGCAAGCGGCGCGAGCCAGATGTATCAGTTGCACATCGGCCATGGCGTCCTGGTCGGCGAGGTCGTCGATGAACTCTTCTGGGCCGCGGGTCCGTTCGCCACTCGGGACCAGCGCCTGATCTTGCATCGGTGCGGCCAAGAGCCAGACACCGGGAGCATCAGCCGAAGTCCGGGCCGGCTCAGGGGCCGACAAGGACTGACTGAACTCGCCCACGCAGGTGGAGGCGGCGAGCGCCAGGGCGATGGTCGCACTGAGTATCTTCATGTTCGTGGTCCATGGGGAGATGCCGGAAATTCGTCCTTGGCCTGCCGCGCCTACTCCAGTACCCGAACCGAGCAGGTGCGAGAGTGGATCAGCGGCCGGCCTTGCTGATCAGAATCGTCATCTGGTGCCGGATTCGATCAAGTCGGGACTCATCGAGTTGACCGCCCGTCCCGACGGCATGGCCACCTGCCGCTGCGCTATCGTCCGCGACTCACAATCTGGAATCGAGCCATGATCGAGCTGGTGGGCTTTGATGCCGACGACACCCTGTGGCACAGCGAACGCTATTTCCAGGGGGCCCATGCGGCCTTCGAACGCATCCTCGGGCACTACATCGATCTGGCGGATGCGCGCGTGCACGAGCGCCTGCTGGCCACCGAGCGCCGCAACATCAAGGTCTTCGGCTACGGCGCCAAGGGCATGACCCTGTCCTTGATCGAAACCGCCATCGAGTTGACTGACGCGCGCATCGGGGGCGCCGATATTGGCCGACTGCTGGAGCTGGGCAAGTCGGTCCTGACCCACCCCGTGGAACTGCTGCCGGGCGTGCGCGCCGCGGTCGAGGCGGTTGCTCTGAGCCATCGCGTGGTGCTTATCACCAAGGGTGATCTGTTCCATCAGGAAGCCAAGGTCCGGCAATCCGGATTGGCCGATCTGTTTCACCGCATCGAGATCGTGTCGGAGAAGGATCCAGCCACCTATGCCCGCCTGTTCGAGGAATTCGCGCTGCCGGCCGAGCGCTTCGCCATGGTCGGCAATTCACTGCGCTCGGACATCGAACCGGTGCTGGCGCTGGGCGGCTGCGGCGTGCACGTGCCCTATGCGATCACCTGGGCGCTGGAGGCCGAGCATCAGGCGGACCTCGGCTCGACACGGTTGCGCGTGGTCGACACGCTGGCCGATGTGCCCGGCGCCATTGCCGAGCTTTCTCGCAGCTGCTGACGCCATTTCACCTCCAGCACTCCAAGGCGACGCAGATCTGCAATTCGGCGACGCATTGGCGCAAGTCCGGCCTTGGTCTCCATCGCCCCGCTGTTTACAGTGAGTCACGGCAGTGGGGGCATTGCCGGAACTCATCTGGGGAGTGCGAACATGAAGCGATGGCCGATAGTCGTGATACTCGCGTGGGCGCTGCTGCTGACCACGCCGCTGCACGCAGGCAAGATCTATCTGATGGGCGGCGGTTACGACGACGCCAATACCGATCTGTTCGTCAATGGCCTGCGCAAGGCCACCGGGCGTGACAGCAACTACACGCCCGATATCAACAGCACCAGCAATTGCGGCAACAACTGGGCCACGACCGCCTGTCCGCGCATTGCCGTGGTGACCTCCAGCAAGGAGAGCTACGCGGTCGGCCTGGATGCTTTCGACAATGATCTGGACAACGGCGACGGCACGGTCAAGCGCGGCTACTACAATCTGTTTCAGACACACGGCTTCTCGCCCAGATTCATCACCGTGCACATCGACAATTTCGGCAGCCACGCCTACAGCGGCAACAGCGCCGGTGATGCCAACATCGCCATCGTCAACCAGGCCGACGTGGTCTGGTTTGCGGGAGGTGATCAGGCCAGGGTTGCCCGCAGCTGGCTGAAGAACGACGGCAGCGACACGCCGCTGGCAGCGGCCTTGCGAGCGCGCTGGAATGCCAACAGTCCCGGCTTTGTGGTCGGCGGCGATTCCGCCGGCAACCATGCGATGAACGCCATGATGCATGGCAATGGCGTCAGTTACGGCTATCTGTATTACCGGGCCGATCTGCCCACGCTGACGGTTCCGCAGTACGCCAACTTCGGTGATACCCGCGACGGCCTCACCGCCCTGCGCTACTTCGAGAATGGGGCCATGCTCAAGGGCTTGAGCTTCCTGCCGGCCACATTGCTCTCCGACACCCATTTCGACGCCCGCTCCGGACGCCTGGGACGGCTGCTGGCAGCCATGCGCGCGATGGGGAGACAGCAGGGCTTCGGCGTCGATGAGGATACCGGCCTGCTGGTCGACACCGTCACCCAGACGGCCAGGGTCTATGGCAGCGGTCCGGTGATCATCGCTGACCTCAGCGCCGCCACCTACCCCAGCGGCAGCTACTGGAGACTCAGCGGCGCGCGGGTCAGCCTGCTCACCGCGGGCGACAGTTACAACTACAGCAGCAAGTCGATCAACAGCAGCAAGTCCCTGATCGGCACGCGCTACTACAGCGGCTATTACGACTCGCCCGACATCTTCAGCGCCTTCGAGACCTCCAGGGTCCTGACCCGGGTCGTCGACCAGAGCGCCAGCTACAACCTGGGCGCCGCGCCCGCCCCGGACTATTCGACCGCGCCCTTCTATCCCGCGAATGCGCCGACCATCACCCTGCGATTCACCCGCGACGGCAGCAGCAAGGGCTACTACTCGGCCGGTCGCTACACGGTGGTCAAGGCCAGGCTCGACATCTACTGAAGCTCTCGCCACTGCGCGAGAACGGACACGGATGTCCGGGAATGATCAGCGGCGGCCCCGAAACGGCCGCCACGGTGGGATTTTGGGGCGCCCCATCGGCGGCACGCGGCTTGCATCGCGCTCGGGATTCCGGGACGAGCAATACACGCCGTGAACGATCTGCGATATGCAATGCGCCATCTGGCGCGTCAATTCGGGTTCACCCTGATCGTGGCCCTGACGCTGGGACTGGGCATCGGCCTGGTCACCACCCAGTACAGCCTGATCGACGGCATCCTGCTGCGCCCGCTGCCCTTTGCCGATGCCGAGCGACTGCTGCACCTCGGTCGCGGCGGTTCTGGAAATGGCTCGAACTGGCAGCCGCTGTCGCAGCGCGAATTCATGGCCCTGCGCGAGGGACAACAGAGCTTTGAAGAACTCGCTGCCTTCAGCTTCGATTTCTACAACCTCAGTCAGACCGGCACCGCGCCGCGGCGCCTGACTGGCCGCGCGGTCAGTCATGGCTTCTTTGCGGCACTGCGCACGAATCCGGCCATCGGCCACGCTTTTGCTGCCGCCGACGAGCACAAGGGCGAGGAATTGAAGCTGCTGTTGGCCGACTCGATCTGGCGTGAGGAATTTGGCGCCGACCCGGCGGTGGCAGGCCGCCGGGTCAAGCTCAACGGCGAAATGGCGACCGTCATTGGCGTGATGCCGCCTCGTTTCCGCTTCCCCAATGGCGAAGACCTCTGGGTCAATCTGCGCCTGCCGGCCAGTGTCGAAGCAGCCGCGGCTGATCCGCATCTGCTCAATGTCGAGGTACTGGGCTTGTTGAAACCCGGGGTCAGCCGCGACCAGGCGCAGGCGGAAGGACAGACCATCCTGCAGCGCCTGCCTCCGCTCCCGGCCAGCGACGCCGGTGCACGCCAGGACGCGACACGCCTGGTGCTGCAATCCTTTCAATCCGCCTACAACGATCAGGGCACCATCACGCTGCTTGGAATCATGCTGGCAATGACACTGATCGTGCTGGCGCTGGCGTGCATCAATACCGCCAATCTGCTGTTCGTGCAGGCCAGCGATCGCCTGCGTGAACTGGCCGTGCGCAGCGCTCTCGGCGCCGGGCGCAGACGGCTGCTGCGGCAACTGCTGCTGGAGAGTCTGCTGCTGGCTGGCCTCGGCGCCGTGGTCGGGCTGCTGATCGCCAGCGTGGGCGTGCACCTGCTGCAAACCGAGATCAGCGCCCGGGTCAGCATGTCCTCCTGGATCGCCTTCGATTTGAACGGCCGAGTGCTGGCGGTGACCACCGTCATCGCCGTGCTCTCGGGCCTCGCCGCCGGACTGATCCCGGCACTGAGACTGGCTCGACTGGATCTGAATTCGGCCCTGCGCGCTGACGGCCGTGGCAGCGTCGGCGGTGAGCGTGCCTGGGCGGCGCGCTCGGTGGTCATCGGCCAGCTCGGCTTTGCCTGTGCGGCCATGATCCTCGCCAGCCTGCTGGCCTTGAGCGCACTGCGCAGCAGTCGCAGCACGCTGCCTTTCGATCCCGATACCTTGCTGATCGGTCGCGTGGAACTGCAGGGCCTGCCCTATATCGAAGCCCGTCAGCGCAGCGACTTCTACCAGCAGTTGTTGAACCGCATCCAGCAAGTTCCTGGCGTCAGTGCGGCCGCAGTCAGCAGCCGCGATCTGGTCAATCCCGGCGTCTACAGCCATTTCGAGATCGCCGGTCGTGAATCGGATCGCCAGCAGGACCGCCCCGGCGCCTTTCTTGAGGTGATTTCTCGCGATTACTTCCAGGTGATCGATCGCCAGGCCATCAGCGGCCGCCTGTTCGGCAGCGAGGATGGTATCGACAGCGCACCGGTGGCCTTGGTCAACCAGAGTCTGGCCGAGCGCTTCTGGCCGGGCCGCAGCCCCATCGGCGAGCGTCTGCGCAGGGACGAGGATGGTGCACCCTGGGCCACGGTGGTGGGTGTGGTGCCGGATCTCAACATCGAGGGGATCGGCAATCGCGCGCCCGCCGCAGGCTGGTATCTGTTGCAGGATCAGACCGGCTGGGGCTGGCTGGACCTGTTGGTCCGCGTGCAGGGCGATCCCGAAGCGATGATCGCCCCGGTGCGTGAAGCGGTTGCCGCCATTGACCCGGACCAACCCATCCATACCATCACCACGTTGCGCGAGCGCACCCGTATCGGCCTGGCGGGCCTGCAGATCATTGGCAGCATGGCCGCCATCTTTGCCGTGGCCGCGCTGATCCTGGTGGCCGTGGGTGTCTACGGGGTCATGTCCTTCGCCGCACGCCGGCGCACCCGCGAGGTCGGGTTGCGAATGGCCCTCGGGGCCAGTGCCGGCTCGGTGACCACGCTGCTGGTCAAGCGCAATCTCGGGCGCACGCTGCTCGGCATCGGCAGTGGCCTGGTTCTGGGCTATGCGCTGGCCCTGCCGCTGCAACCGGTGCTGCCGGGCGTGAGCATCTTCGACCCCTGGCTGTATCTGGCGGTGGGCGCGGTCCTGGCGACGGCGGCACTGCTGGCCAGCTGGCTGCCCGCCTGGCGCGCCTCCGCCCGCGATCCGCTGGACGCGTTGCGGGCGGAGTGAGGCGCCGTCCGGCAAGCTCGCACTGCAGCAGACCCTGCCGAGCAAGCTCGGCACTGCAACAGCCTCGTACACCGATGCTCTGGTAGAGCGGAGCTTGCTCCGCTGCTCTGGCTGGCTTGTGCTCTTCCGCGCCTTCCGAAGAGCCGCACATCCTGCCGAGCAAGCTCGGCACTACGACAGCCTCGTACACCGACGCTCTGGTAGAGCGGAGCTTGCTCCGCTGCTCTGGCTGGGCTTGTGTTCCGCCAACCTTGCGCAAGAGCCGCAGACCCTGCCGAGCAAGCTCGGCACTACAACAGCCTCGTACGCCGACGCTCTGGTAGAGCGGAGCTTGCTCCGCTGCTCTGGCTGGGCTTGTGCTCCTCCGTCCTTGCGCAAGAGCCGCAGACGCTGCCGAGCAAGCTCGGTACTACAAGGGCCTCTGACACCGAAGCGTTGACGGCGGACTGGTTTGCCTGCGCTCAGCCGAGCTTGTCCAGCTGTTCGCGATAGCCGCGCGAGAGCTTGAGCTCCTGACCGCCGTCCAGATCGACGAAGTACTCGCCGTTGATATGAGGCCGCAGGCGCCGGATGTAGCGGGTGTGGACGATGGTCGAGCGATGGATGCGAACAAAGCGCTCGGCTGGCAGGCGCTCTTCCAGTTCGCGCAGTGTGGCTCTGGCGACGTGATTGTCCTGATCGGTATGCACGACCACATAGTCGCCGGCGGCGTCGATCCAGCGAATCTCTGCCAGCGGCACGCGAATCAATTGACTGCCGTCCTTGAGCGTCAGCCTGTCGTCCGCGTGCTCGCCCAGCGACTGGCTGCGCTCGGCGGCCATCATCGCCAGCAGCCGGGTGTGTTCAATTTCCAGCTCGCTGCCACGCCGCCGCTGCTGCGCCCGCGCCAGTGCCTGGCGCAGCGATTCGTCTTCCACGGGTTTCAGCAGATAGTCGACCGCATGCACCCGGAAGGCCTCGATGGCGTACTGGTCGAAAGCGGTCACGAAGACCACCAGCGGCCAGCGTGACACCGGCAATGCCTGCAGCACACCGAAGCCGTCAATGCCCGGCATCTGGATATCGAGGAACATCAGATCGATCTCGTGCTGACCTATCAAGCCCAGGGCTTCACGGCCATTACCAGCCTCGGCCACGATCTCGACACCGCCAATCCGGTTCAGACGATGGCGCAGGCCACGGCGCGCCAGAGGCTCGTCATCCACCAGCAGGCAGCGCAGAACGGGTGCGCTCACGGCCGTGCTCATGGCGACAGCTCCAGCGGCAGGGTAAGGCGCACGCGGGTGCCACCTTCCGCGCGATTCTCGACCGTCATGCGCTGACGCGCCCCATAGACGGTGGCCAGCCGCTCGCGGGTGTTGCGCAGACCAACGCCGTTTGGCTCGGGTGCGCCCGGTGCAAAGTGCGGGCTGCCCGGACCCTCGTCGATCAGTTCCAGTTCCAGCCACTCGCCGTTGATCCGGGCACCTATGCCGATTCGACAAGGCTGCTCGGACTTCGCCACCGCGTACTTGATGGCATTCTCGATCAGCGGTTGCAGGATCAACCCCGGCACCAGCGCCCGTTCGGCTTGTGGATCAATCTGGATATCCATGATCAGGCGCTCTTCGAAGCGCATTTTCTCGATACGCAGATACAGATCCAGCACCTCCAGCTCACGCTGCAAGGGCACCTTCTGCTGCGGCTCCTGATCCAGGGTGTAGCGCAAAAACCGGCTGAGCGCGCCGAGCATGCGCTCGGCGGTGTCATTGGCGCCTTCCAGCACCAAAGTGGCGATGGCGTTGAGCGTGTTGAACAGGAAGTGCGGATTGAGCTGATAACGCAACATCTTCAGCTGCGCCAGATTGGCCTGGGCCTGTGCCGCCAGTTCACGCTCGCGAGCCACCGCCAGCGCGCGACCGTTGCGGATGCCGAACCACAACGCACTCCAGCTCAGGATCACGTAGGCGGTAAAGCCTGAATAAGCCACATAACCCAGAAAACTCGCGGGCCGGCATTCGTCCGGGCAATAGTTCTGAATCGAGGCGGCGTAAATGATGCTCATCGCGGCAACGATCGCCAGAAAGGCGGGCGCGGCGATCGCGATCAACTGCCGCGGCGGCAGCGGCCAGATGCGCTGGTAGAGCAGATGCAGCGGCCAGGTGACGATGGCGCCGCCGATGGCGCTGCTGATCGACACCGACAGATAGGAGCTGTGCTGGCCGTGGGCCATGCCGGTCAGGAAATGCACCATCAGAAAGCCAAACCAGCCGATCAGCTGGAGGGCCCAGAACGGCAGGCGCGAAAACAGTGAACGGGGATGCTCGGGAGTCATCCACTCAGCTTAGCGCGGACTGCGCTCGATCTGGCACGACTCGGCGCAGCGCAGGCACGATTGGGCGCGAGTGCGGGCCTGGAGTCTCCGCGCCAGCTGGCGGGCGGCCATGACCTCGGGGAAGCCAGCTGTTGTAGGTGCAGACTTGTCTGGGCGCTTCTGGATCACCAGGCAAGGAGCGTCCAGACCAGTCTGGACCTACAAGAGCGCGCACTTTCGGCACCGCAGCAGAAGGGTCCAGACAAGTCTGGACCTGCAGGAGCGCTCTTCTCACGGCGGATCGAGAAAACCATCAGCCCGGAAAGTCAGCACCAGCGTATCCCGATGGCCAGCGCCGACATCCGGCTGTAGCGGTGTGGTCTCGTGGATCACGCGGGCATCATCGAGCAGCAGCGCCGCGCCAGGTTCGCTCATGGTGAAGCGCAGGCCGGCCGGGCCTTCGGCCTCGAACACCCGGGTTTCGCCGCCGCGCACGTCGCTGCGCTGGATCAGAATGACGGCGACAAAGTCGACGCCGTCGCGATGGGCACCTTCGGGCGTGGGTCGGCCAATGCCCTCGGCGGTATCGATGCGGAACTGGTGCACTTCCACAAAGTGCACGGCCCGGCCGGCGCACTCGGCGAACAGGCGCGCCAAGCTGCTGATGATGGCCGGCAGCGCCGGTTCGGCCAGCGCTGCGGATTCGATGGCGGCGAAATGCCGCTCGAAGCCACCGTGCAGCGCGTTGTAGTCCAAGGGTTGCCAATGCGGCCGATGGACCTGTTCGGCGATGGCGCCATTGTGCGGGTCCAGCCGCAGCGAGGCATGCCGGCGCGAGCGGTAATTGCCGCCATCACGCAGATGCGGGTCCGGCGGCAGGTTGTCCCACCATCGAGCCATGGCTGCGAAGGACGGGGCATCCACGCCGGCAAGTTGCAGCAAGCGGGCACGGCCCAGCAGCACGAAACCCTGATCGCGCAGCGTGGCCGCCGGCGTGGCATCTCCCAGAGTCCATTGCAGTGGCTGACGCATGTCGAGTCCTGGTGCGGAAGGCGATCGCGCTGTCTGTGGCGGCAGCGGCGGATACCGACGATAGAGCCTGAAGCGCGTCGATGCACCGGGCATGTCGCCTGGCCGCCGTTCTCGGCTATCGTCGGTGACATCGCGGCCTGTCCAGACCGCCAGGGAGCCGACCATGAATGCCTATCCGATGACCGCCCTCGTCATCCTGTTGATGTCCGTGCTGCAGATGTGGATGGCGATGCGGGTGGGCAACCGCCGTCGCAGCAGCGGCGTCAAGGCGCCGGCCATGACCGGTGATCCGGACCTTGAACGCGCCATCCGCGTGCATGCCAACACCGTCGAGCAGCTGGCGATGTTTCTGCCGGCCCTGCTGATCTGTGCGGGTTTCATGGGCGACCTTGTCGCCGCTGCCATCGGCCTGGTCTGGGTGATCGGCCGTATCTGGTACGCCATCGGCTACCAGCAGGCCGCCAACAAGCGTGAGTGGGGTTTTCTGGTGACCTTCCTGGCACTGGCTGCCGCGCTGCTGGTCGGCGGCTACGGCGTGGTGATGGCGCTGCTGGGCTGATCGGCATGCGGCGCTCTTGCAGGTCACGTTGGCCGCGCAGCGGGCTGCGTGACAAGGTGACCTCGTCGGTCCGCGCCCGCGCCTTGGACGCAACTTCCAAGAGAATCACATGTCAGGGGCAGGGGGCAAGGGGCAGGGGACCCACCCCGCCGCACGATCTGACGATGCAGCGACCTTGGGCCCCTGCCCCCTGCCCCTCGCCCCTTTTTGTCGCGCAAACAAGCACACCGCCAAGGGCAGCCCGGACACTGGCAGTCAGGTGAAAGGTGACGCCGCCGGTCCGCGTCCGCGCCTCAAGGCAAGCTCTCGCGCAGGCGCCTGAGCTCGGCTTCGCGTTCGATCTGGATGCGCTGCTTGGCGGCATCCTCGCTGAATCCGGTGCTGACCAGCACCCGCGCCGCCAGCTGCAGGCTGGCCTCGATGGTTTCCGGCGTCACTTCCGTGGCCCCCTGCTGGAGCAGGCGACGGCCGTGGGCACGATCGCGGGCGCGGGCGTAGATCGGCAGTTCCGGCGCGAATTGTCGCACCGCACGAACGATGTGCTCGGCCGCCTGGGCGCTGTCCATGGTCACCACCAGCGCACGGGCGGTAGCCAGATGGGCGCGCCGCAGCATGTCCAGCCTGGACGCATCGCCGTAGAACACCGGCAACGATTCCGCGCGCGCCCGAGCCACGTGCTCGGCATCGAGATCCAATGCCACATAGCTCAGACGCTCTGAGTCGAGCACCCGCGCCAGAGCCTGTCCAACGCGTCCAAAACCGGCAATCACCACATGCCCTTCGATGCCATCCAGGGCCATCGGTTCGGGTTGAGCGTGCTCGGGCTCGCGACGAATCATGCCAGCCACCGAGCGCCGCGCGAGAGCCACCAATCCTGGCGTCAGCAGCATGCTCAAGCTGACCACGATCAGCAGGAACTGGATGTCCGACGACGGCAGCAGGGTCATCTGGCTGGCCAGGCCCAGTACCACGAAGGCAAACTCGCCGGCCTGCCCCAGCAACAAGCCGGTCTCCAGCGCCAAGGCCCGCGACAGCCCAAAAGCCCGCGCCAGCAGGTAGATGATCAGGGCCTTGGCAGCGACCAATGCCAGCAATGTCGCCAGGATGGCCCCCAGATTCGAGGCCACCAGGCGGGCATCGACGCCCATGCCCACCGAAACGAAGAACAGTCCCAGCAGCAGCCCCTTGAAGGGCTCGATGTCGACTTCGATCTCGTGTCGGAACTCGGTTTCCGCCAGCAGCAGCCCGGCCAGAAAGGCCCCAAGTGCCATAGACAAGCCGGCGATCGCGGTCAGGCTGGCGCTACCGATGGCGATGAGCAAAATGGCCGCCATGAACATCTCCGGGCTGCGGGCCCGCGCCACCAGTCGCATCAGAGGACGCAGCAACATGCGCCCGACCACGAAGATCGCCGCCATCACCAGCAGCGCCTTTCCGAGCGCCAGCAACAAAGGGAGCAGCACGCCGCCCCCCTGCTGCGCGCCGAGCACACCGACCAGGAACAGGATCGGCACCACCGCCAGATCCTGCAGCAGCAGGATCGAAAAAGCTGCCCGGCCCAAGGGCGTGCCGAGTTGGCGGCGTTCGGCCAGCAACTGCATGACGATGGCCGTGGACGACAGTGCCAGACTCGCGCCGATCAGCGTCGCGGCGGTGGCAGAACTGCCGAGCAGGCCGGCGACCGCAGCAATCGCCAGCGCCGAGACCAGCACCTGCAGGCTGCCCAGGCCAAAGACCAGTCGCCGCAACGCCCACAGGCGTCCCAGCGAAAGCTCCAGACCAATCACGAACAACAGGAACACCACCCCGAGCTCGGCCAGGGCCCGCACGCCGGAAATCTCGGGGATGGACAGATAGGCCAGCCAGGGCCATTGCCCGGCAAACAGTCCCAGCCCGTAGGGCCCGATCAGATAGCCCACCAGCAGATAGCCCAGCACCGGACTGACACGCCAGCGGTGCAGCAAGGGCACGATGATGCCGGCGGCGATCAGGAAGAGCATGGCCTCGCGCAGATAGGGCAAAGCGGGCGTGGCGCCGTGCATTCAGATTCTCACGGTGAGTCGATCGCGCAACCCGGAAGCGCCGCCCGCAACTGCGCCACCCAGGCCGCCGCATCGGCAGGATCGGGCGACGGCAATGCCAGGATGCGGCGCTCGCGTTGCGACCAGCAGGCGTATCGATCGGGCCAGCGCGGTTCGGCCGGATCGTACAGATGGGCCACTTCCTCGCCAGCCAGATGCTGGAAGCGGCCTTCGATGAAACGTGTGCCCATGCCGCCGGCCAGCCGCAGATGGCGCTGTTCCAGATCCGAGGGCAGTGTCGGCAGCACCCGGTCGAGCAGTCCTTCGGCCTGCAGCGGCGGCAGGGCCACCGCACCCTGGCCGTTGCGCAGGATCACCGCCTGGCCGTCGGTCTCCGGCACCAGCAGCAGCGTGTATCCCGGATTCTGTTGCACATAGCGCGGCAAAGCGGCCACCAGCGCTGCCAGCCCGTGCTGGGCAAGACGGACCCGCGCCAGTTCGAGGGTCAACAGGGTGCCGCCGGCCAGCACGGCGATCAGCGTCAGCGTTATCGCAACGCGATGTGGCGGCGTGGGCCGGGCTTGAATCGGCGTCAGCAGCAGCGCCCCCAAACCCAGGGCAGCCCAGGCGATGGGACCATAGCTCAGACGCCCACCCTCGCCGTGCGCCAGGAAGCTGCCCAGATTGAGGATGGTCGCCAGCACCATGCCGCCGCTGGCGGCGAATAGCGCCAGCGCCAGCCAGCGCACGCGCGGCCGATCCGGCGCGACCAGCAACAGCAGTGACGCGACCGCCAGCGCCAGCAAATACGGCAGTGACAACCACAGCGCGCCCTGGGTCAGTGCCATCCACCAGGCCGGAATCGAGCCGAGCGCCAGGCTCAGTCGCTGCAGCCAATCCACTGGCGACTGCTCTGCCCCAGGCGTCGCGTAGACCCAGAAGGCATGTCCGAACAAATGCGCGCGCCACCAGAAGAACAGCGCCAGCAGGCCGAAGCTGAGCGCCAGCGCAGCCCAGCGCGACCGCCCCAGGTGCCCCGGCCAGACCAGTGCCAGCAAGGCCAACTGCAAGGGATAGACAGCGGCAGACTCCTTGAAGCTCAACGCCAGAAACAGACAGACGGCGGTCCAGACCGGCATCCACAAGCGCGGACCATGCCCCCCGGCTGGGCCCATCCAGCCGTAGAGAGCGCCCAGGGTCAGCAGCGTCACCCAGCCGTCAGCGCGCGCCGACAGCCAGTACACGCCCTCGGCCAGGGTCGGTGCCAGGCCGAAGACCAGCGCGGCCAGCACCGCGGCCACCAGACCCTCCATGCGCAGATGCGCGGCCAGCCGCAACACCAGCAGCGCCACCAGCAGCGTGTTGCCCAGATGCACCAGATAGTTCGCCGCGTACCACCCGCCATAGTGGCTGCCGGCCACGGCATAGTTGGCCGACAGACTCAGAATCGACAAGGGTCGGTAGGCCGAGCCCTCGACGGAAATCCCCTGGAAGAAACGCGCAAAGCTGTCGCTCCAGAGACGCCCCTCTTCGGCCCAGCGGAAATAGTGATGCAGATTGGTCAGATCATCGCCCAGCCAGAAGCCCCAGAATCCAGGCGCATAGATCAACGCCACCAGCAGCAGCGGCAGCAGCAACGCCGACAGCGGAAGGCGTGCGCGCGCTGGCATCGGATCAACCGGCCACGCTGCTGGCAGGCGGGTCACTGAGGATGCGCCGACTCAGCAGGAAGGAGATCGGCACATTGATGACGATGGCGATGGCTCCCGCGGTGCGCGGACCCACGCCGAGCCCGTTCATCGAAAAGTGAATGACGGCGCTGCTGAGCGCATACATGGCGAGCTGCACCACGATGTAGCCCACGGCCTTGCGTCGCCCCAGTCTGCCCTGAAACACCACCCGCGTGTGCAGAAAGTAGCCCATCGCCAGGCCAATGCAGAACACGGTGAGAAAGGCCAGCTGCGGATGCCACCAGAACACCAGCAAGCAGTACAGACCGTAGGTGATCGAGGTATTGAAGGCCCCGATGACCAGAAACCGCATCCCCTGCTTGAGCATCAACCGGCTTCCCCGAGCAGCGCCTGGAACTCCGCGTAGTCACGGATGTAGTCGGAAGCATCGTAGGGATGCGAAGCCAGCACGAGCAGCACGGCATCGGCGCTGTAACGAAACTGCGTGCCCCAGATCATCGGCGGCACGAAGAGCCCGACATCGGGCCGGTCCAGGCGGTACTGGGCGCGTTCGCGGCCATCATCGACCAGGGCCGATACCTGGCCATGCACACACACCAGAAACTGCGCACATAGGCGATGCGCATGTTCACCACGAACTTCGGCACTGGGCACGTCGTAGACCATGAAGCAGCGCTGCGGCACGAAGGGCAGTTCGCGGCCGACCTCGCCTGCAGCCAGCGAGCCGCGCATGTCCACAGCCCGGGTCAATCGGCGCAGTTCGACGCCGCGGACTCGCCCGGCGGCCGGCAGCGGCTCCGGTGTGCGGCTGCCCGTCTCGAGTTCAACAGCACTGGTCTGGGTATAGCCAACGATGCGCGCCGGATTGCCGACCACGATGGCATTGGCCGGCACCGAGCGCAGCACCACGGCGCCTGCGCCGACCATGGCGCCGGGGCCGATGGTGATTCCGGGCAGCAGCGTGGCATTGGCACCGATGGAGGCTCCTCGCTTCACCCAGGTCTGGGCAAAAGCCTCGGGGCGCTGCCGGCTGCGCGGAAAGCGGTCGTTGCTGAAAGTGGCGTTGGGGCCGACGAAGACATCGTCCTCCAGGCGCACGCCGTCCCACAGCTGCACCCCGCACTTCACGGTCACCCGATCACCGACGATGACATCGTTCTCGACAAAGACCCCGTCACAGATATTGCAGTCGCGCCCCAGCCGGGCGCCGGGCAGGACATGGGCAAAGGCCCAGATCCGGGTGCCCTCGCCCACCGCCGCGCTCTCGCACAGGGCCTGAGGATGGATAAAGGCGCTCACGGCTTTGCTCCCGGATAGCTCTGGGCATGCATCAACACCGCCAGCGGCCGCGCCTTGGTGTTCTCGTAGGCGCGCCAGACGTAGGCCCCGATGATGCCGAGGCCCAACAGATTGATGCCGGCAAAGAATAGTATGGTCAATACCGTGGCAGCATAACCGGGCACGTTCACGGCGCCGCTCAATCGTGCCACCAGCACGACCAGACCCATCAGCATCGACAGCGACAGCCCCAGGCCACCGGCCAGTGTGAACAGCCGGATCGGCAGGTCCGAGAACGCAAATACGCTGTCCATCAGATACTTGAGCTTGGCCTTGAAGCTCCAGGCGCTGACGCCGTGCTCACGGGCCTGGCGCACATAGGGCAGGGCCTGCCGGCGGAAACCCAGCCACAGGATCTGTCCGACCAGCGAGCTGTGTACTTCGTTGAACCTCAGCAGGTGCTGCCTGAAGGCGTCATTGCAGCCAAAGACGTCGATTCCTCCTGGAGGCAGTTCCTTTTGCACCAGCTTCCGGTAGCACCACCAGAACAGCCCTGAAGCCCAGCGATCCATCGCCGCATCCTGGCGCCCGGCGCGATGACCGACCACCACGTCAGCGCCATCGGCACGGAGCACTGCAAAGAACTCGGAGATCAGCTCGATCGGCTCCTGCAAGTCCGCCGCCATCACCGCCGAATAGGGTGTACGCACATGCGCCAGTCCTTCCCGAATCGCAGCGAAGGACCCGAAATTTCGCGACAGCAGCAACAACTGCGACGCATGCTCCTGCGCCGGGAGTGCCGCCGCCAGCAGCGCGTGCGATGAGTCTGGACTGCCATCCACCACGCAAATGACGTCGATGCCACCAGGCGTTTGCCGGTGGAGCAGCTGCAAGCGCTCGAGCAAGGCCGGAATGTTCTCGGCATTGCGGTACACCGGAATCACCACGGTACAGTCAACGGAAGGCATTGACGGCCTCGATGACACGATCGAGCTCCTCGTCGTTCAGCGCCGGATGGCAAGGCAGGCTGAGCACTTCCGCCACAGCTGCTTCGGTGACCGGCAAGGAGGGCGGCGTGGCTTCACGCCAGGCGGCCTGCCAATGGTCGGGAATCGGATAGTGCACATCGCTGTCGATGCCGTGCCCGGCCAAATGGGCACGCAGGGCATCGCGATGCACACAGCGCAGCACGGCCAGATGAAATACGTCGTCTGGTCCCGCCGCCCGCGCCAGCAGCCGGATCAGCGGGTTGCGCAACTGTCCCTGATAGCGTGCGGCGATGGCACGTCGGCGTTCGTTCTCGGCGTCCAGATGCAGCAGTTTGACCCCGAGCACGGCCGCCTGTAGCTCATCCAGTCGGGAGTTGCGCCCGCCTGCCAGATCCACTCGGTACTTGTCGGACCAGCCATACTGGCGCAGCTGGCGCACGCGACTGGCCAGTGCTTCGTCGGCGGTGAGCACGGCGCCGCCATCGCCGATGGCGCCGAGGTTCTTGGTCGGATAGAAGCTGAAACAGGCCAGTGCGCCAAAGCTGCCAGCGCGGCGGCCCTGCCGTTGCGCGCCATGGGCCTGGGCGCAGTCCTCGATCAGGGCGACACCATGCTGCTGACAGCGCGCAGCGATGCCCTCGGCGTCGGCCATCTGGCCGTACAGATGAGTCAGCACCACTGCCTGCGGGCGCTCCGCCAGCGCCTGCTCCAGCGCGTCGTCATCAACCAGCAGGGTGTCTGCATTGACATCCAGATAGCGCGCCCGAGCACCGCAGGCACGGATGGCGGTGGTCGCGTACCCGCCGGCGTTGGCCACGGTCAGCACCGTCGTGCCCGGACCCACATCCAGCGCTCGCAGCGACAGCTCCAGGGCATCGCTGCCGCTGGCGACGCCGATACCATGGGCTACGCCGATGTAGTCGGCAAAAGCCTGTTCAAAGTTGGAGACCGCCGGCCCCAGCACCAGACGACCGGAGGACAACACCGCGTCGATGGCGTCGCGCATGAGTGCCAGACAGGGCGCCTGCACGCGCGGGGAGTCAAACATCCGTATCGCTTGCACGACAATCCTTGGGCCGGGTATGCGTGAAATCTACAGCAAGGCAGCAGGCCTTGCCGTGCCCTCGGCCCCGGCGCCCGAGCGTCTCAAACACACTGCGTAACAATCCGGGCCAATGAATGTCATGTGAATGCGCCTAGAATACCGGCCCCCTTGCTGGCGCCGATGCCCTCCATGTCCAAGCTCCGAAATGTCCTGGCCTGCGCACTGGCGCTGATGGCCACCGGCGCCCACGCGCAGATCGCTCTGACTGGCACGCCGGTCCAGGAGAATTTCGACACGCTGGTGGCGACCGGCACCGGCACCCAGTCGCAACTGCCGGCAGGATGGACTTTTGTCGAGTCCTCCGGCAATACCAGTTATACCGCCACCGATGGCACGGCCAACAGCGGCGATACCTACAGCGTGGGCGGCAGCGGCTCGACCGATCGCGCCTTCGGCAGTATTGCCAGCAACTCGAATGTGACCACGCTGGGTGCGCAATTCGTCAACCAGACCGGCTCCACCATCGCTAACCTGACGATCAGCTACACCGGCGAACAATGGCGCAACGGTGGCTCGGGCAGCGCCGACCGGCTGAACTTTGCGATCTCGACCGACGCCACGGCGCTCGGCAACGGAACCTGGACCGAGGTGGATGAACTCGACTTCGTGTCGCCGGTCAGCGGTGCCAGCGCCGGAGCCCTGGACGGTAATCTCAGCGCCAACCAGAGCAGCATCAGTTTCACCATCCCTGGCCTCAGCATCGGCGTGGGCCAGACCTTCTGGATCCGCTGGGTCGACCCGAACATCCCCAGTGCCGACGATCTGCTCAGTATCGACAACTTCATCGCCAGCACCACCGGTTCGGTCGATGTGCCACCGACGGTGAGCAGCACGGTTCCGGCCGATGGCGCCACCGGCGTCGCCCCCGCCACCAATCTGAGTGTGCAGTTCAGCGAGCCGGTGACCACCAATCCCGGCTGGTTTGCCCTCAGTTGCAGCGTCAGTGGCGCGGTCACGGTCAGCGAATCGGGCAGCGGCGCCACGCGTACGCTGGACCCGGTGCCGGCTGCGCTGGTTTTCGGCGAGAGCTGCACCGCCACGATCACCGCGGCCAATGTGATTGATCTCGACGGCACGCCGGATCCCATGGCCAGCAACTACCAGTTCAGCTTCACCATCGCGGTCGACGACCCGCCTGCGGTCACCAGCACCACGCCGGCCAACGGCGTTGCCAACGTGCCGGTCGCGGCCAATATTCTGATCAACTTCAGCGAGGCGGTCAGCACCAGCGGCAGCTGGTTCGACATCCAGTGCGCCAATTCGGGCGCCCACACGGCGGTGGCGAGCGGCGGTCCGATCAACTACACCTTGAATCCGGATGTGGACTTCGAACTGCTGGAACAGTGCACGGTGACGCTGACTGCGGCCCTGATTCTGGATCAGGACGGCACGCCCGATCCGCTGACCAGCAACTATGTGTGGAGTTTCACCACCGCAGTATCCGCCAGCAACTATTACAACGGCGTCGATTCCAGCAATGCCGCGGTGCTGCGGAGCACGCTGCATGAAGTGATCGATGACCACACCCGCTTTGCCTACACCGCCGGCACACCCAACACCTGGGCCATCCTGAACATGGCCGATGAGGACCCGGAAGACACGAGCAAGATTCTGGATGTCTACAAGAACGCCTCGTACACCAAGATCACCGGCGGCCAGGGCGCATACAACCGCGAGCACACCTGGCCCAACTCGCTCGGCTTCGGCAACAATGATGACGGCGCCGCACCCAATGCACTGAACTACCCCTACACCGACACCCACATGCTCTACCTGTCGGATACCGGCTACAACAGCAACCGCGGCAACAAGTACTTCGGTACCTGCAATGCCGGATGCACCGAGGATCCCACGGTTGCCAATCATGGCCAGGGCGGCGGCAGTGGCACCTATCCGGGCAACTCCAACTGGTACAACGGCGTGCTCTACGAAGTCTGGAATGCGCGCAAGGGTGACATGGCCCGGGCCATGTTCTACATGGACATCCGTTACGAAGGCGGGGTCCACGGTGTCACTGGCGCTCCCGAGCCTGATCTGCGGCTGACCGACAACCCGTCCCTGATCGTCAACACCGGTGGCAATGCCTCGGTCGGCTACATGGGGCTGCTGTCAGTGCTGCTGCAATGGCACATCCAGGACCCGGTCACGCCCGAAGAAGTGCTGCGCAACGAGGTGATCTACAGCTTCCAGGGCAACCGCAATCCCTTCATCGACCACCCCGAATGGGTCGCTTGCCTGTGGCAGAACCAGTGCACCGCCGGTGATGCGGTGTTTGCCAACGGTTTCGAATAGGCCTCAGGGGCGCGCATGACATGCGCGCCTTGCCGGGCGCATCGGCGTGCGGCCTTTGTAGTACCGAGCTTGCTCGAGCTTGCTCGGCAGGATGTGCGGCTTTACGGGCATGCGGAAGGCGCCAAAGCCCAGCAGGAGCAGCGGAGCAAGCTCCGCTCTACGACAGCGGCGGTGTGCGGCTACGCGCCGAAATAGACGCCGCCCAACACCCGCGGTCCGGCAGCTCCGGTCACGTCGGCGCAATTGCCGGGCTGGCGATTCAGGGTCTGACGCGCCATCCAGGCGAAGGCCGCGGCTTCGACGAAGTCCGGGTCCAGCCCATGCACAGCGCTGGTTTCGAGCACGCAGGGATGCCCCAGCGCGGTCTTAAGCTCGCGCTCCAGCGCCGACAGCAGCTGCGGATTGTGGACACCCCCGCCACAGCAGATCACCCGTCGCGTGGCGGGCGCGTGCTCGGCCAGCGAGCGCGCCATGCTGCGTGCCGACAGCAGCAACAGCGTGGCTTGCACGTCGGCCGGTGACAGCGCCGGGTTTGCTGCCAGGCGCTGATCCAGCCAGTCCAGATTGAAGTGTTCGCGACCGGTGCTCTTGGGAAGCGGGCGGGCAAAGTAGTCATCGCCCAGCAGTTCGTCCAGCAGCACCGGATCCGGCTGTCCACTGCCGGCAAACTCGCCACCCAGATCGCAGGCGCGCCCCAGATGGCGCAGCGCCCAGCCATCGAGCAGACAGTTGGCTGGCCCCGTATCGAATCCGCGCACGGGCATTGTCGGCTGCAACAAGGTGTAATTGCCGATGCCGCCCAGATTGAGGATGGCCCGCGGCTCCTGATCGTCGGCGAACAGGGCCGCGTGCAGGCCGCAGACCAGCGGCGCACCCTGGCCGCCGGCAGCCATGTCGCGGCGGCGGAAGTCAGCCACCGTGGTGATTCCACAGATCTCCGCGATAGTGTTGGGATCACCGATCTGCAGCGTGAAGGCCGGCGAGCTCCAGGGGCGATGGCGCACGGTCTGCCCGTGCGAACCCAACGCGCGAATCTCGGCCGGCTTCACCCCGGCCTGTTGCAACAATTCCAGAGCAGCGCCGGCAAAGCAGCGGGCGATTTCGATGTCGAGGGCACCGAAGGCGTCTACCGGCAGGCTCTCGGCGTGCATCAGCGCCAGGATCCGCTCACGCAGATCACTGGGATAGGCGTAGGTGCGTGCCGCGATCAGCCCGGTCTGCGGCTCGAAGTGCATCAGCGCGACGTCGATGCCGTCGGCGCTGGTGCCGGAAATCAGTCCGAGGTAAAGCTCGGTCATCCTGGAGGGTTACTGGCGCAGCGCCAGATTCTGGTTCTCCACCACCGTCAGCGCGGTGGCGTAACTAGCGTGGGTTTTCATGAAGGCTGCCAACTCGGTGCCCGTGAGCGGCTCGGCCTTGGGCAACGTCACGCTGAGTGGGTCGCGGTGCACACCCTTGACCCGGAATTCGTAGTGCAGATGGGGTGCGGTGGCGAGACCGGTCATGCCCACGTAGCCGATCAGATCGCCCTGCTGAACCTTCTGGCCACGGGCAATGCCCTTGGCAAAACGCGACATATGGCCGTACAGCGTGGTGGTGTCCTTGCCGTGCTGCAGGATGATGACGTTGCCGTAGCCGTTCTGCTTGCCGACAAACAACACACTGCCATTGCCGGCGGCGCGAATCGGGGTGCCGCTGGGGGCGGCATAGTCCACGCCCTTGTGGGCACGGACGCGGCCGAGAATGGGGTGCTTGCGGGCTGAGGAGAAGCGACTGGAAATCCGTGAAAACTCGACGGGCGTGCGGATGAAGGCCTTGCGCAGGCTGCGGCCGTCGCCACCGTAGAAATCGCTGCGACCATCGGCACCGGTGTAGCGGAAAGCCTCGTAGCGTTTGCCCTGATTGACGAAAACGGCGGCGAGAATGTCGCCATCGCGCAGACGCACACCGTCACGGTAGATCGATTCGTAGACCACAGCGAAGCTGTCACCTTCGCGAAGATCCTGTGCAAAGTCGATGTCGTAGTTGAATACCTCGGCCAGGCGCATGATCTGCACATCGCTCATGCCGGCCGCGGAACCGGCACCGAACAGCGAACTGGTGATCACGGCGCTGCCGTACTGCGTGCGACGCTCCAACTGGCGCTCGATCACGCGCTCATGAACCTTGTCGCCATCGACCTGCACCAGGATGCGCTCGCTTTCGCTGCGATCGAACTGCAGGGCGCTGAGCTGACCGTCGGCCGGGATGCGAAACGCGATCTGATCGCCCGGATGGATCTGAACCAGGCCACGAACGCTCTCGCTCTGCTCAAGCAGACGGTGCATGAGTGCTGCCGACAGGCCCAACCTTTCAAAGATGTTGCCCAGGGTCTCGTTGCGGCGAACGGTCACCACCTGCCAGCCAGCCTCGGCATCGCTGCCCAGATACAGATCCGATTCCAGCGCGCTGACGGGCTGCGGCAAGGCCGAGGCGGTTGCTTCGCTGGGTGCCGGCAATTCCAACGGAACATTGAGCTGGCTGGCAATCGGATCGGGACGGTTGACGCTGGCAAAGACCGGCAGGATGACCAAACCCACCAGCGCAACCAGACCACCGGTGCTGAGGACTGTGGTCAGTCGGCGACGATCTGCCCCTCGGGCCCAGAGAAACTCCAGGCTGCGCAGAATGGCCTGGCGGATACGCGCCGCCGGTTTCAGGTGAACGGGGCGCTGCTGAAAGTGACGACGTACCGCCTGATTGCGGGCTGAGCTGCGACGATGTTGCCAATCAGGCTGATAGATCACGCAGGTCGACTCTTGAGTGAAAACGGGGCGAACATATCCATTTGTGGAGCCCCGGTCAAAGCTTAAATTGGTGTTAACGCCACAGTTGTTGCTTGAGCGCAACAGATCCGCCAAGGATCCGCCGGCACTCAGACCTCCATTGGGGAAAATTTCCACACATTTCAGTTGCTTCCTGCGCACCAATCGCGCCGACATTGGTGACAAGTGCAGAGTCTTGGCGTAAAGTTTGGGAATACGCGCGACAAGCGGCATTTTGATGCCCAGACCGCCGGAACTTCTGGTTGGGGAGCTCACAGCTCCCGGGAAGCCCGGACGTCGCCCGACTTGTGAGGCGTAGACCGGACCGATGCGCGTTTTCAGAACGCTGTCCGCAACCGTGGCTTGGCCGGCGTCGAAAACAGCACACTGCAAGATGCGACGCCAACCCCTCAACGCCGTAGATCACGGCCAGTGAGGACAAGGGAGATTTCGATTACATGAGTTCCGACAAACTCGGGCTGGCGCCTGCGTTGCCGTCCAGCACGGACGATGCGGGTTCGAACGAATCCGGCCCACAGGCGATCGATCAGACCACCGACGCAGCGCTGGAGAACCCTACCGACGCGGCCTACGCGGCCTATGTGGCCAAGACGGAAGCCAAGGCGCTGGCGCAGGCCGAAGCCAAGGCCAGAGCCAAGCTGAGAGCGCAGGCGCGAGCGCGGGAGAAACGCGAAGCGAAGGCGGCAGCCAAGGCCGAGGCGGAAGCGGCGGCTGCTTTGGTCGAGACCAGCCCGCAAGTCGCGCTGGATCTGCGCATGCCTGGCGATACCGCCGTTGTACCCGACACGGATACGCCGCCGGTGATGGAGGCGCCTGCGGTGAGCGCCGACTTGCCGAGCGCCCCCGTCAAGAAGGTCCGCGCCAGCCGGAGTCGCGCCAAGGCTGTCCCCGATACCAGCGCACCGACCAGCGCCGCTGCACCTTCGACCGACGACGCTTCGACTTCTGAGGCCAGAGCTCCGACCGCTACGCTAAGCTTGAAGCCGACGGCAGCACCGGCGCCGACAAACGCTGTCGATGCCGAACCCAACCCCACGTCGACACCAGCCACCGGCCCTTCCGCGGAATCCACTGCCGTCGCGGCCCTGATGATCCACCGGGTGCACCCCATCGCCCTGGGCCGCAAACGCGAAGCGCTGCGGCTGGTACTGGAGCAGATACTCGCTGCCGTCGCCAACTCGCGGGTGCTGGTCTACACCCGCACCAAGCATGGCGCCGACAAGATTGCCCGCTTTCTGGAACGCTGCGGTATCAAGGCGGCCGCCATTCATGGCGACA
This sequence comes from Rhodanobacteraceae bacterium, assembly GCA_024234055.1. Taxonomy (NCBI): domain Bacteria; kingdom Pseudomonadati; phylum Pseudomonadota; class Gammaproteobacteria; order Lysobacterales; family Rhodanobacteraceae; species Rhodanobacteraceae bacterium. The sequence goes on from JACKOW010000005.1 coordinate 210,288, forward strand.
AGAGCCAGGGCGCCCGCGCCCGCGCACTCGGCGGCTTCCAGAGTGGCGAGGTCTCGGTATTGGTGGTCACCGATATCGCCGCCCGCGTGCTGACGCTGGAGCCGATGCCGCTGATCATCAACTACGACCTGCCCTATGTGGCCGAGGACTACCTGCAGCGCGTGGGCCGCGCCTTGCACCAGGATGGCAGCGGTGTTTCGCTGTCATTGATCACACAGGAGGAGTCACCCCAGTTCCGGGCGGTGCGCGATTTGTTGCCGATCCCCATGCAGATCCTGGTTCTGGAGGGCTTCGAAGCGGCCGAGCCCTTCGATCCCGAGCGAGACCCACCACCCAGGCCCGAACTCAGCCGGGAAGCATCCGGCGGCAGCGATGCCGCTGCCGGCCCCCATCCCCACAAGGACAAGAGCGGCCGAGGACGGCGAGAGCGTCGCAATCGCAACGGCCGCGGCGATGTCCGTACCGACACCGTTGTGGCCGCGGCGACGGAAACAACAGTCGCCGGCGAAGCGCCGGCTGCGGCGGAAGTCCAGCCACCTGCCGCGGCACAGCGCCCCGCGCGCAAGGATCGTGGCCCCCGCGCCGCGCGCAGCGAAAAGCAACCGCGGGGCGATCGCCAGCCGCGGGCACCCGAGGTCCACACCGACGAAGACAGTGACGGACCGCAGCGTGGCAATTCACTGGCGGCGCCGCCTCCATCACAACTGCACCATGGTGGCCAGGGTCGCCGTCGGGGGCGTCGCGATCCCTTTGCACCGGTCGTCATCGACGAGAATCGGGCCAATATCTACGACGAGCGCCAACCCGATGACTACCGCGACCAGTGGAGCGTGCTTGGGCCCGATACCGAGCGCCCAGCCTGGACCTACGCCGATCACCACATCGCCCCGACCTTCGACCCGCAGGTGCGAGCAGCCGATCCGGGACGGCGCCCGGCCGGCGGCGCTGGCAAGCCCCGCAGCAAGCATGGCGGCGGACGACATCAACAGCGCTCCGGCAAGCGTCGCGCCGACAACAGCTGATCACCGATGCCATACACACCGATACTGGCGACGCTGGGCTATGTGCTGTCGCCTGATCGCCGCCAGGTCCTGATGGTGCACCGCAATGCACGCGCCGATGACGCTCATCTCGGCAAGTACAACGGCCTCGGCGGCAAGCTCGAAGCCGATGAGGACGTGGTCAGCGGCATGCGCCGGGAGATTCGCGAGGAGGCCAATATCGACTGCCTGCAGCTCAGCCTGCGGGGCACCATCTCCTGGCCGGGTTTCGGAAAACACGGCGAGGATTGGTTGGGATTCGTGTTCCTGATCACGGAATTTGCGGGCAGCGTGCCCGAGCACAATGCCGAGGGCAGACTGGAATGGGTTGATATCGACCGAATCCACAGCCTGCCGCTGTGGGATGGCGACCGCCACTTCCTGCCGCTGGTCTTCGATGATGACCCCCGCGCATTCCATGGGGTCATGCCCTATCGCGACGGCCGCATGCAGTCCTGGCGTTACTCGCGGGTCTGAGTCAGCACTGGCTATCGCTGCCAGGCTCGAAGAAACTAGCTTGAGTCGCACATTCGCCAGGGCCCGGATTCTTGCAAGCGCGCCGTCCATTGCCACCACCCACTCTGGCCGCGCTCTATCCGCCCATAGCCGGATACCGCTACTTTGACGCGCCCGGCGGCATCCGCTTCAACCCGCAGCTGGAACTGCATGCCCAGCAGCAGGCCTGGTGGCTGTCTGAGCACGCGCTGCTGGCCTATGCCCATGCGCGCAGCATTCAGTCCTGCCTGGCCAGTAACGGCTGGCATTGCTCGATCGCGCGCGACCGCAGCAGCGGCAGTTCCGCCCACGTCGCGCTTGGCGACGACTGGGGCCTGATCGCATTCCGCGGCACCGAAGCCCTCAAACCGGGTGATTCCTGGCGCAAGATCAGTGCCGTCGCACGCGATTGGTGGACAGACGCGCAGATACGCAAGGTGCGTTGGTCCGGCGGCGGCGAAGTCCACCGTGGATTCCTGCGCGCGCTTGACGGACTCTGGCCGCAGCTGCGACCAGCGCTGACGGGCGATCGACGCTGGTGGCTGTGTGGACACAGTCTCGGCGGCGCACTGGCCACGCTGGCGGCAACGCGCGTGCTCGATGCCGGTGCACGACTGGCTGGCAGCATCAGCTTTGGACAGCCGCGGGTGGGAGATGACGAGTGTGCTGCCGCGCTCGCCCGGCTACCGCTGTTGCGTGTGGTCAACGCCTGCGATCTGGTGCCGGAAATGCCGCCGGAGACGCTGGGGTATAGACATGCGGGCAAGCTGTTGCATCTGGATGCCAGCCATTGGCAGAACTACGCCCGCAGCGTGCGCAGTTTCTGGTCGCGATTGCCCGGAAACCTGCGTCACGGCATCGGCGCTCTGACGCCCATCGAATTGCGGGATCACGCGCCACTGCACTATGCCATCAAGTGCTTCAACGCGGCCTGGGCCAGCGACCCGCGCTCGGGCTGCCAGTCAAGCTGAAAGTCATCCGGCGCGGAATCGCGGGCGTTGGCTGCGCGCCCCCGCGTCTGCGAGTGCAGTCGCGATTCGCAGAGCCAATTTACGCAAAGATTGACCGATAACGTCGACCAGTCGGCAAAGCAGGTGACGCATATTGTCAATATTCGGCCATTCTGCGACAGTCAGGATGCTGCAATCTGGGTTAGATTGACCCAAGGCGCCAGTGGGTTGCTGCCGGCGGCGAGACTGACGGATCGCTACGGGTGAATCACGGGAGACTGAGGTTTGGGCATCTTCGAACTGATTCTGGGTGTGGCCTGTCTGGCGCTGGCCGGCGTCGGCGTCTACACGCACGGCCGACTGAAAAAGGCCCAAGCGCGCGCCATCGAGCTCGAATCCGAGCTGGAACACATGCAGCAGTCCCAGGCCCAGGTCATCCACACGACCAAACTGGCCTCCCTCGGACAGATGATTGCCGGTGTCGCCCACGAGATGAACACCCCGATCGGTTTCGTCAAGAGCAATGTCGAGGTGGTCCGCGAACTCTGGACCGAGCACCATCAGCTGGTGCAGAAATGCCTGAAGGGCCTGGACATGGTGCTGGCCACCGACCTCAGCAAACCGCAGATGGTGGAACCGGTGCGCCGGGCGCTGAGCAAGGTCAAGGCTGCGCTGGCGACCGACGAGCGACTCAAGGACGGCGACGAACTGCTGACCGATTCGGTCGACGGACTGGTCCAGATCGCCAATCTGGTCAAGAACCTCAAGGGCTTTGCCCGTGTAGACCAGGACGGAATGGATCTGGTGGACCTCAATGAGTGTGCCGAGAGCGCGCTGACGATCGCCGCGCATCAGCTGCGCGATCGCATTGAGGTGGTGAAGATGCTGGGACCGATCCCCAAGATCCATGGTGTGGCCTCACAGATCAACCAGGTCTTGCTGAATCTGATCACCAATGCCTCTCAGGCCATGGACGACAGCGGCAAGCTGACCATCACCTCACGCCGCGCGGGAGATCAGGTAGAGGTCGAGATAGCCGATACGGGCGCCGGCATTCCCGAGAAAGTTCTGCCTAAGATCTTCGACCCCTTCTTCACCACCAAACCGGTGGGAGAAGGCACCGGCCTTGGGCTGTCCATTGTGCACAAGATTGTCAAAAGTCATGGCGGCGACATCAAGGTGCGAACTGAAGCAAAGAAAGGCAGCGCGTTTACCATTAGTTTTCCGATAGACCATGCGCTGCTGAAGCAGCCCGGCTGAGCATCCAATGACCGACGCGCGTATTCGAGTTCTCTGCATCGACGACGAAGCCCGCATTCTGCGTGCCTTGAAGGCATTGTTTCGCGATATGGATGTCTCGATCACCACTGATCCGGCCGAGGCCATCCGCTGGGCCAGCGAGCGCGATATTGACGTCATCGTCTGCGATCAGCGCATGCCCGTGATGCAAGGCATCGAGGTGCTGCGTGAGGTACGGCTGTCACATCCGCGGACCATGCGCGTGCTGTTGACCGGTTACGCCGACCTCAGTGCGGTGCTGGGCTCGGTCAACGAGGGCGAGGTCTTCCGCTACATCAACAAGCCCTGGGACAACACCGAGCTGCGCGAGACCGTGCAGCAGGCAGCGAGGATTGCGCGCGAGACCCCGGCACTCAGCGACAAGCCGGTGGACGAATTCGATCGCGAGCAGGCCCGGCGTGAAGTCGGTGTACTGGTGATCGAAGATGATCCGGAAACCCAGCAGCGCATGCGCGAGATCCTGCAGCCGCACTATCAGGTGCGTTTCGTGACCTCACCCGAGCGTGCCTTGCAGGTGCTGGAGCAACACGAAACCGGCGTGATCATTTCTGAAACTGCCGGTCAGCATGGTGACTTCACCGCGCTGATCAAGGCCCTCAAGCAATACCACCCGCATATCGCCACGGTGGTGGTGACTGACCGCGCCAACGCCAATGTCGCCATCGATCTGATCAACGAAGGTCAGGTTTTCCGGCTGCTGCTGAAGCCGGTGCGTATGGGTTCCTGCAGGCTCAGCGTCGATGCCGCCGTCGGCCGCTACTGGCAACTCAAGCAAAACCCCCAGGCAGCGCGCCGCTTCGTCGTCGCCCCACGCGCCGACAATCAGTTGCCCTCTTGGCTGGCCGGCAATCTGCTGCAGCGCATCCGCCTGCTGCCCTCGCGCCTGCTGGGGATGGCCCGGGCGCATTGAGGCGCTGGGTGTTGGTTGTTGGTGGTCGGTACCAGGCAGAGCTGACGTCGCTTCCCGGCTTTTGTAGATCGAGACTTGTCTGGACACTCTTGACCACGTGCGGGAAGAGCGTCCAGACACATCTGGACCTACAGGAGCTCGCGGCGCCGGCGGAGCGTGGGCGTCTCGAACACCGCGGTTCATCACTGGATTGCTTCGCTACGCTCTCCATGAACCCATATCGCAAGTTGTTGATTTGCTGATGTAGGTCACGTTGCTCGCGTAGCGAGCTACGTGACGCAACTCGATGTCACGTAGTCCGCTGACGCGGACAACATGACCTACGACGGCGGGTTCATGGCCCGTGGGCAGTTTCAGGCCGAGACAGGTGGCTCGCAATGACGCCGTCGGGGGCTGGTCTCGCGACGCGACCCCGTGCCCCGTACCCCGTGCCCCAGCTACAACAGCTTCCAGCGCGCCCCCTGCGGGGTGTCCTCAATGACCACGCCAAGTTCGGTCAGCTCGTTGCGAATGGCGTCGGCGCGGGCAAAGTCGCGGCGTTCGCGGACTTGCTGGCGTTCGGCCATCAGCGCTTCGATTCGGGGCACGTCGATGCTGGCCTTGCCACTCTGGAACCAATCCTGCGGCGTCTGCTGCAGCAATCCCAACCAGGAGCCGGCCGCCAGCAGGCGGGCCTTGGCGCTGGCCCTTGCCGCCGGGCCTTCCGCTTTCTGCACATCGCGAGACAGCTCGCTCAGGGCCGCCAATGCCTGCGGCGTGCCGAGATCATCGGCCAGCGCAGCTTTGACGTTGTCGGCCTCCACGGTCACACCTGAGGCATCCACGTCCTCCAGATCGCGCAGCGCGCCGTAGAGTCGGTCGAGCGTGGTCTTGGCCTGTTTCAGCGCCGACTCCGACCAGTCCAGCGGCTGTCGGTAGTGGGCGTTGAGCAGCAGGTAACGCAGGGCTTCGGCCGGTGCCTGCTCGCGCAGATTCTTGATCAGCAGCACATTGCCCAGCGATTTGGACATCTTGCGGCCTTCGATGGTGACAAAGCCGTTGTGCATCCACAGCCTGGCGAACTCGGCGCCGCCATGGGCGCAGACGCTCTGGGCAATCTCGTTCTCGTGATGTGGAAACTTGAGATCGGCGCCGCCGGCATGGATGTCGATGGTCTGACCGAGGTGCTCCTCGGCCATCACCGAGCACTCGATATGCCAGCCCGGCCGGCCGCGTCCCCATGGGCTTTCCCAACCCGGCAGATCCGCTGTCGATGGCTTCCAGAGCACGAAGTCGGCGGGATTGCGCTTGTAAGGTGCCACATCGACACGGGCGCCGGCGATCATTTCCTTGACCGTACGCCGCGACAGCCGGCCATAGCCCTCGTAGGTGTCGACATTGAACAGCACATGGCCTTCGGCGGCGTAGGCGTGGCCCGAGGCGATCAGGCGCTCGCACATGCGAATGATGCCGGGAATATGGGCCGTCGCCCGCGGTTCCAGGTTGGGCGCAAATTCGCCGACCACACCAACCGCAGCCATGTCTTCATGAAAGGCCTCGGTGTACTGCGCCGTGACCACATCGATGCCGACTCCACGCTCGGCCGCCGCGGCGTTGATCTTGTCGTCGACGTCAGTGATGTTGCGGGCGTAGTCCAGATGCGCGAACTGGTCGCGCAGCAGTTTGGCGAGAACGCCGAACACCGTGTACGGCCGGGCATTGCCGATATGTGCGTAGTTGTAGACCGTGGGTCCACACACATACATCGTCACCCGATCGGGACGCGCGGGCGTGAAGCGCTCCAACTGGCGAGTGAGGGTGTTGTAGAGGTGCAGATCCATGGTTTCAGGGCTTTTGATCCGGGATCGATGAATCTAGCAGCGCACCATGGTGCAATGCACCAAGCGAATGTGGCGGATTTCGCCCTGAACAGCGCCCAATCGGCCCTTGTCGGCGCTTCGGAGCCCGAGCACACTGCACATCCCATCCAGCCAGGAGTCAACCATGATCGGATACGTCACCCTCGGCACCAACGACATCAACCGCGCTGCGGCCTTCTACGATGCGCTGCTGGGCAGCATCGGCGCCAAGCGCTACATGGAAGGCGAGCGCTTCATTGCCTGGGCCGTATCACCTGCGCAGCCGGCACTCGGCGTCATCAAGCCTTTCGACGGTCAACCGGCGACTGTGGGCAATGGCATGATGATTGCGCTGGTGGTCGACAGCCGAGACAAGGTCGATGCCCTGCACGCCAAGGCACTGGAGCTCGGCGGCAAGGACGAAGGCGCTGCCGGGCCGCGTGGCGACACCTTCTACGCCGGCTATTTCCGCGATCTGGACGGCAACAAGCTCAACGTGTTCTGCATGGGCAAGTAGGTCTGCTTGCCACCGGTTGCCGGCAGTTCGCCGGCGACCAGCCAGCCGGCCCAAGGCAATCAGTCGAGCTTGGGCAAGCCGGTTTCCAGCCACCAGATTTCCGCTGCATCGTCGTAGCGCCAGCGCTGGCGGTCGACGATGCTGCGTACGGTTTGCGTGGCCCGGTCGATCAGTTCGATCTGCACCGTCTGCGTGACCTTGCCATCCGCATCCACCCCCTGCGGACCCTCGTAGTAACGGGACACCTGGACCTCGGCCCAGCGGGCGCGATCGGCATCGGTGAAGGGATGCTCCTGCATGACGGCGGGATCGACAAAGGCTGCCGCCTGCTCGATCTCATTCCAGCGGATGGCCGAGGCGTAGTTGTAAAGGCGCGAGCGCAGGCCATCCTTGCGTGCCGCCGAAGCGCAAGCGCCCAGCAGCAGTGCCAGCAACATGATCAGCATCAGGCGCGTACGCATGGGGCTCATTCGGTGTTCTCCTGTCGTCGCTTGGCTACAAAACGGGCAGTCATCCTGGCCGCAGTCTGACCATCCCAATCGATGTTTGCCAGCAAGGTGATCCTGGCCTTGCCGCGCTGCGCCTGCATCTCGACAAAGTCTGCCAGCCTGTGGCCCGGCGCGGCGAGTGCGTGTACGGCAAGATCGCCCCAGACCGGCGCCAGATACTCGATCTGTGAATCCTGCACGTAGATATCGGGTTCGGCATTGCACTCGCGCAGCGCCAGACGCGCGAGACCCCAGCAGGCCAGTGTCATCAGGCTGGCCATGCTGCCACCGAATGCACAACCCTTGTCATTGATATTGGGCACCAGAGGCGCACGCAGTTCGAGGCCAAGGCCGGTGAATGCGTGCACTCGCAGCTGCATCGCCCGTGTCAGCGGAATGGTGCGCAGCAGTTCCTCTTCCAGAAATTGCTCAGGCGTGATGTCGGCGGTCCTGTTCATGATGGGTGCTCCGACGCCGGCTCGCCAGTCTGGGTGACATCGGGCAGCGCACGCAGCAAGTGCTCGGCTTCGGAGGCCAGAGCATGGCTGCTGCCCGCGAGGTGAGCAAGGGCGATGCGCGCCTGCGGCAGGTCGACTGCGGCCATGGTTCGAGCCAGCGCCAGCGCCAGCTGCGGGCTGCGTTGGCTGGCATAGGCCTGCCGATACAAGGGATAGGCGGCGCGAGCACCCGCCAGTTGCTCCACCGTGCGCGCCAGTTCCACCAGTTCGGGCATCTCGATACGACCCTGGCGGCGCCGTTCCTCCAGTTCGCGCACCCGCGAGCGGGCCGCGCTCTGGGCTCGGTGGCGGGCCGACCAGCTCGGGCTCAGCAGGGCCACGAAGGGCGACTCCAGAGCAGTCCACAAGCGGCCGATCATGCCTTCCCAGAGCCAGGCCGACGCCGCCGTGCGATGGCTGCCACCCTCCAGCACGGGCTCGCCCAGGACCAGTATCCGGGCGCCGGCAGCCGGCTCCTGCAGCGCCCGCGCCAGCGCAGGCTGCCAGCCAGCTCGACCACAGGCCAGTATCCGCTGACGCAACTGGTCGAAGGCTCCCGCCGGTGGCTCGGGCTGTTGCCGGGCATCCTGGTTGAACCCGGCAAACCAGTGCTCTGCCCCCACGTACTCGGCCGCCAGCAGTCGAGTCAGCGTGCGCAGCAACAGCGGCGTCCCCAACAGCTCGGCGACTCGTCCGTCGCCAGCACCGGCGGCACTCAATCCGATACCCACGCTCTCGCCCAGCAGCGCCAAGGCCAGCGCGGCTCGCAGCTCATCGGCATCGAGCAGGTGCAGAATCGGCCAGCCCAAGGCCAGCGTGCGCTTGCGCGTGGGCCCCAACCAGCCGCGATGGCGGTAAAGGCGCAGAGAGAACTCGGCCGTGAACACGGTGCGCTGCGGTTTCGGGCAGCGCAGCGTGGCGCATAGAGCTTCGATCTCGCGCGTCAGTTGCGGCGCATCCTCGCGATCCAGCGGCGATCCCTGAGGCTCGCCATTGCCCTTGAGCTGGCTGCCCTGTATGCAGACATCCAGACTGTTGGTGCGCATGTCTCACTCCCCTGTGCACCCGCACGCTACTCGCGCAAGCCGGCGCGATGCAAGCGTGCCGGGATCACTCAGGCTCGACCGCTCGACCGAGACTGGTAGACATTGGTCCATGATCAAGGCGCACTCACGCGTCCGCCGCTAGAATCGGGCGCCTCGACCGCCAGAGCTCTCCCCGCGGTCAGCGTCGAAAGCAGAATTCAAAGGAATGAAAACATGACCATTGATACGGATGTTGTCATCGTCGGAGCCGGCCCGGTGGGCCTGTTCCAGGTATTCGAACTCGGCCTGCTTGGCATCAAGGCGCACGTCATTGACGCCCTGCCGGTCGCCGGGGGCCAGTGCATCGAGTTGTATCCGGACAAGCCGATCTACGATATCCCGGCAGTCCCGGTGTGCACCGGCAAGGAGCTCACCGACAACCTGATGCAGCAGATTGCGCCCTTCCATCCGGAGTTCCATCTGGATCAGGAAGTGGCCGAGGTGCGCAAGCTCGATGACAGCCAGTTCGAGGTCATCACCAGCAAGGGCACGCGCTTTGTCACCCGGGCGGTGATCGTGGCCGCAGGCCTTGGCGCCTTCCAGCCGCGCAAGGTTCCCGTTGCCGGCGCCGACGCCTTCGAAGGCCGCCAGATCCATTATTCGGTGAAGAATCCCGAGCAGTTCCGCGGCAAGGATCTGGTCATTCTTGGCGGCGGTGACTCGGCGCTGGATTGGGTGCTGGCGTTGAAACCCATTGCCCAAAGCGTGCTGCTGATCCATCGCTCCAACGAATTCCGTGCGGCGCCGGCTTCGGTCGCCAAGATGCGCGCCCTGTGCGACGAGCAGCAGATGCAGCTGATGATCGGCAATGTCACTGGCATCAAGACCGAAGGCGACGGGCTCAAGGCGATCAGCGTGATCGCAGCCGATGCCGTCACGCGAGTGGTCGGGTTCGATCATCTGCTGGCTTTCTACGGCCTCTCGCCCAAGCTCGGGCCGATCGCCACCTGGGGCCTGGGCATCGACAAGAACCAGATCCAGGTCGATACCGAGCGCTTCGAAACCAACATCCCGGGCATCTACGCCGTGGGTGACATCAATACCTATCCGGGCAAGAAGAAGCTGATCCTGTGCGGTTTCCATGAAGCGGCGCTGGCAGCCTTCGCGATCAAGGCGCGCCTGAATCCGGGGGCCAAGGTCCATTTGCAGTACACCACCACCAGTCCGATCATGCACCAGCGCCTGGGCGTCAGTCCGGCGGTTGAGCTGTCGGCGATCTAGCAGGCGGAGACGGTCGTGATGAGCGAACTCGAGATCCTGCATCAGCCCGAGCGTCGGCGGTTCGTGGTCACCGCCGACGGCGCCGACGCCTTCGTCGAATATCGAATGCTCGCCCCCGAAGTCATCGATTTCGTCCACACCTACACGCCGGCGCAGCTGCGCGGGCGGGGCCTGGCTGGCGAGTTGGTAGCGTATGCGGTGAATTACGCCCGACAGCAGGGCTGGCGCGTGATCGGCAGTTGCAGCTATGTCGCGACCTGGCTGGAGAAGCATCCGGCGGGGAGCTAGAAATGCCGCGCCGACGGGGCGTGCGGCTTTCCGTTGATGTCCTGAGTCCTGTAGGAGGGGCGGGGGGCAGGGGCCCGACCTCGGCGCACGATGAGAATCTGCGTCGTGCATGGACACTGTCGCCCTGTTCCTGGTTTGAACGCTCGCATGCGCGCCAATTATTGCTCTTACAAAAGGCAGCGATGCGATGATCAAACCTGATCAGTGAGTGACGAACCTCCAGATTCGCCGCACCGTCCGTTGGCACCGCTATCCTGGACCCCTGCCCCCTGCCCCCTGCCCCGGCTTGTCAAAGCTGCAGACCAAAAAACTCGGCACGATCGACACGGTGCGATGAGGCGCCGGCCCACCGCCTACGGCCGCTGATCGCGCCTGATCACCACATACTCGGCGTCGATGATGGTTTCGCCGCTGCGCTGCCGGGTGCCCGGAGCGGTGGGTTTGGCGACGCCGGGGATGATCGGCTTGCCCCAGCGCAGTCGCGCCCAGGCAATCAATCCGCCGACCGCCGCAATACCCAGCAGCGCGGCACCGACAAAGAAACCGAACACCAGCACAGCGCCGACCATGGCCAGCCCCAGCAGCCAGAAGACGGCGGCGATCAGGCGCTGGGTCCAGGGGACGGAACCGCCAAGCAGAGGTTGATTCAAGATCGACTCCAGAGTGTCGGATATGGATAGTGTGCAGGACCAAGCTTTAAGCGGGAGTGAAGCAGTGAGCGAGAAACTGTGTGCCCTGTCGGATCTGGCCGAAGGCAGCGCCATGGAGTGTGCCGATCCGCGTGAACCCGAGGGTGCCACGCTGGTGCTGCTGCGCAGCGGTGATCAGGTGCACGCCTATCTGAACGTCTGTCCGCACGCCGGCCGGCCACTGAACTGGGCGCCGGGACGCTTCCTCTATGCCCACGGCCAACTGGTCTGCGCCGCCACGGCGCCGCTTTCCGTCCCGAAGACGGCTATTGCATCAGCGGCCCCTGCCGCGGTGAATCCCCTGCGGCGGGTGGCAATTTCGATCGAAGGCGATGCGGTCCATCTGGCGGGAGTGCGGATTCGTAGGTCGGGCTCGCCGGACTAATGAGAACCTGAGGTTCGCCGCTGATCGTGACTCGAAAGCATTTTCTGTCCGCAAAGGACGCGAAGGGCAAGGACAGCAATTATCGAATCTGCTCGGGATGAACCGGGGCGCCTTCACTATTGAGGGCACTTGCCCTTCTCTGCGTCCTTGGCGTCCTTTGCGGACAAATGGCTTTGATCAGTGCCTTTCGGCATGTTCGGCGAACATCTCGGACGCCCCTGCGGCGTGCCTGTTCGCGAATCGAAGGTGCTCTGGAGGGCACAGGGCACGAGGGCACGGGCATTGAGGGAACTGAGGCACGAGCCTGGCACGAGGGCACGCAAAGGCAGCATAGAGGCAAGCTGTTGGTCTTGCGTGCCCCTCTCGCCCTCGTGCTCCTCGTGCCCTCGTGCGCCCCTAAAACCACCACGTCACCATCAGCACTGAACAATGGCGAACAACAGCGTAGCGGCAGGCGATCCGCAGAAGTGCCTGCGCGGTAGCCCACCCGGGCCGCTGATCAGCGAATTGACCGGGTTGCTCGCGGTCAGGAAGTTGTTGACGCGCCCAGGGCGGCGATCAGTGCGAATTCCAGCGGACTGGCATTCGCGGCCAGCGCCAGGTTGATGGCCATCGGCACCATCAGCACGGCGGCGCCGACCTGCGAAATCGCCATCGCCGCCATCGCCGTCAGAATGGCCACGGCGAACTGCAGCAGCCAGATCGGCCAGCCGCCGAGGTAGACGAAGGCCTCCTGCGAGATCCAGGCCGCAGTGCCGGTGCTGTCGACGGCATTGCCGAGTGGAATCAGGCAGGCCAGCACGAAGATCGACTTCCAGCTGATCGCCTTGTAGGCCTCGTCCATGCTGATCACGCCGGTCAGCAGCATGCCGACCGCCCCGCCGAGCAGGGCCACCGGCAGCGGGAAATGCCCGGCCAGCGCCAGCGTGAAGCCGAGCGCGAAGAAACTCACCGCGAACCACAGTTTCTGCGGCCGCTGCTCGTCCTGGGGATAGTCGGTGACCACGACGAAATCCTTTTCGTGCGCGTGTTCAGCCAGCTCCGGCCAACCGCCGTGGAACACCAGACAGTCACCGGGGCGCACTTCGATGCGCCGGATATCCTCGCGGTAGACCTCCTCGCCGCGGGTCAGAGCCAGCGGGCTGATGCCATAGCGCTTGCGCAGGCGCAACTCGCCCACGGTCTTGCCGACGAAGCGCGAGCCGGGGGGAATCACCGCCTCGGAAATGCCGGATCGGGCCGGGTTGAAGGCCTCCTCCAACTGTCGCACATTCGGCGCCAGTGACAGGCCGTACTCGCTGGCAAAGCGCTCCACTGTCTCCGGTGGCCCCAGTGCTCCGATCACGGTGCTCTGCGAGAGCAGCTGATCGCCGGCCGGCGCCACGCGCACGCCCTGATTGTCCTTGATCGCCAGAATCAACGGCGCACCCGACAGCGTCTCTGCTTCCTGGATGCTCTGGCCGATCAAGGCACTGCCGGCTTCTACCGTCAGCTCGTAGACCTCACCGCGGATGCCGTAGACCTGTTCGAAGTAGCTTTCGGTGGTGCCCGGCGTGACCGGCAGGCGGTCATCCTGGGAGGTCAGCAAGCGACTGCCGAAGAAGCGGAAATAGGCGATCCCCGACAGGAACAGCGCCAGTCCCACCGGCAGTACCGCAAACAGGGGCAGCGCGCGCAACGATTCCGCACCCGAGGGCAGGTTGCGGTTGGCCGCCAGCAGCAAATCATTCAGCAGGATCATGGGCGAGCTGCCGACCATGCTCATGCTGCCACCCAGCACCACGCAGAAACCCATCGGCATCAGCAGATGCGACAGCGGATAACCGGTGCGCGCGGCAATTCGGCTGGCCACCGGCAGGAACAATGCCACGACGGCCGGATTCTGCATGAAGGCGCTGGTGCTGCCGGCGACCAGCGACAGTGCCACCACCAGATGTTTTTCATTGCCGCGCGACAGTTTCAACACCAGACTGGCGGCGTGCCCCATGACCCCGGTGCGATCGAGTCCGGCACCGAGCACCATCACCGCGAGAATCGACATCACGGCGTTGGAGGCAAATCCATCGAAAAGGCGATCGACTGGCACCAGCTGGGTCAGGCCCAGCACCACCAGAATCACCAGCCCCGCCACATCCGCCGAGACCCACTCACGGACGAAGAGCACCACCGTCAGGCACAGAATGCCCAGGACCAGGGCCATGTCGAAGGAAAGTGTCAGCGCACCATCCATCTCTGCTCGGGAATCTCCTCGACGGCGGGGAAAGCCGATTCCCGATATTAAGATGTTGTTAAACCCAAAAGTACCCCTATCGCACCCGAGCTTGCGCCTTGTTCAGGGCAATGGCGGGGCATGTGGCCAACGGCGCGGGCCCTTTGGCGGAAAGAAGCGCCAACGCTGAGAACGCCGAGGATCGCGGAGAACGCAAAGAGTAGCCCGGGTAAGCCGAAGGCGCACCCGGGGAGGCGCGGAGGCCACGGAGAAAGGCCAAACACCAACAGGACGGATGCTCGTCTCCGCGCTCTCCGCCCCTCCGCGTGAACGCCTGCCGAAAATCAGCTAAAGCCGCTCATAGACCATATCCCAGACCCCATGCCCGAGCTTGCGGCCACGGCGCTCGAAATGGGTTTCGATACGGCCTTCGGGCTTGGGCACATAGCCGGCTTCACCGCCGGTATTGCGGAACTGCGGATGCACGTCGAGCACTTCGCGCATCCACAGCGCATAGGGCTCCCAGTCGGTGGCCAGGTGGAAGCGACCCCCTCGAAGCAGCCGGCTGGCCACCAGATCGCAGAAGGGCGTCTGCACGATGCGGCGCTTGTGGTGGCGCTTCTTGTGCCAGGGATCGGGAAAATACAGACGCACCTCATCCAGGCTGCCGGGCGCTATCCCCTCGCGCAGCACTTCGACCGCATCGGCCGAGATCACTCGGACATTGTCCAGATTCTCCGCCGCCAGCTGTCGCAACAATCGACCCACACCCGGCCGGTGGACTTCGATGCCCAGATAATTGCGCCCGGGATCGGCCGCGGCAGCAGCACCGAGGGCTTCGCCATTGCCGAAACCGATTTCCACGACCACCGGTTGCTCGGTGCTGAACCAGCTGGCCGGATGCGCCATCGACCGCGGCCAATCCAGGCCAAAGCGCGGCCAGTCCCGTTCCAGCGCCTCGCGCTGGGCCTCGGTGGTTCGGCCCTGACGCAGCACGAAACTTCGGATTTCGCGATGCAGGGGCTTCCCGTCCGTGGGTGTGCGCTCCTCGGTCATTCGATCAGCCCTGAGGTCGGCGAGGAAGCATTGGCGAAGCGCTTGCGCGGGATACGACCGGCCAGAAAGGCCTCGCGTCCGGCTTCGATGGCCTTGCGCATGGCCGAGGCCATCAGCACCGGATCCCGGGCCCCGGCGATGGCGGTATTCATCAGCACACCGTCGCAGCCCAGTTCCATTGCCACCGCGGCATCCGAGGCCGTGCCCACGCCGGCATCCACCAGGATCGGCACGGTCTTCTCTTCGACGATGGTCAGGATGTTGTAGGGGTTGCGGATGCCGAGGCCCGATCCGATCGGCGCCGCCAGCGGCATCACCGCCACGCAGCCGCGCTTGGCCAACTCCCGCGCCACGACTGGATCGTCATTGGTGTAGACCATGACCTGGAAGCCTTCGCGCACCAGGATATCGGTGGCCTTGAGGGTCTCGACCACATCCGGGAACAAGGTCTTGATGTCGGCCAGCACCTCGAGCTTGACCAGCGGCGCACCGTCCAGCAGTTCGCGTGCCAGTCGGCAGGTGCGCACCGCTTCGTCGGCGCTGAAGCAGCCTGCGGTGTTGGGCAGGATGGTGTAGCGACTCGGCGGCAGCACATCGAGCAGATTCGGCTGATTCTTGTCCTGGCCGATATTGGTGCGACGTATCGCCACGGTCACGATCTCGGCGCCCGCGGCCTCGGTGGCCAGTTGGGTTTCTTCCAGATCCTTGAACTTGCCGGTACCGGTCAACAGCCGCGATCGGTAGAGCTTGCCGGCGATCTCCAGCAGGTCATGGTCATTACTATGGCTCACGATGTCGTCCATTGGTGACTGGAGGGGCGAGATTACGCGAGCGGCCCTGCGGAGGCCACGGCCGGGTCGGGGTTGTCGGTTGTTGGTTGTTGGTTGTTGGCGGTAGGAGCGCCCTCGCGGCGCGAGCAGCGACGCGACGGTCCCCGCCTGAGGCGGGTCGTGGTCAGAAGCCCGACACAATGCCCGACACTGCACATGGACCATGAACCCGGCCTCTGTGGGAGCGGCTTCAGCCGCGATGCTTCGCTCCGAGCACACGCCAGGCCCGATCGCGGACAAAGTCCGCTCCCACAGCTTGGCCAGCAGAAGCGTTCAGACAAGTCTGGACCCATAAGAGCGCCGGCCCTGCCAGCCTTTCCCGTGCCCCGTGCCCCGTTTCCCGCCCTTGCCCCACAAACGCAAACCGCCGGGCGTTTGCGCGCCCGGCGGTCTGTGTCGTTACGAGGACGGCGCGATTACCAGATGGCAATCCGCTGATCGCCGTCGCGCACCATCGGGTCACCGGCCTTGCAGCTGAAGGCTTCGGCGAAGGCCGGCATGTTGCTCGGCGTGCCGATGGCACGGAAACGTGCCGGGGCATGCGGATCAGTGACCAGACGGACCGCCAGTTCCTTGTCGGTGTAGCCGCGGCGCCAGACCGTTGCCCAGTTCATGAAGAAGCGCTGATCCTGGGTGAAGCCGTCAATCATCGGATCGGTGAAATTCTCGCCCTGGGCCAGTTTCAAGGCATCGCGCGCGACCGTCAGACCACCCAGATCAGCGATGTTCTCACCCAGCGTCAACGCGCCATTGACGTGCTTGCCGTCGATGGCCTCATAACCGTTGAACTGTTCGACCAGCATCGCCGTCTTGGCCTTGAAGCCCTCGGCATCGCTGGGCTGCCACCAGTTGGCGAAGGTGCCGTTGGCATCGAAGCGGCTGCCCTGGTCGTCGTAACCGTGCAGCATCTCGTGACCGATCACGGCGCCGATGCCGCCGTAGTTGGTCGCCAGATCCGCGTTCGGGTCAAAGAAGGGCGGCTGCAGGATGGCGGCCGGGAACACGATCTCGTTAAGCAGCGGGTTGTAATAGGCATTCACCGTCTGCGGAGTCATGCCCCACTCGCCCTTGTCCTTGGGCTTGCCGATCTTGGACACCTGATAGGCGTGATTGAAGCGCGCCGCCGCCATGATGTTGGCAATGTAGCTGTCACGGGTGGTGCTCAGACCCGACCAGTCGCGCCACTTGTCCGGATAGCCGATCTTGGGATTGAAACTGGCCCACTTCTCCAGTGCCTTGGCGCGGGTTTCCGGGCTCATCCACTCCAGCTTCTCCAGACGTGCCTTGAGGGCGGTCGACAGATTGGCCACCAGCTTTTCCATCTGTGCCTTGGACTCGGGCGGGAAGGCGACTTCCACGTAGATCTCGCCCAGTGCCTCGCCGACGGTACCGTTGACAGTGTCGAGCACGCGCTTCCAGCGCGGCTTCTGTTCTTCCTGGCCACGCAGGGTCTTGCCATAGAACGCGAAGTTCTCGTCGGCGTAGGTCTTGCTCAGGAAGGGCGCCGCGTTGTCGATGACGTGGAAATGCAGGTAGGCCTGCCAATCGGCGACCGGCGTCTGCTCCAGCATGCTGTTGAGCTTGGCGAAGAAGTCCGGATTCGACATCGAGAACATCGCCGGCTCGCTCATGCCGTTGGCCTTGAAGAACTCGGCCCAGGGCATCAGCGGGGTCTTGGCGTCGGCATCTGCCACGCTGACCGGGTTGTAATACTTGGAGACATCGCGCGACATCTCTTCGGTGGAGTACGACACGTCCGCCAGCTGGGTTTCAATGGCCATGATCGCCGCGGCCTGCGCCTTGGCGCTGGCCTCGTCGGCACCTGCCAGCTTCAGCATGGACTCGATGTGGGCCACGTAGGCCTCGCGCTCGGCCTTGTGCTCATCGCCTGCGTAGTAGGTCTTGTCGGGCAGACCCAGGCCATCCTGGGTGACATAGGCGATGACCTGACTGGAATCCTGGAAGTCCGATTCGCCGCCAAAGCCGAACAACATGCCGCGGCCATCAGCGTGGGCATCGCGCACAAAGGTGGCAACGTCCTGCGGTGACGACAAGGCCGCAATCTGGTCCAGCACCGGCTGGATCGGCTTCAGACCGGCCGCTTCGGCTGCTGCTTCATCCATGCCGGTGGCCCAGAAATCACCGATCACCTTCTCGACGCCGGCCGCATCCTTCTTGACCGCCAATTTCTCGACGATCTGCTTCTGCACACCCAGCGAGCGCTCACCGAGCATCTCGAAGCTGCCCCAGGTGGTGCGATCGGCCGGAACCGGGTTGGCCGCCAGCCACTTGCTGTTCACGTAGCCGTTGAGGTCGGTACAGGCGGAAATGGCCGGATCCAGATCGCTGGCCTGGAAGACCGGCAGGGCCGGCAGACTGGCCACATCGATACTGAGCTTCTCGGGTGCGGCCGGAGCGGCGGGAGCAGTCGGAGCAGCAGTCTGGGGGGCTTCGCTGCCACAGGCAGCGAGCAACAGCGCGGCGGCAAGCGCCGCGGACAGCGGTTTGAGCACGGAACGGATCACGGAATCTCCCTCATCGGATGAGCGGCAGGCGCAACAGGACAAAGGCCTCCGCGCGGGCCGCGGACTCTAGGACATTTTCACAATCTCGCCATGAGCCGGAGGTCATGGGTTATGCGAGGGCACGGGGCACGGGGCACGGGGCACGGGGCACGGGGCACGGGGCACGGGGCACGGGGCACGGGGCACGGGGCACGGGGCACGGGGCACGGTAAAGCAGGTTCTCCAACCAGCTTGTTGGCGCTCTGGGGTCCAATGCAAGCGCGTCGGTGGCCTATCGCCATGCCTGACGGATGTCACGCTCGGTGCGGACTTGCACCTGGATAGCTCTCGTCTTTGCGCTGACCAGGGCTCAAGGAAGGAAGCGCGGTCCGCCCTGGCCCGCACATTTCATGAGGTCGCGATGAAATCGCCCGACTTCGTTGGAACTACGCGGAAATCCTCGAATGGGTTGAAATGACAAACTGTTCGCTGCCATTTCCTCGCTAACGCGGCCCTCGCTCGTTCTTTGCGCCGGACTCTTCGTTGCTCGTCGTCGCAATGGAACAACCATTGCTCCTCCTCTCGTCTCGATTCCGGCGCAAAGCCCTTCGCGATCATCCGCGTTCCCTCATGAAATATGCGGGCTAGCCAGTTTCTCCCCGTGCCCCCTGCCCCGTTTCCCGTGCCCCGTCCCGCAGCCTGCGCAAACTCGTCGCCAGCCGCCAGTTCAGCAGGATCGCCGCCATGCTGAGGCCGGCGATGAAGCCGATCCACAGGCCCGGGCCGCCCCAGCCCACCTGGAATCCCAGGGTCCAGGCCATGGGGAATCCCACGCCCCAATAGGCGATGGCGGTGATGATCATCGGGAACTGGGTGTCCTTGAGCCCACGCAGGGCACCGGCGGCAACCACCTGGATGCCGTCGGACAGCTGGAAGATGGCGGCCAGGAACATCAGCTGCACCGCCAGCGGCACCAGGGCTTCGGCACCCGGCGCGTACAAGCGGGTGATCGGTGCTGCCAGCAACAGCATGACCGCGGCCGACAACAGTTGCGTGCCCAGTGCCAGCGTCAAACCGGCGATGGCCGCGCGTCGGACATCGGTCAGCCGCTCGGCGCCGCGGGCGTGTCCCACGCGCACGGTGACGGCCTGCGCCAGTCCCAGCGGCAGCATGAAAGCCACCGAGGCCACATTGATGGCGATCTGGTGCGCCGCGGCCCAGTCGCCACCGATACGCCCCATCAGCAGCGCAACGACGATGAACAGTCCGCCCTCCATCTGCCAGGCAAAGGCCATCGGCATTCCCAGGGCCAGCAAGGCCATGATCGGTTCGCGCCGGGGTCGATCGAGCTTGAGGATGGGCCCGAATCGCAGAAACCAGGAGGCACGTCTCAAGTACCAGGCCAGGCCAATCGCTTCCAGCCACAAGGTGATGGCAGTCGCCAGACCCAGACCGAAAGTGCCCAGCGCCGGTATCGGCCCGGCGCCAAAGGCCAGCAGGATCGCCAGCGGCACCAGCACTACCAGCCCCGCCAGGGCGGCCACCATGCCTGGTTTGGTTCGACCGAGGCCCTCGGCATAGCCACGCAGCAGATAGAAGGCCGCCAGCGCCGGGCCACCGAAACCGACGCCGCGCAGGAAATCGGCCGCATAGGGATAGAGTTTCGGATCAACGCCCACAAGGCGCAGCGCGCTGCTGCCGTTGAAGCAGATCAGCATCACCACCACTCCCAGCGCCAGAGCCAGCCACCAGGCCTGACGGGCCTGGGCGGCAATCTCGTCGAAGCGCCGCGCTCCGAACAGTTGGGCCACGATCGGCGTGATCGCGGCCAGGATGCCGATGGTCAGCAGCAGCGCCACGGTATACACAGCACCGCCCACGGCCACACCGCCCAGCGCCGCCGAGCTGATACGGCCGGCAACGATGCTGTCGGCCACGGTCATGCCCATCGCCGACACTTGCCCGACGATCAGGGGCGCTGCCAGTCGCAGGGTTTCCAGCAGATGGCTTCTGTAAGTGGCGGGTGTGTCCAAGCGCTGCGCTGTGTTTGATTTCAAGGCCGCGTATCTTAGGGCTCTTGCAAGGACTTGCGGCTCCAGGGAGAACGTCATGCCGACAGCAGTGGTGACCGGCGCCACCGGATTTCTGGGAGGACACATCGTCCGGCTGCTGCTGGAAAATGATTACAAGGTGCGCGCCCTGTACCGGTCCGAAGCCACCGTGGCGGCGATCGCCGAGCTACCCATCGAGTTCGTCCAGGGCGATGTCAGTGATCGCGCCTCGCTGGATCGGGCCATGCACGACGCCCCCGATCTGGTGTTCCATGTCGCCGCCAGCACGGCCATGTGGAAGCCACGCTCCGCCCAGCAGACCCTGGTCAATGTCGAGGGCACGCGCAATGTGGTCCAGTCCGCACTGCGGGCCAAGGTCGGGCGGCTGGTCCACACCTCCAGCGTGGCCGTCTATGGACTGACGAGCGAGGTCATCAGCGAGACCTCGCCGCATCTGGGGCGCGAATCCTGGATCAACTATGCGCGCAGCAAGGCGCTGGGAGAGGATGCGGTCCACGCCGGCATCCGCTCCGGGCTGGATGCCGTCATCTGCAACCCGACCCACATCTTCGGACCGGGTGACACCCAGAACTGGGCGCGACTGATCATGCTGGTTGATCAGCAGAAGCTGCCGGGTGTGCCGCCGGGATCGGGCTCCTTCATCGATGTGCGTGAGGCGGCGCAAGCCCATCTGGTCGCCGCCGAGCGCGGCACCAAGGGCGGAAGCTATCTGTTGGGCGGAGAGGAATGCAGTTTTCTCGATCTGGTCCAGCGCATCGGGCGATTGCTGGGCAAACCCGCCCCGAGCAAGGCCATTCCCGCTCTTGCCATGCGTGCACTCGCGCAGATCCAGGATCGCTGGAGCCGCTTCAGCGGCAAAGAGCCCGAGCTGACCCCCGAATCGGTGGCTTTCGTCTGCCAGCGGATGCGCTGCGACATCAGCAAGGCCAGGCGCGAGCTCGATCTCAAGGTGACCCCGCTGGATCATCTGCTCGCCGATACGATCGCCTGGCTGCGGCAGAACCGCTTGATCCAACGACCATGAATCAGACACGACCCGCAGCCGAGCCCACGATCGCAGTCGCCGAGCCCGAGCCGTCTGGGCAGGCACCGATGCGACTGACCCGCGCCCAGCGCAAGGCCCTCGCCTGGCAGGGCAAATCCTGCGAGAACTGCGAAATTCCCTTGCAGGGGCCGTTCTGCCACCGCTGCGGGCAACCCGAACGCACGCCGATCCGTGATCTGCTGGCGCTGTCCAACGACGCCCTGGATTACCTCTTTGACGTCGACTCGCGGGTCTGGCGCACGCTGGTCAGCCTGTTCTTTGCGCCGGGCCGGCTGACCGAGGCTTATCTGGCCGGCAAGCGCATGAGCTTCATCCGGCCGATGCGCATCTATCTGGTCATGAGCGCCTTGCTGTTTGTCGTGGTCAACTGGACCAGCGACCTCAACATGCGAGTGACCGGGGACGGCGATGTTCAGATCAACGGCTCGGCTGAGGACGTGGTGCTGCCGCAGCTGCCGGTGCCTCCCACGCCACCGGACGCTGGCGCTGGCCCGATCGACCCTGAATCCGCACGCCGGGCCGAGGAGGTAGCCAGAGCACAAGCGGAAGCTGCCCAGGCGCTGGAGCAGGCCGCAGAACAGATCAAGGCCAAAGCCGCAGCGGAGGATGCTGCCAGGGCGACGGTCAAGGAAAAGAAACCGATCAACCTGACCTTCGCCGGGGATCAGCCCTGGGATCGACAGGACAATCCGCTGGTGCTGGCGTGGCTGCCCCCTGAAGTCAACGAATGGATGAACGACTACATCGCCGTGATCAAGGCCAATCTGGAATTGGTGCGGGATGACCCTCACCGCCTGGGTCAGTCATTCCTGCAGGTGCTGCCGCAAAGCTTGTTCGTGCTGCTGCCGGTCTTTGCGCTGTTGCTCAAGTTGGTGCTGGTGTTCAAGCGCCGCCTGTACATGGAACATCTGATGGTGGCCGTGCACAGCCACACCTTCATCTACATGGGGATTCTGGTCGCGATCGGATTGTCGAAGCTGGCCGAATTCTGGCCCGAGGGCTGGTTCAATCCCTGGTGGTTCCTGATGGGACTTTCGATTGCCTGGATACCGCTCAATCTGTTCCTGACCCAGAAACGAGTGTACCGGCAGCGCTGGTGGGGGGCGCCCTTCGCTTTTTTTGTGATCGGCACCCTGTATCTTATTCTGGTCTCTTTCACCATCATCGCCGCCCTGGTGATGAGCCTGGTGAATCTATGAATCTGGAGCTGGTGGAGCTGGCATGATCGTCTATGAAGTCAACATCAAGGTCCGCGAAGCAGTCGCCGACGACTACCGCGCGTGGCTGGGCGATCATGTGCGTGAGTTGCTGACCCTGCCCGGCTTTCTGAGTGCCGAAGTCATGGTCCTGGAGCCCGAACAACCCACGCCGGAACAGCAGGAACTGGTGGTGGCCTACCGACTCGACAGCCATCACTCCCTGATCCGATACCTGGCCGAGCACGCCCCACGCATGCGCGCCAAGGCCAATGAGCGCTTCGAGGGCCAGTTCGAGATCTCGCGCCGGGTACTGGCACCGCTGGTCGAGATGCTGCGCGTCGACTAGCAGGCGTCATGCCCCAGAGCCAGGACTTGAAACCGTTGCGCGTACGCGTGGCGGTGCCGGTGCCTCTGCCGCGGCTGTTCGATTATTCCCATGTCGATGCCGAGACCGGCCTGACGCTGCAGCCTGGTCTGAGGGTGCTGGTGGAGTTCGGGCGCCGACGGCTGATCGGCCTGATCATCGAGGTGACCAGCGGCTCCGTCGACGGCCTGAAACCACTGCTGGCAGTGCTGGACACCGAGCCCCTGGCTGACCCGGCGCTGTGGACGGTGTTTCCGCGCGTGGCCCGCTACTACCTGGCGCCACTCGGGGAGACGCTGGCCACGGCTCTGCCGGTCGGCCTGCGGCGCAACACGCCGATGTCGCAACCGGAACGGCTGCTTTATGTGCTCAGCGCCGAAGGTCGGGCCAGGGCCGCTCCGCTCCGCGGGGTGGCCAGACAGCGCCTGTGGCAACGTCTGCAGCAGTCGCCGGCCAGTCAGACCGATCTGGCGCAGGCGCACGCTCGCTGGCGCCCGCTGGTGGATACCTGGATCGAGGCCGGCTGGGTCGAAGCACTGCCGCTGTCGCCCTATGCACCGCCACCGATACTGGCGCCGTCGCCGCAGTTGTCGGCTGAACAGGAGAGCGTGCTGACCGAGATCCGCGCCGGCGCAGGCCGCTTTGGCGTGTACCTGCTCGACGGCGTGACTGGCAGCGGCAAGACCGAGGTCTACCTGCGGCTGATCGCCGATGCCCTGGCCCGCGGCCAGCAGGCCTTGCTGCTGGTGCCCGAGATCGGACTGACACCGCAACTGGTGGCGCGCGTGCGCGAACGCCTGCCTGGGCGCGTAGCCGCACTACATTCGGAGCTGTCCGAGGGCGAGCGGGTGGAGGCCTTTCTGGCTGCCGCCAAGGGCGAGATCGATGTCGTCATCGGTACTCGCTCCGCCGTATGGACACCCTTGCCGCGACTGGCTCTGGTGCTGGTCGACGAGGAACACGACGCCTCGTACAAGCAGCAGGATGGCATCCGTTATCACGCCCGCGACGTGGCCCTGCTGCGGGCCCAGGGTGTGGCTGCCACGGTGGTGCTGGGCAGCGCCACACCCAGTCTGGAGAGCTTGCGCAATGTGGATCTGGGCCGCTATCAGCGACTGTTGATGCGCAGCCGCATCGGCGCCGCCCGGCAACCGCGCTGGCGGGTGGTCGATCTGCGCGGACAGCGGCTGAAGGACGGCCTGGCACCGGCGACCCTGGGCGTCATCGACGAGCATCTGCGTGCGGGCGGCCAGGTGCTGGTGTTCAAGAACCGTCGTGGTTTTGCGCCAGCGCTGCTCTGCCACGATTGCGGCTGGCACGCCGAATGCCCGGACTGCGATATCGCCCTGACCTTTCACCGCGGCGTGGCCTGGCTGCGCTGCCATCAGTGTGGCCATCAGCAGCGGCCACCGGACTCTTGCCCGGTGTGCCAGAGCCTGGCGCTGGTGCCCCAGGGCGCCGGCACCGAACGCCTGGAAGCAGCGCTTGCACTGGCCTTTCCGCAAGTTCCGCTGGTGCGACTGGATCGCGATACGACCAGCCGCAAATCCAGTTTTGCCGCGGCCATCGAAGAGCTGTTGCGGGGCGTGCCGACGCTGATCGTCGGTACCCAGATGCTGGCCAAGGGCCACCATCTGCCGGCGGTCACGCTGGCAGTCATCGTCGGCGTCGACGAGGGCCTGATGAGCGCCGATTTCCGCGCCAGCGAGCGCTTGGCCCAGCTGATCGTGCAGGTGGCCGGTCGCGCCGGGCGTGCCGAACGCGCCGGTGAAGTGTTGCTGCAGACCCATCTGCCTGAACATCCCTTGCTGCAGACGCTGCTGCGTCAGGGTTATCCCGAATACGCGCGGCTGGCGCTGCAGGAACGCCGGGAAACCGAGTTGCCGCCGGTCGGCTTTGCCGCGCTGATTCGGGCTGAACATGTCGAAGGTGGCAAGGCCGATCGATTCCTGTCCGACCTGCTGGCCGGGTGTCCGCCGGAGAGCCGCGCGGGGGTCGAGATTTCCGGCCCCTTGCCGGCACCGCAGCCGCGCCGGCAAGGGCGGTGGCGCTTTCAGCTGGTGGCGATGGCCGGCGAGCGCGGGCCCCTGCATGCCTTTCTGAGCGTTGCGGTGGAACAGGCCTACGCCCAGGCCCGCGACCACAAGCTGCGCTGGAGCGTGGATGTGGATCCGCTGGACTTTGGCTGAGGCACAGTCCGCAATCTCTGCAACAGAGTATTTCGTTACGCTGTGTCACACGGGTATGCTGGCGCCGTCGTCCCGTGCTCTCGGGATCTTTCCCAAAGGAGAATTGACCATGCGCCTGCCCCCACTGTTCCTGATGTCCGCCCTGGCATTTGCCGCACCGCTGCCGGCTCAGATGAGTCTCCAGCAGTCCTCTGACCAGACCGTCGTCATGAATGCCGACAAGGCCGGGCTGGTCGAAATGCTCTCGACCAATGCCGTCGCTGCTGCCGACTGGCCATGGCAGATTGCCGAAAACCAGAGCGGCGAGTTTCCGTGGCAGATCAATCGGGGCGGCGACAAGGACTGGCCCTGGCAGACGCCAACCACGCAGCGCGTAGAGATTTCCGCTGCACAGCTCTACTGGCTGTCGCCGTCCAGCCAGGATCGCTCGGTTCGCGGCGGCGTCTACGCCGAACTGCGCGGCCAGGCCAGCGTGGCCAATCCGCGCATCCGCCTGAGCGGTGACTTCGCCAGCATGTATCCAGCCCTAGGCGACTTCATCTGGCAGGGTCCGGTGACGGTGACGCCGTTGGCAGGTCAGG
The DNA here is from genome assembly GCA_024234055.1 of Rhodanobacteraceae bacterium. Taxonomy (NCBI): domain Bacteria; kingdom Pseudomonadati; phylum Pseudomonadota; class Gammaproteobacteria; order Lysobacterales; family Rhodanobacteraceae; species Rhodanobacteraceae bacterium. Next base: position 236,039 of record JACKOW010000005.1, read on the forward strand.
GCTACAACAAGCAGCTCTTCGACATCGGCTGCGCCGGTGGCTACCTGATCGTCAATCGCATCAATGTCGGCCGACGCACGCGCTACAGCCCCTATGTCTTCGAGAACATGATGTTCTGGTGCGAGTCCGGCGACCGCCTGGGCTCTTCGGTGATGTTCCAGGAGCCCTGAGGTCCAAGCGGGCTCACCGTCGTTGAGCTCCAACCTCTCAGGGCACGGCGGGAGCCCGCGGTTTTCGACCCAGGAACTGATAGACACCCCGGTCTTCCAGGTGCTCGAAGCCGAGTCGCCGGTAGAGCTTGCAGGCCGGGTTGTCGGCCTCGACGTGCAGCGTGATCGTGGTGCGAGCGAGGTCCGCCTCCTCGATCAATTCGGCCAGCAGCGCCGAGCCGATGCCCTGGTGCTGGCGCTCACTCACCAGGGCAATATCCATCAAGCGGATCTCGCCCGGTGAGCGGTACACGTAGATGCGCCCTATCGGATGTCCCGCCAGCTCGACCAGCAGACGATCAGCCCCGGGATAATGCTTTTCATAATGGGCGTGCTGCAGCTCGAACTGATCGCGCAAAAAGCGGCGCTTCTGCTCCTCGCTCCAAGGCACGGGCGCAAGCTCCAGCGCCCGCCCGGCGGCATACAGCTCGGCCAGAAATTCGTGATCGGCAGGGCCGATGGCACGCAGAGTCAGGCCAGCAGGTCGAGCTGCATGCGAAGGGGTTTGGAAGGCCCTCAAGCGCCGGCCTCAGCTGGTGCGGATCAGCAAGGTCTCGAAATCGCGGCGTTCCCCGCTGACCAGTCTCATTTCCCTCTTGATCGGGTCATAACGCAGCTGATCAATCGACGGCGGCGCCGCCGTGGAACGCCTGGGCGTGACCAAGGCCAGCAGCCCGTTCGCCGGTAGCGAACTGCTCAGGGTACGCGCCATGCCGCGTTCATCAAGCACGGTGACTACCGCGTTCTTGCCCAGCGAGGAATCAAATTCCATGCGCAGATTGCCGGCCGCAGAGATCAGTCCCTGACCGAGACGACGTGCTTGCCAGGCATAGATCGTACGAAGCCCAGTCAAGGGATCGACCAACTGGATATCAAAATCCAGGCGGCTGACGCCGGAGGACAGCTCGGCGGGCAGGAAACCGATCACTTCCACGCGATTGGCCACTCGAGTACCGGAATACGGGCTGAGTTCCACCGGCAACAGGGCGGCCGCCACGCGACTGTCTCCCAGCGGGAGGGCGCGTGTGTTCTGGGTCAGGGCGATCACGGGATCTCTCGCCCATGCCACCGCTCCGGCCGCAGCCAAGCTGCCCGCCACCAGGATATGCCTGCGTTTCATGGTCTTCCCCCGTCGTACGTTGAGTCAGTGGGCAGCAAAACTCGCTCGCCTCGACAGCCCTGACAGAGTCGCAGACTGCGCTCGCCGGGAACTGCCGGTCAATGAATTCTATCGCCAACTGTGAGAATCATCGTATCGGCATCGATTCTGTTATCGTTTTCAGCCTTCACCGCGACTGCATGGATGAAGCACCGAAACATGAGCGATGATCCCTTGCTGGACCTGAGGCCTGCGCACTTTGAAGCGTGGGTGGGCAAACAACTGCCGATCGACTTCGGCCCGGGCGCGATCTCTGCGACCATCACTGAAGTGCGCGCCATCGGCGGCTACACATCCAGACCCGGCGGAGGATTCTCGGTGACGCTGACGGCCAATGTCGGTGCCCAACCACAGCAAGGCACATTCAGCGTGCAGCTTCCAGAGTTTGGGAGCCTGGGTCTGTTCATGTCACCGCGAAAACGAATCGCCGATCTGACCGAGTACGAAATCGTCTTCAATTGAGCGGGACGCTGGTCTGGGATCCAGGTATTCCGACTCCTCGCGGGCTACCGAGTTCGTCCGGCGGGAAGATGGCAAAGCTGGTATGGCGCGGCAGCCGGGCTTTGCCCGGCTGCCTCCCGTCCTCAAGTCCGAGGCGGGAAAACGCCCTGGAGGGCGATGCAGAAGTACAACGTCAGGTAGGGCTGCATGTTGTTGTGCGGTTGGTCCCCGCCAGCCGGACTGAGTGCGAGATCCGACATCGCGGTGACGGGGCCTGGCGTCATGTACGGTGTGGCACCGATGGCTCTTGCGAAAGCCGTGCCTGCCGGAGTCTGGGCGTCACCGGGTACCACCTGCGCCATCAGCCCGTGACCATGCGCAGGCATTTCGCTTTCCAGCAGCGATACCGTTTGGCTGCCGCCCGTCTCACCAAGATCATGCAAGGACAGTCCAGGACCCTGGCCCCAGAACATGGGAGCCCGTCCCTGCAGATCTGGCAATGCGAAATTGCTCTTGCCATTGCCGCCGTAGGTGGTGCCAAGCAGCGAGAACAGCGCCGTGTTTTGACTCAGCGGCAGCAGCTGACCGTTGCACCATGCCCAGCCCCTGGGGGCGAAGTTGAAGGGAAAAATCCGAATCTCTGCAACAAATGGATCGGCCATGATGGTGCCCTCAGGTTGGACTCGGGAAGATGCCGTACAGCGAGATAATGAAACTCACGCAGAGATAAGGCTGCATGTTGTTGTGCGGCTGACTCCCGCCCACGGAACTGATCGAGGTTGCGGCCATGGGTGCGGACGGCGGATTCGACTGGTAGAAATCGAAACTCGTCGTCTGCGCAGGAACCTTTCCGGTAGGACCGGTATCGGTTGCCAGTCCGATCGAACCCAACAGGGGATGGGTGTGCGCGGCCATCTGTGCACTGGTCAGCGTGACTTCCTCCACGCCCCCACGTTCGGCAAGCACGAAGCCATTGCCGAAATGCAGCGGCACCCGGCCACGCAGATCGGGCAAGCCAAAAGTATTCTGACCGTCGCCACCGTAGGTGGTGCCGATCAGATTGAACAGCGTTTCGTTCTCGGAAATGGGCAGTAATTGCCCGGCGCAGAACATCCATCCGGCGGGCGCAAAATTGCCGGCGAACATCCGAATTTCCCCCACATAGGGCTGTGCCATGACTATCTCCTTCAGGTCGGGGACGGAAAGATGCCCTGCAGGGCGATCGAGAAGTTCAGCGTCAGGAAAGGCATCATGTTCTGATGCGCCTGGCTGCCGCCCGCATTGGCCACTGTGCCCGCATTCATCGGCTGCAACTGGTCGGCGTTGCGATAGGTCGGAAGATTGCTCGGTGCCAGCATATTGTTGGCTGGTATCAGCTGAGTGCCGGCGGTGCTGGTGGCATTCAACACGTGGGTATGCGTCGGCATCTCGGCGATGCTCAGCGTATGCGCCTGTTCGCCGCCTCGCTCACCCAGCGTAAACGAGGATCCCACCTCGATGGGCACCCGCCCACGCAGATCAGGCAGGGCGAAGTTCACCCGGCCATCCCCGCCGAAGGTGGTGCCCAGCAGTGAGAACAGGGCCTGATTCTGGTTGATCGGTAACAACTGACCGTTGCACAACGCCCAACCCTTGGGCGCGAATCCGAAACTGAACACGCGAATTTCGGACAAAAAAGGCTCAGCCATGGCTTTGCTCCTGATGTGTACTTGTTCCGACGACCCGTGCGGGTCGCCGGCCTTCCCCCCGTGTTGTAGTACCTCAGGGCGGCGTGATCAGCGGCCCGGGTATCAGGCTGCAGCCAGCAGAACCGCTGGCGCTGCCGGTATTGGCATTCTCTGGTGACGTCAGAACCGCCGTGGCGTTGGCATTGGCCGGCGGCGGATCGACGACCTGGCAATCACCGGCCCCACCCTCGTGGGCGATCAGGAAGGTGGACTGCAAATCGAAGCTCGCCCCGACCGGCACGACATTGTTGCGGAAGTCGTTCCGCGCGCGGTTTCCACCGCCAGCCCCTGTGATGGCTTGGCTGATGATCGCCGCCAGCGGGAATCCCGAGGTGTCATTGGGGTTGACGTTGCTGTTGAGCACCTGCAGATCGAGCCCGCTGGTTGAAGTAAACGACGCGCCCGCATCCCGACTGGTTGCGTCGATACCGCGTCCGTTGGGACACTGACGCAGCAGCGTGTTGTCGACAATCACAGCGGAGGACGCGTCGCGGTTGTGCACCAGCCGGATGCAGTTGCCGATGGCCGAACCCGAGCTAGCCACCGCCTGATCGCCCACGTCCACATTCAGAATTCGACCGCGGTAGGTACCCACAGCCGTAGCGGCGCCCGGCACGCCGTAGTTGCCATTGAAGCCATGCGAGTTCATGCCGGAAATCCGGCCCGCCGCACCGTTCTGGTTGCGGACGATGTACTGCATGGAAGCCGGTGCCACCGCCGAAAGGTCGTAGGCGATCTGCGCATTGCGGGTGATGTTGCCATCGAAGATCAGATTGGCCACGCTGGAGCTTCCGCCGCTGGCCAGCACCTGGACCGGAATCACTCGAATCCCGGTGATGGTATTGCTGGATACGGTACCTCCGGTCAGCGCCGCCGAGCCCGAGAGATCGATCAGCAGACCCGAGTTACCGACGGCCGGATCGTTGTTGGTCAATGTGGAGCCACTCATGTTGAAGCTCAACGAGCCGGACGTGTTGGCGATGCGGACGACGTCGTAGTAGTTCTGATTCAAGGTAGTGTTGGTGATGCTCCAGGCACCGGAAGCCTGGGTCACGTCGATACCACTCTCGTTGACTGCGTTTCCGTTGTTGGAGACCACCGAAGTGCTCAGAGCGAATCCGTTGATGCCGCTGCCGGCGATACCGTCGTTGCCGCCGCCGCTGACGAACAGCCGCGTGGCGCTGAAGCCCTGAGTATTGGTCAAGGACACGCCGGCGCTGGTGCTGTTCTGGATAGCGCCGCCGGTACAGGTGCCGGCGCTGGAACACGCGCCACCGTTGCCGGTGATGACCAGGCCGCCGCTGGCACCCGTGCTGTTCAGCACAATGCCGCTGACCGCACCGTTGCTGCTGGCCGACTGGAAAGTGACGTTGCTGGCCGAGATCGTGGTGTTAGCAATGTTGATTGCAGCGCCCGTGGTGCTGGTCACGGAGTTACCGCTGCCCTGCACGCTGACCGTGCCGCCGCCGGTGGCGCTGAAACCGGTGCCGGTGGTGGTAGCGATCGCCAGACCGCCATTGATGAAGTTGATGGTGGCGCCGGTATTGGAGGTCAACGTCACCGCCGCGGAGGCGCCGGTACTCAGCGCCTTGCTGGCGCCACTGAAACTCACGCTGCCGGCATTTCGATTGAGCACGTCCACACCCGTACAAGTGCCAGTACAGCTCAGATTGCCGCTGAGCGTGACGGTACCGCCGGCGGCGCCGCTGATCTGGACCAGCTTGCCCGCATTGGCCTTGGTGATTGTTCCGCCGTAGCTCGTGGTGCCGAGGCTGCCTTGCCCCAGGAAGGCCGTCCCGGTTGGCGCAGTGATGCTGCCGCCAGCGATGGCGACGGTGCCGGTGAGGTTGTTCAGGTTGACACCCTGGGTCGGGCTGTTGGTCGAACTGGCGCTGGTCAGCGTCAGGCTGAGAGCGCTGCCCGTGGAATTCAGCGCGGCCCCGCCGGTTGCATTCAGGCTGCCGGCGGTGGTGGTCACGGTGCCGGCGGAATTGTCAACGGTCAGGGCTGTGCCTGCGCCTGTGGTCACACTCAGACTGCCCAGGTTGATCGGCGCTGCGTTGGCGTTGAGATTGACACCGGCTCCGGCGCTGGACTTGTTGACGGTGACACCACCGGTGAAGGTGGCACTGCCGCCCGCCGGCGTGTTGACGATGCTGATCGCGGTGCCGTTGACGTTGCCGATGTTCACCGCTCCGGTTATCGACCAGGTGCCGCTGACAGCGTCGAGCCCGATGCCCTGCAGGTTGCCGCTGGCGACGTCGACGTCGATGAAGTTACCGTTGAGCGTACCGTTGGTCAGACCCAGGGCGCGGCCATCGCCGTTCAGCGTCAGCTCCGCCACGGTCAGGGTGCCGAATGCGGTGCCTGAGATCTTCGTGCCTGTCGCAATGGTATCGCCGACGATGAATCCGCGCAGGGTGTTGCCGGTGCCCAGGCTGAGGCAGTTCGCGACAGCGCAGGTGATGGTCGGCGCGTTGCCTCCCAGGGCCGGGAATGCGCTGCCGGCGATCGGGGTGATGCCGCTGATCGTGGCCAGATCGCTGACCGATCCCTGACCGATCAACCGTTCCCCCGCCTCCAGCAAGATGCCACCGGTGTACGGATTGGCATCGAAAGCCAGGAAGATCGTGTCATTGGACGAGTCTACTGCGGCTGCGGCGCCGAGGGTCTGGAACGGACGCGCCTGAGTACCAATGCCGCCCACTGCCGCAGCAGCGTCGACGAACCAGACCAGTTCGGTGTTCTGCAGCGTGAACACGACATTGGCGGTGTCACCGCCGGTCACGGTGTAGCAGAAGGTCCGCGTGGCGTTGGCCACTGCCGCTGGCGGCTCGTAACTGAAGCTGCCATTGGCATTCAGCGTCAATCGACCATTGGCAGCACCGGCATCAAGCTGGGCGCCGGGCGCAGTGCCGGTGCAGGCCGGGGCGAAACCGAATCCAGTAATCGTGCCGGCACCAAGGACATCGTTGGCAACCACACCACCGCCCTGCGGGCTGGCAACACCGATGCCCAGCGTCAGATGAGGCGTGACCGTGTAGGCATCGTCCAGCGCCACCGCGGCATAGGTGAAGCTGGCCGTGAAATCCGCAGCCAGGTTGTCGGGCGGATCAATGGCGTCGGCGTCGGTAATGCCCGCGGCGCGCACGGTCAGCGTACAGGTGGCACCTGCGATCGCACTGTCGAGCGGATTCAGTACCACGCTCGATGCCGGACTCGCGGTGACCACGGTGAAGTTGACCGGCGAGGTCGCCGGGCATTCCAGGTCAAAGCTGGTGTTGGCGGCATTGGCCGTGGTGTCGAAATTGACCGACTCACTGAAGTTGATGGTGATGTTGCTGGTCGGATCGACCGACGTCGCGGAGTTGGCTGGCGTAGTCGAGGTGACGCTTGGCGCCGCATCGACACTGAAAGTCCGCACGAAATTCGCCACCATATTGTTTGGCGGATCGTTGAGGTCGGTGTCGCTGACCTGGGCCGCAACCACCGTCAGCGAGCAAGCGGCGCCCTGCGGCAAGCCGCCAGTGGGGGTCAGCGTGATCGTGTTGGTGTTCGTTGCCGGCAAGGCCGGCACGCTGCTGAAGGGCACGCCCGCACCGCAATTCAGGGTGAAGGCACTCGCCGTCAGGTCGACGTTCTCGCTGAAGTTGACGGTCAACAGCTGAGTACTGGGCACCACTGCGGCCTCAGCGGGGGTGGCAGTCACCACCGTCGGCGCTGCATCCGTGGTAAAGCTCCAGGTGAAGTTGCTCACCATCTGGTCGGGCGGATCGATGGCGTCGGCGTCGGTCACCAGCGTGGCCACCACCGTGCCGTTGCAGGTGGCCCCTTCGGGCAGATTGACACTGGGCGTCAGCGTGATGGTGTTGGTGTTGCTCGCCGGCAGGCCACCGCTGAAGGTCACGGGGGTACCGCAGTTCAGTGTCACGCCTCCGGCAGCAACATTGACCGCCTCGCTGAAATTCACGGTGATTGTGGTGTTGGTGGCGAGGTTGCTGGCGCCGTTGCCTGGCAGCACAGAGCTGACGCTCGGTGCCGAATCCACCGTGAAGGTCGACACGAAGTTGGCCGCCATATTGTCTGGCGGATCGATCAGATCGCTGTCGGTGATGTTGGCGGCGAGCACGGTCAGGGTGCAGGTGGCGCCACTCGGCAGCGGCGGCGCATAGGTCGGCGTCAGGCTGGGTACGTTTGTGCCGGTGGTACCGCCAGTGATCAGGTTGGCACCACCACAGGTGAGCGTGACCGATCCAGCCGTGGCATCAACATTTTCGGTGAAGACCACGTTCAGCGGGGCGTTGCTTGCCACCGTCGCCCCATTGGCGGGTGACACTGACTGAACGGCCGGCGGATTGTCATTGACCGACGTGAAGCTCAGCACGAAGTTGGCGGCCATCGTATCCGGCGGATCGGCCGCATCGACATCGCTGATGCCGGCGGCCAAAGCGGTCACCGTGCACAGCGTGTTGATTGGCAGCAGCGAGGTCGGCGTCAATGTCGCGGTGGCGGTCCCGCTGCCGGCGACAGTGAAGGTGACCGGGGCGCCGCAGTTGTAGGTGAAGCTCGGCACACCGAAATTCACCGGCTCGCTGAATGTGAAGCTGACTACGCCAGCCAGCGGCACACTTGTGGCGCCAGTGGTTGGGTTGCTGCTGCTCACGCTGGGCGCCGCGTCAACGCTGAAGTTGCGAACGGTGTCAGCAATCGGATTGTTTGGCGGATCGATGGCATCAACGTCGGCGATTTGCGCAGCCACGGCAGTGGCGGTGCAGTTGCTGCCTTCCGGCAGTGCGGCGCTTGGGGTAAAGGTCAGCGTCGCCGTGCCAGATCCGCCGATGGCGCCCGCGATCGGCGCACCGCAGTTCAGGGTGATCGCGCCACCGAGATTGTTGACCGGCTCATCGAAACTGAAGCTCACAATCTGACTGGTGGCCACCACGGCAGCGGCCGCCGGGACGGCGCTGACAAAGGTCGGGGCTGCGTCGACGCTGAAGTTGACGGTGACGTTCGCCGGGAGATTGTCGGGCGGATCGAAACCATCGACGTCAGTGATGTTGGCCGCGATCAGGGTTGCGGTGCAGGCGGCGCCGTTGGGCAGGGCCGCTGCGGGCGTAAAGGTGAGGGTGCTGGTGCCCGACCCACTCGGGGTCACGGCAATGGGGCCGCCGCAGTCGAGCGTGAATCCACCCATGCCGAAATTGACCGGCTCGCTGAACACGGCGCTGAATGTGGCGTTGTTGGCGACGGTAGCGCCGGCGGCTGGCGTCGAACTGACAAACGCGGGTGCAGCGTCAACGGTGAAGGTGGCCGTGAAGTCGGCAGCCGGATTGTTCGGCGGGTCAATGAGATCTACGTCACTGACGCTGGCGGCCGGCACGAACAAGGTGCAGCTACCCGAAGGCAGCGGTGCGGCGTAGGTCAGATTCAGACTGGTGACTGCCGATCCGGTGCTGCCACCGGTGATCAGATTGGGGCCGCCGCAGGTCAGCGTGATGCCCGCGACCACATTCACCGATTCGCTGAAGTTGACGGTGACGGCGACGTTGTTGGCAGTGGTGGCACCGTTCGCCGGCACGCTGGTCACCACCGGTGCCGCATCGACGTTGACGGTGATGATGTCGGTGTCGGTCAACACTCCGCCCAGACCAGTATTACCCTGGTCATTGGTGATCACGGTAATGCTGCGCGCTGCCGAGGTGCCCGGCACTGGTGTGTAGGTCAGGCTGCCGCCGGGGCCATTCAGCGCCGCGTTGAGCGCCGTCAGGGTACCCGTGGCGATCACCAGGTCGCTGCCGTTGCCGGTCAGACTGGTCAATGCGCCGCCAGGATTGGCCAGCGTCAGCGTGCCGTTGGCCGGCGCGCCGGTGACCAGACTGATTTGCAGGATACCGGCGCCGGCGTCGATGTCGGCGATGCTGATGGCATTGGTATTGGCAGTGCTGAACACCACCGGCACGGTGTCACCGGTGCTCTGCGCGGCAGGCACGGTGTTGACCGGCGGATCGTTGACCGCAAGCACAGTGATGGTGAAGCTCTGCGGCGCGCTGGTGTCGATGCCGCCGTTGGCGGTGCCGCCGTTGTCCATCAGGTTCAATGTGACCGTGGCGACGCCGTTGGCATTCGCCGCCGGCGTGTAGGTCAGCACGCCGGCAGGACTCACCGTCGGTGCCGTGCTGAACAACGCCGGGTTGGTGTTCCCGGTGATGTTGAAGGTCAGGGTCTGGCCTGCCTCATCCGGCGGGCCGGCACTGATCGTCGTGGCCCAGGGATTCACCGTCTGCGGACCGGAATCCTCGTTCACGCTCTGGTTCGGGCCGGCGGTGAAACTCGGCGCATCGTTGACCGCGGTCACGGTGATCGTGAAGCTCTGCGGCGGCGAGGTGTCGAAGCCACCATTGGCGGTGCCACCATCATCCATCAGGTTCAGCGTGATCGTGGCCGTGCCATTGGCATTGGCGGCTGGCGTGTAGCTGAGCACACCGGTGGGGCTGACCGTGGGGCCGGCACTGAACAGCGCCGGATTGGTATTGCCGGTGATGTTGAAGCTCAGCGCCTGCACGACTTCCGGATCGCCATCATCGATACCGGTGGCCCAAGGACTGACCGTTTGCGGACCGGCGTCTTCGAGCACGGTCTGGTTGGGACCGGCCGTGAACACCGGCACATCATTGACCGAGGTCACGGTGATGGTGAAGGTCTGATCGGCACTGACATCGATGCCGCCGTTGGCGGTGCCGCCATCATCACGGGCACGCACGGAGATCGTGGCCACTCCATTGGCGTTCGCCGCCGGGGTGTAGGTCAGCGTGCCGGCTGCATCCACTGCCGGAGACGCGCTGAACAAGGCCGCATTGGTGTTGCCGGTGATCTCGAAGGTGACTGTCTGGCCGGATTCGTCCGGCGGTCCGGGACTGATCGCCGTCGCCCACGGGTTCACGGTCTGTGGGCCGGCGTCCTCCAGAACGATCTGGCTCGGGCCGGCGACAAAGCTCGGCGCATCGTTGACCGCGGTCACCGTGATCGTGAAGCTCTGCGGCGCGCTGGTGTCGATGCCACCATTGGCGGTGCCGCCATCGTCCATCAGGTTCAGCGTGATCGTAGCCGTCCCGTTGGCATTGGCCGCTGGTGTGTAGCTGAGCGCGCCGGTCGGGCTGACCGTGGGGCCGGCACTGAACAGCGCAGGATTGGTATTGCCGGTGATGTTGAAGCTCAGCGCCTGCACGACTTCCGGATCGCCATCGTCGACGCCGGTGGCCCAGGGATTGACTGTCTGCGGACCTGCATCCTCGAGCACGGTCTGGTTGGGACCGGCCGTGAACACCGGCACATCATTGACTGGCGTGATGTTGATCGTGACCGTCGCCGGCGACGCACTCACCACCTGACCATCGAAGGCGTTGTAGGTGAAGGTGTCCGGACCATTGGCGTTGGCGTTCGGCGTGTAGCTGAAACTGCCATTGGGGTTCAGCGTCAACACGCCCTTGGTCGGTCCGGCCACCAACTGCGCGGTGATCGGATCCCCATCGGGATCGGAGTCGTTACCGAGTACACCAGGGGCTGCCACATTGAGTACCGTGTCCTCCAGCGTGCTGTAGCTGTCATTGACAGCCACCGGCGGACGGTTCTCGGCATCGACGACATCGATACGGAAGTGCAGATTCGGGCGCACATCGACGCCGAAGGCGGCGACGATGTCGGTTCCGCTCAAGGGCGGCACGGAGTCACCGATGGCGTCGGTGCCGATGGGCGCATCGCCGGCCCAATCTCCAACCTGCCCGTCAGCGATATGGGTGACCACCGCCCAGGCAGCCACTCCCAACGACAGGAAGGCGCCAACCATCAGCGTCTGCGCCAGCAGCCGATTTCGCCGCAGGCTGCGCACTGCCAACGTGGCAAGGGCCAGAGCCAGGAGCAGACCACCGAAGAAACCGAGTGTGGGAATCAATGCCGGGCTGCCGATCACCATCGGCAGCCCGTTGGCGGTGCCGTCGACCGTGTACAGCACATCAACGGATCCGCTGGCGCTCTGGGCGCCGATGCCGATCCGGACCTGCGGCTCGACGCCGGGCAGCAGGGAACGGGCGATGGACAGCTCGATCACGTCGGCGGCGGCGCCTCCCCCCAAGGGCAGGCCGTTGTTCAGGCCCACCGGGTAGTTGGCAGACAGCGCGCTGCCCGGCGCGAAGCTACCGGCCACGCAAGGAGACAGGGTTCGGGCAGTGACGACGGGCGGTGAACCGCTGACCGTGGCCGTGAGCCGATAGTCCGCGCCCAGGAAGGTCTGCCCGCCGCCAGAGGCGGTACAGCCGGTGGTGTTGCGCAGATCACTATCGATGTAGACGTGATAGCTGTAGGTCTGAGCGGGTGCCGCAAGGGCGATGAACTGCAGCACTGCTGCGACGATCACACACCCAAAACTACGCATGCTCATGGAATCCCCGTTGCATTTGGTCGTCATTTCCAGCCACGCAGAATGCTCTCAACAAGCCCTGAATTTCAATCATTCATGAGACTCAATCGGATCAGTGGCGAGCTTCTTGGGTGCTATGTCGCGAGGGCGACAAATGTCTCAGCCGCCTGTCGGCCAGGCGGCGACGGCGGTCGCCAGCAATTTCCAGGCGGCGACCAGAAGCACGACCGAGAGCAAGCGCCTCAGCAATCGGGGAGGGGTGCGCCGGGCGCCGATCCAGGCGCCGAGCAGGCCGCCGGCCAGCACTGCCGGCGCCGCCCACAGCAGCTCGTCCAGTATCGGTGGCACCCGCTCCGCCTGTGCCAGCAGTCCGGACAGTGAATTGAGCCAGATGAAGAGCGCCGAGACCGCCGCCGTCGGTTTCGCGCGCGCCCAGTTCATCAACATCAGCAGCGGCGACAGGAAGATGCCACCGCCTACCCCGGTCAGGCCGGCGGCCAGTCCGAGCACGCCACCGGCAGCCACGGCCACCGGAATCGGCGGCGCCTTGGCAGGCGCCTCGTCAGCCCGGATCGAGCCCCACCACAGACTCACTGCGGCATACAGCAGCACCAGGCCGATGGCACTGCGATACCAGAACTCCGGCAGGTCGATCAGCCCCCCCAGATAGGCCAACGGCACGCTTCCGAGCACGAACGGCCAGAGCAGCCGCCAATCCAGAAAACCCGCCCTTGCGTATTGCAGCGCCGCCACCCCGGCCACCACCAGATTCAGTGCCAGCGCCAGCGGACGCATGCTTTCCGGGGCCGCGTGGGCCAGCGCCATGATCGCCAGATAGGCCGAGGCCCCGCCATGGCCCACGCTGGAATACAGCAGTGCACCGATGAAGAATGCCGGGGCCAATATCCATGGATCCATGACCACGCTGCCTCTTGAGCGCACGGAAGCTCTATGATTGAGGGTTTATACCCTGAGATGAGGATGCGCCATGAGCCAAGACCTGCCCAAATACATCTGGTTCAATGGCAAGCTGATTCCCTGGGCCGAGGCCACCGTGCATGTGATGTCGCATGCGCTGCACTATGGCTCGTCGGTGTTCGAGGGCATCCGCTCGTACATGACCCCCAAGGGCCCGGCGATCTTCCGCTACACCGATCACATGAAGCGCCTGTACGCCTCGGCCCGCATGTATGACCTGGAAATCCAGCATGATCTGGCCACGCTGATGGCCGCGGGCCGTGAGGTCGTGACCCGCAATGAACTCACCAATGCCTACCTGCGACCGCTGGCCTGGCGCGGCTCGGGTGGTTTCGGACTGGGTGCCGACAATCCGACCGGCTGCATGATTGCCGCCTGGGTGTGGGGTCCGTATCTGGGCGCGCAGGCCATCCACGAAGGCATCGATGCCTGCATTTCCAGCTGGCGCCGAGTGGCCCCGGCCACACTGCCGGCCAGTGCCAAGGCCGGTGGCAACTATCTGTCCAGCATCCTGGTGTCGCGTGAAGCCAAGCGCCTCGGTTTCCACGAAGGCATCGCGCTCACGGTCGATGGCTATCTGGCCGAAGGTGCCGGCGAGAACCTGTTCCTGGTCTTCGGCAAGACCATCTACACGCCGCCCATTGCCGCGTCGATCCTGCACGGCATCACCCGCAGCACCGCCATTACCATCGCTCAGGAACTCGGTTTCGAGGTCAAGGAAGAGAATCTGCCGCGCGAGATGATCTATCTGGCAGACGAGGTCTTCATGACCGGCACCGCCGCCGAGATCACCCCGATCCGCAGTGTCGATCGCAAGACCATCGGCGACGGCAAGCCGGGCCCCACCACCCGTGCCGTGCAACAGCGATTCTTCGGCCTGTTCGACGGCAGCGTGGAAGACACGCACGGCTGGCTGGAGTACGTGTAAGGGACGGGACTCGGGACTCGGGACTCGGGACTCGGGACTCGGGACTCGGGACTCGGGACTCGGGACTCGGGACTCGGGACTCGGGACTCGGGACTCGGGACTCGGGAAAGGCTTGCACGGCCCGAGCTCTTGTGGGTCCAGACTTGTCTGGACGCTTCTGGCTTCATGGCGGAAAGCGTCTGGATACGTCTGACCCACAACATCAGCAACGCGCTTCCTGGCCTACCCAAGAGCCTCCACACAAGTCTCGACCCACGACAACGCCACTTTGACCCGTTTCCTGTTTCCCCTTCTCCTTCGCGGCGTCATTGCGAGCCACCTGTTTCGGCCTGAAGCTGCCCACGGGCCATGAACCACAAACCCGCCCGTAGGAGCGACCTCGCGTCGCGACCGGCAAGCCGCACGTCCGACGCAGCGGTCGCGCCCCAAGGTCGCTCCCACAGCTGGACAAAGAAAATCAACGGCTTGCGATATGGGTTCATGGAGAGCCCCGCGAAGCAATCCAGACGCAGAGTCTCAAAACCTTGAGTGCTTCGTCGCTGTGCTCCTCTCCATGAGCCGCATTCCAGCGCCGCGCACCGGGGGATTCGGGTCGCTGCTGTGGAGGGCGCCGCGCTGTGGTGCCGCTTTGCGCTAAGCGGAGATCAAGAGCGGCCGCGCAGGCGCGCGTCCCTCCTCAAGGCCGTTTCGTACCTGCCAGGGTTCTCTGTGCGCAGTGTCGGGCCGATACACGCGGCTCTCCATGAACCCATATCGCAAGTTGTTGATGCGTCATTGCGAGGAGCGCAGCGACGAAGCAATCCAGGGTAGCGCCGCACATCCCTGGATTGCTTCGCTACGCTCGCAATGACGCCGGGGGTTCATGGCCCGTGGGCAGTGTCGGGCCGATACAGGTGGCTCGCAATGACGCCGGAGGTTCATGGCTCGTGGGCAGTTTCAGGCCGATACAGGTGGCTCGCAACAACGCCCGCTGCTCCCCCTGCCCCCTGCCCCGCTTCTTCTTTCCCCTGCCCCGTGTTTACTCAGTCACCTTGCGCCCATCCAGCCAGGTTGAACGTACCTTGAGTTGCAGCAGGGCGCGGCCACGGACCTGATGCGGGTCCATCGACAGCACGATGAAATCGGCGCGCATGCCCGGCTCCAGCGTACCCACTTCGTTCTCGGCAAATCCGGCATAGGCGGCACCGCGGGTGAAAGCGTCCAGCGCTTCCACCAGAGTCAGGCGCTGGTCCGGAAGCCAACCGCCCTCAGGTGAGCCTTCGGCATCCTGACGGGTGATGGCGGCGTACAGTCCGGGGATCGGCTCGACATTTTCCACTGGGAAATCCGATCCAAAGGCCATATGGGTAGCGCGATCGAGGTAGCGCCGCCAGGCATAGGCGCCGCGGAGTCGCTCGGCGCCCACCCGGTCGCCGGCCCAGGGCATGTCGCTGGTGGCATGCGTGGGCTGCATGGAGGCAATCACACCGAGTTCGGCAAAACGTGGAATATCGTCCATCGCCACCACCTGGGCATGTTCGATGCGCGGGCGCAGCGCCTTGCGTTGCTTCGCCGTCAACCCTGCATAGGCGTCGAGCACCTCGCGATTGGCGCGATCACCGATGGCATGCACTGCAGGCTGCACGCCGCAGGCCGCGGCCTTGTCGATGATTTCGCGCAGATGCTCCGGCGACTGGATCAACAAACCGCGATTGCCGGGCTCGTCGGAATAATCGGCCAGCAGCGCCGCACCGCGACTACCCAACGCGCCGTCGGCGTAGAGCTTCACTGCGCGCATGCTCAAACGCCCGGAGGGATGGGTGTAGAGACCCTCTCTGCAAAGTTGCCGCAAGGCGTCCGAATCACCGTCGGCCATCGCGTAGACGCGCAGCGGCAGCGCCTGATCGTCGGCCAGTTCCCGATACAGCGCCAGATCCTCGCGCGAGACGCCGGCATCATGCACACCGGTCAGGCCGGCCTTGCTGGCAGTGGCCAGCGCCAAACGCAAGGCGCGTCGGCGCAGCGCGATATCGGGTTTGGGGATGTGCGTCTCGATCAAGTCCATCGCCGCGTCAACCAGCACGCCGCTGGGCTGCCCCTGCTCATCGCGCAACAGACGACCGCCTTCGGGATCCGCTGTCCTGGCGTCGATACCGGCCGCCCGCAGCGCCGCCGAATTGGCCCAACCTGCATGCCCGTCGACGCGGTTCAGCCAGACCGGCCGATCCGGAAAAGCCGCATCCAGATCCGCAGCAGCAGGAAAGGCCTTCCCGGCCCAATCGTTCTGATCCCAGCCCCGCCCCAGCAACCAGTCGCCCTCATTCAGGCCGGCCGACTTGTCCTTGAGGCGGTCGATGACGGCCTCCTTGCTGCGGGTACCTACCAGGTCCGCCTGCAGCAGTGAAAAGCCCAAGCCCATCAGATGGCCGTGGGCATCGATCAACCCGGGCATCACGGTGCCATCCACCACGATCTCGCGAACGCCATTCCCCCGCGACTCCAGGCTCTCGCGCAGTCCGGCGGCAGCGCCGTAGGCGATCACCCGACCGGCGGCGTCATAGGCCAGCGCGCTGACCGGCTCAGCCATCTGCGCGTTCGCATAGATTCTGCCGATCAGCAGGGTGTCGACCGCGGCTTCCGGTTCTGCTGCACGGACGACCGTGGCCGACGTCAACAGCAGCAGGCACAAGCCAGTGAAACCACGCATGGGGGAATCCTTGTTGCTGAGTTGGGAAATGCCGGGTGCCGGCTCATGGCCCGCACCGGGCGTTCACCCCGTTATACCAGTGCCCAGGCCAGCATCCGGCTGCCAGCATTTCGCCTGAATCACGAACTCGGCCGAATCTACAATGACGCATCGCAACAACGGGCAGAGCTCATGACATCAGCGGATACGCCCGTGTTGCGGGCAGCCAGCCCCACCGATGCCGAGACCATTGCCCAGTTCAATTGCGCCATGGCTCTGGAAACCGAAAACAAGACGCTCGATCCGAGCCGAGTGCGCGACGGCGTCCAGGCGGTCATCGACCAGCCCGCGCGCGGTTTCTACCTGCTCGCAGAGCGCCATGCCGAAGTGCTGGGCGGGCTGATGGTCACCTTCGAGTGGAGCGACTGGCGCAACGCCGATTTCTGGTGGATCCAGAGCGTGTACGTGCGCCCGCAGGCCCGCCGCCAGGGCATCTACGCAGCGCTCTACCGCGAAATCGAGGCGAGGGCACGCGCCGCTGGCGCCTGCGGACTGCGGCTGTACGTGGAAAACGACAATCACACCGCCATGGCCACCTACATGCGCCTCGGCATGGTCGACGCCCATTACCGCGTGATGGAGCAGAATTTTTCGTGAGCCTGTGGCAGGCCTGTTTGTTGAGCATCTTCGCGCTGGCGTCAGCGGCCGCGAGTGCGGCTGCACCCTTGGGATCTCAGAAGATTCTGACCGTGGATGCCGAGTATCTGGAATCGACAATGCCGCTCTATGCGGCCGTGGACAAACAGGCAGCAGCACTGAAGAAGGACGCCGACGACGAGCGCCGCAGCGACATCGAATTGGCCCGCCAGATCCGCGTCAGCGACATCCTGACCGCCTTGCCCGAGGCGATCGCCGGGGTCGCCACCGCGCGGCAGGCCGATCTGGTACTGGATCGCGCGGTGGCCAGGCGAATTGCTGTCAAGGTCGATGCCGACATCACCGCGGACATCGAGCGCCGGCTGAGCTTGCAGTTTGCCGGCCGCGCGCTGGAGCTTGACCCATGAGGCAGACGCTGGCCGCCGTCCTGCTGCTCTGCACTGGCGCAGCCCACACCGCAACGCCGGTGCTGGTCGTCGACCTGAGCGAGGCCTATACCCGCTCGACGGCGCTGGCCGGCTTGCTCGCCGACGTAGATCGCGAACTGCAGGCCCTGTCCCGGCGTCACCGCCCTGAACTGGAGCGACTCACGGCCGAGATGCGTGAACTCAAGCAAGCCGGTGGCGCCACGCGTGACCGTCAGCTGCAAGTGATCCGGCGCATCAACGAGATCGAAACCGAGGCCGAGCGTGAACAGGAACGACTGTCCGAAGCCAATCAGCGTGCCATCGCCGAAGTCGATGCAGCGATCGCCGAGGTCAAGAAACTGCTGAAGTCCGAGCGCGCCGCGGCGGCCGTGCTCGACATCCAGGAGACCCAGTACGTGCGCCCGGATTGCGACTGCCTGGTCAGCGATGACCTGTATCGGCTGCTCAACGAGCGCCTGCCCGAGGTGTCGCTGGATCTCGATCCACCCGGGGCTGGAAGCTGAATCTGCCGATTCAAGGTTTGCTAATGTTGCAGCGCAACTTGCGCTGGTTTGCATGCTCCACGCACTATGCGGATGTCCCGGCGTGCAACCGGCTAGTCGGGGAGGGGGCAAACCCGTGGCGATCCGCAAGGACCGCCGCGGGTTTCTTTTTTGGAGCAGTGCGTTTGGAGCAGTGCGTGCGACCCGCCATCTGGGAACAAGCTGAGCTTTTCGCCGCCCAGTTGCGGAACACGCCGATCCAAGCGCCGGGAGTGCCGCGTGCCGTATTTCTGGTGTCGCCGGAGTCGTTTTTTCTGGCGGCCGAATCGGCACTGGACAATGCCTACATGCAGATGGCGCAGGCGGTGGACGGCGCCCGTGCCGCCGAGCAGCACCGCCAGCTGGCGCTGGCTCTGGCCGCTGCCGGCGTGCCGGTCATGAGCTTTCCAGGATCAGCCGACACGCCTGATGCGGTGTTCCCGAACAATGTCTATGCCACCGCGCCCGGGCGTCTGATCGTGGGCGCCATGCGCCACCCGGTGCGCCAGCGCGAAGCCAGGCGCCAGGACATCCGCGACTGGTTCAGAACCGTGCTCGGATATGCCGAGATCGATCTGTCGACGCGGCTGCTGGTCGCAGAACTCACCGGGAGTCTGGTGATTGATCGCGCCCGCCGGATCGGCTTCTGCGGACTCAGCGAGCGCTGCGATCGCGCCGGCGCCGCCGCCATGGCCGCCGCTTTCGACCTGCGCCACACGCTGGTATTCGATCTGGCCGATGGCGAGTACCACAGCAATGTGGTGATGTCGGCGTTGGCCGGACGCGGTGTGCTGCTGTGCCCCGACGGCTTTGCCGACCCCGCCGTCGCCGAGGCCATCGCCGGGGCCTACGGTGACGACGCCATCCTCATCGATGCAGACGAGAAGGCGGCCTTCGTCGGCAACTGCATCGCTCTCGGCGAACGCGGGCTGTGGATGTCGGCGGCGGCTGAAGCCGCCTTGCGTCCGACCACGCGGTCGGCCCTCACCAGGCTCGGTTTCCAGATCCACAGCGTGGGTCTGGATGAGTTGGAGAAAGCCGGCGGCAGCCTGCGCTGCATGATCGGCGAGATCTACTGACTCAGGACTCGATGCGCGCCTTCATGGTCTCGGCGTCGATGCCCAACAACTTGCCGACGCGAATCAACCACGATTTTTCCGGGATGCGCATGCGCCCGTCTGCATGCGCCAACGTCAACAGTGCCTCCAGCAATTGCTCGGAATGGGTTGAGCTGATCGGATAGACAGCCAGGAAACGCGCCATCTCGGCTTCCACGTCCAGACCACCGGCGCGGCCACGCTCAAAACTCTGTACCGCCAGCTTGCGACCGGTCTTTGACAATTCCATGCGATCGATCAGATCTTCGCCGTGTTCGGCTTCTTCCGTAGTCACCACGCCATCGGCGCGCGCCAGCGAGCCCAGCAGCGCAAACAGCACGCCGATGAAGACTTCTTCCTTCGGATCCAGCGTTTCCGCACGGAACAGACTGCTGATCCAGCCCAAGGGTCCGGTGGAACGAACTTCTGCCATGACGACTCCCCCCTCTGCGTTTCGAATGTACTGCCCCGCCGGAATCTTATCAGCGTGAACGCCGGATTCCGTCAGGTACCTCTCGTTTTCGAATACGGGGATTGAGGGTGGCGGGGGCCGCTGGATCGCGCACTGGGCATGGGTTCCAGTTGCGGCCTTGTAGGGCACTGCGCTGCGCCGTCGCTCTCGTTTTGGGCAGGCATCCGATCAAGAGGGCCCGCGCAAGCGTGCGTCGCTTCTCAAGACCGTGCCGCATGAGAAAAAGGTTGATGCAAGGAAAGCACTCGGGAAACCACTCAGAACTACCTGGAGCGCAGGTCTGGATGGCTCGGCTGCGCCCTCCATGCCCCCCTATCGTACGCAGTTGATGCGTCATTGCGAGGAGCGCAGCGACGAAGCAATCCAGGTATCGCGGGACGCCCCTGGATTGCTTCGCTACGCTCTCCATCAACCCATATCGTAAGTTGTTGATTTGCTGTTGTAGGTCACGTTGCTCGCGCAGCGAGCTACGTGACGCAACTCGATGTCACGTAGTCCGCTGACGCGGACAACATGACCTACGACGGCGGGTTCATGGCCCGTGGGCAGTTTCAGGCCGGAACAGGTGGCGCGCAATGACGCCGAAGGCTCTTGGCTGGCGATCGGCGTCGGGGTCGATGCCCGTGGCTTGAACACGTCCGCACCACCCCCGGGAATCTGCTCTGGCGCCTCAGGCTGCGGCCAGCAAGGGCGCCGCCTGCACCCGTGCCAGCGTTTCGGCGCGGCCATCCCAGCGCACCAGCGCCAGCTGGCCATGAGCGTCTTCGGTGATCGCGGTCAGGCTTTCCACCCAGTCGCCGTCATTGGCGTAGACGATGCCATTGCGGGTCTCCAGCGCAGGGCGATGGATATGTCCACAGATGATGCCGTCGAGCCCGCGACTGGCCGCGGCGGCGACAGCAGCCAGCACGTAGCGCTCGATGTAGCGCTCGGCCAGCGTGCTCTGGCGCTTGATGAAGGCTGCCAGCGACCAGTAGCGCAGGCCCATGCGCTGGCGCATGCGCAAGGTGATGCGATTGCCGGCCAGGATGTATTCGTAGAGCTGGTCACCCAGCCACTCCTGCCAGCCACCACTCTGCACATCGGCGTCAAAATCATCGCCATGAGTGACCAGATAGCGACGACCGTCGGCAGCGCGATGGATGGCATCGCGGCGCACCGTCATTTTCGGCAGCACCAGCCCGCATAGTTCGCGCAGCGGCCGATCGTGGTTTCCGGGAATGTAGATCAACTCCGATCCGCGACGGGCCAGTTCCCGCAACTGCTCGAACACCGCCGCCTGATGCCGGTCGAAACGGGCGCGACGCTCGCTGATCCACCACAGGTCGATGACATCACCCACCAGGTAGATCTTGCGTGCGCGCACCGACGACAGGAAATCGACCAGTGCCTCGGCATGGCAGTTGGGCGAACCCAGGTGCAGGTCGGACAGAAACACGCTGCGGCTTTCGAGCTTGCCGGTGGACGCGTTCATGCCGCGTCTGCCCGCGACTGGCGCTCAGCGTCCGCCAGTCGCGGCGGCTGTTCGACCACCCTGGACTGCAGATAGCGCTGGCGCTTGCGCGACGTCAACCGAGCCAGGTCGACCAGGATCAAGCCATCCACCGCATCGTTGAATCCGTGATCCACGCCGAAGGCCAGAAAGCGCGCGCCGCCGGGCTCGCACAGCTCGGTGTATTGCTTGTACAGCGTCGGCACCCGCGCGCCCAGACGGTTCAGATTGGCCTTGAGCACGGCGAAGGCCTGCTCCGCGTTCAGTTCTCCCGGCATCGCCGAGGGGGTGGTCAGCGGATAGGGACATCGAGCCTGGGCCAGGGAGTCTGGTTCGCCGTAGTAGTGCCGGTAGTAGCTGACCAGCGCGTCACGGGCCTCCTGCGGCAACTCGGCACTGATGGACACGGTGCCGAAGAGATGGCGCAGATGCGGATACCGCCGCAAGTAGGCACCGATGCCGAACCACAGATAGTCCAGGCTGCGCGTGCCCCAGTAGTCGGGAACCACGAAGCTGCGACCGAGTTCGAGTCCGCCTTCCAGCAATTCCCCGAAGCGTTCGTCGAAGTCGAACAAGCTGGCGGTGTACAAGCCAGCCCAGCCATGCCTGGCGACGATGTCGGCGCTGCGTCCGACGCGATAAGCGCCAATGATGCGACAGGCCTGCGGATCCCACAGCAGCAGTTGATCGTACCAGGCATCAAAGCGATCCCAGTCCAACGCCTGCCCGGTGCCTTCACCCACGGCCCTGAAGGTGAGCTCACGCAGCCGAGCGATTTCGCGCAACACCAGCGAGGACGCGCCCGGCGGAGCCAGCAGTATGCGTTTGCCATCCGGTGTTTCACCAAGCACATCAAGGCCGGCAATGGCCGTTTGCAGGGCGTCGGAATGCGCCGGGTGGGCAACGGCCTCGGTGCTGCCGGCTGGCCCCGATCGTACATGCCGCAGGCTCTGGACCTGCTGTTGCAGACGCCGGGCCCAGTCGCGCAGGGCGTTGGCGTCGCCGGCCTCAGGCTCGAGGTTGACGGCGGCACCAATGCGCATCTCGATGCGGCGCTGCCCCTTGCGGAAAATCTGCCGCGGCAGCAATGCGGTGCCAACCGGACTGGCCAGCGCCGCGCCGGCATAGAAACCCAAACCATTGCGACCACCGACATGCACAGGAATCACCGGCAGCTGGTGACGCAGGGCAAAGCGCAGAAATCCGCTGCGCCATGGCCGGTCCCGAATGCCACGCCATCCCATGCGCGACACCTCACCGGCCGGAAACACGATCACCGCCGCGCCGGCCTGCAGCGCCGCATCGATGCCGCGCAAGGCTTCGGGACTGCTGCGCCCGCCGAACACCCGCACTGGCAACAGCAGTTCCTTGAGGCCATCCAGTGTCAGCAGAAAGTCGTTGGCCACGATGCGCACATCGCGACGCACATCGCCCACCATCTTCAGCAAGGCCAGCGCATCGAGTCCGCCCAGCGGATGATTGGCCACGATCAGGCAGCCGCCGCTGCGCGGTATCCGCTGGCGCTCCAGATCATCGACGCAATAACGCACATCGAAGTGCCGCAGCGCGCCCTCGACAAACTCCAGACCCGCCAGGTGCGGATGGTCGGCGACAAACTGTTCGGCCCTGTCCAGTCGCGTGTAGCGATGCAGATGCTTCAGCAGCGGCCGGGTGAATCGGCCCGACACACCACTGAACCAGTGCGGCCAACGATCGACAATGCGCCCCTGAATGCTCTGCATGGTCAGTCTCCGTCCACGTTGACGCGCACTCTGCGCGGCGCAGGCAACAGAATCGTGACGAAGCTGCTACGCCGGAATGACCGCGAGCGAACGCCCCGGTGTCCGATTTCGGACACTCCCGAGGTGAACAGACAGGTTCATGCCGCATCGCGAGGAACGCTGTGACGACGCAATCTGGGATCTGAGGCCCCTGCCTTTGGATGGCTGCGCTCTCCACGAACCCATATCACAAGTCGTGGATTTGCTTTATCCACCTGCAGGAGCGCCCTTGCAGCGCGACCGCTGCTTCGGACGTGCGGCTTGGCGGTCGCGACGCGAGGTCGCTCCTACAGGCGAGTTTGTGGTTCATGGCCCGTGGGCAGTTTCGGGCCGAAACAGGTGGCTCGCCAAGCGCGTCCAGACAAGTCTGGACTTACACCAGCACAAGGCAGGCCCGCGGACGTCATCGCGCTCTCCCGCCCTCGTGCCCTCGCGCCCTCGCACTCTCGTGCCCTCGGCATCAAACCCGCTGGCACGTAAACTGCGTAAGTCCAACCGACGCCAAGAGGAAACCCATCCCGACCATGAGCGACACCCTGCCGATCCTGATCGCCGACGACCAGCGCGATGTGCTCGAAGCGCTGCGCTTTCTGCTCAAGGCTGAAGGCCTGCCGTCGGTGCAGGCCATGCATCCGGATGCGGTGATCGAGGTGCTGAAGAAGCAGCCGGTGGCGGTGGTGCTGATGGATCTGAACTACACCCGTGACACCACCTCCGGCCAGGAAGGTCTGGATCTGCTGGAGCGCATCCGTGCGCTGGATGCGGAATTGCCAGTGGTGGTGATGACCGCCTGGGGCACGATCGACATCGCGGTGGAAGCCATGCGTCGCGGCGCCAATGATTTTGTCGAGAAGCCCTGGGACAATGCCCGGCTGATGTCGATATTGCGCAATCAGGCGGCGCTCGGTGCCACCCGCAAGCGGGCGCAGAAGCTGGAGCGCGAGGTCGAGATCCTGCGCGGCACAGGCAATGGCGACTTCATCGCCGAGTCGGCGGCGATGGCGCCGGTGCTGGACATGATTCAGCGCGTGGGGCCCACCGATGCCAATGTGCTGATCCTCGGCGAGAACGGCACCGGCAAGGGCCTGATCGCCGATCTGCTGCACCAGAATTCGCGCCGCGCCGACAAGCCGCTGATCAAGGTCAACATGGGCGGCATCGCCGAAACCGTGTTCGAGAGCGAGATGTTCGGGCATGTGCGCGGCGCCTTCACCGATGCCAAGCAGGATCGCATCGGCCGCTTCGAACTGGCTGACGGCGGCAGCCTGTTCCTGGACGAGGTCGGCAACATCCCCACCTCGCAGCAACCCAAGCTGTTGCGAGTGCTGGAGGATGGCGAATTCGAGCGCCTGGGCTCGTCACGCACCTCCCGATCGAATGTGCGCCTGATCTCCGCCACCAATGCCGATCTGGCCGACGAGGTCAGCAAGGGCCGCTTCCGCAAGGATCTGCTGTTCCGCCTGAACACCGTGGAATTGCGACTGCCGCCGCTGCGCGAGCGCAGGGAAGACATCCTGCCGCTGGCCAGACGACTGCTGTCGCGCTTCGGCCAACGCTACCAGCGCGAGGATGTGCGCCTGTCGGCCAGCGCCGAACGCGGCCTGCTCGGCTATGGCTGGCCCGGCAATGTACGCGAGCTCTCGCACGTGATCGAGCGCGCGGTGCTGATGTCTCGGGCGTCGGAGATCGGCGAACTGGATTTCAGTTTTGCGCCGACCCGCCAGAACGACAGCGAACTCGATCATCTGACCCTGGATGCCGCCGAGGAAATGCTGGTGCGGCGCGCCATGATCCGCTCCGAAGGCAATGTGCAGAAGGCCTCCGACTACCTCGGGCTGAGCCGCGCCGCCCTCTACCGCCGCCTTGAGAAATACGGCATCCGCAGCCCCGGCGAGGATGACTCCGAGTGAGGCCCCACCACCCCGCAGGTCAGGCTGGGTCGTGAGCGATAGCCCGCCCTCAGCCGCGCCAGCCGATGCCAAACCCTACGGCATGGCCTACGAGCGCAAGGTCGCGCTGCTGTCCATCGCCCTGACCTTGCCGGCTCTTTGCGTGGCGCTGCTGCTGATCTGGCAGCAACCCTGGGAGAGCGCCGCCCGCGTCGTGGCGATGACCGCGTTGGTGGTGCTATCGGCGTGGATCTGGTTCCGCCTGCGCCGTGCCGTCGTCCATCCGCTGCTGACATTGGTCAATCTGCTCGACTCCCTGCGCGCCGGCGACTACAGCCTGCGCAGCATTTCCGCGCGGCGCGGCGACGCGCTGGGTGAAGTGCTGTGGGAGGTGAATGCGCTCTCCAGCACGCTCCGCGAAGAACGCTTGCGGGTCGAGGAAACCGGCGCGCTGCTATCCAAGGTCATGGCCAGCGTCGAGATCGCCATCTTTGCCTTCGACGACCGGCGTCATCTGATGCTGGTCAATCCAGCCGGCGAACGCCTGCTGGCCCTGCGCAGCAGTGAGGCACTGGGACGCACTGCGCTGGATCTGGGCCTGGAGTCCTGTTGCGATGTGGAAACCCCGGCGACGCTCAAACGCGCCTTTCCCGGCGGCGCCGGCAGTTTCGAAGTGCGCCGCGCCAGTTTCCGCGAGGGCGGCAAGCCACATGAGCTGCTGGCGATCAGCGATCTCTCGCGGGCGCTGCGCGAGGAAGAACGCCAGGCCTGGCAGCGCCTGATCCGTGTACTTGGCCATGAACTGAACAACTCCCTGGCGCCGATACGCTCGATGGCCGCCACGCTGTCCGGTCTGGTGGCCCGCGAGCCCTTGCCGGACGACTGGCGCGAAGATGTTCAGGGCGCGCTCGGCATTATTGGCGACCGCGCCGAATCGCTGACCCGCTTCATGGCCTCGTACACGCGACTGGCCCGCTTGCCGCCACCGAACAAGGGCCAGGTAGAACTGGCACCGCTGGTTCGCCGGATTGCACGACTGGAACAGCGTTGCCCGATCAGCGTCGGCCCGCTGCCGGAACTGACACTCAACGCCGACGCCGACCAGATCGAACAGGCATTGATCAACCTCAGCAAGAACGCCGCCGAAGCCGCCCTGCAGACCGGCGGCGGCGCGCGTATCCGCGTCAGCGAACAATCCGGCCATGCGCTCATCGAAATCGAGGACGACGGCCCGGGCCTGGCCAAGACCGAGAACCTGTTCGTGCCCTTCTTCACCACCAAGCCCGGCGGCAGCGGCGTCGGCTTGGTCCTGGCCCGGCAGATCGTCGAAAACCACAGCGGCAGCCTCAGCCTCCAGAACCGCGAAGACGCCCAAGGCTGCCTGGTGCGCGTCACCCTGCCGTTATAGTCCCGACCTGGCGTCGAAACCGGCCCGCGTCGCGACCAGCCCCCTTGCTCGCATGGCCGGACCAAAGAGCAGGCCGCAAAGGACGCAAAGGAAAAGCAGAAAGGTCGCCAAGAACAGCGAATGACCGTCAGGACATGGGCCGCCAGTGAGGGGTGGGGGTAAGCCAAAGGCACACCCGGGATTACCCTGCTGCGGGCCCACCCATCGTAGGAGCGACCTTGCGTCGCGACCTGCAGCCAGATGGCCGCGGCGCAGGACGGCAAGGAACGCCAAGCGAATCCCATCCAAGTTCGCTTCTGCTGTTCTTCGCGTTCTCTCTGCTTTTCCTTTGCGTCCTTTGCGTCCTGCTTCTGGCACCAACTCACTGCAGCTCGCGATTGTCGCAGGGCGGTCGCGACGCAAGGTCGCCTACGCCAGCAACTGCGCCAGCAATTCGGCCTGGCGCGGGGCCTGGATGCGCATGGAGAGGCGCACGGCGCGGACGATGGCCGCCAGATCCGCCAGGGCCACGTCGAAATGGTCGTTGATGATCAGATAATCGAACTCGGTGGCGTGCTGCATTTCGCCACGGGCATTGGCGATGCGCCGCGCGATCACGTCCTCGCTGTCCTGACCGCGCTTCTGGAGGCGCTCGTGCAGCGCGGCGCGCGAGGGCGGCAGGATGAAGATCAGCACACAAGCCGGAAAGCGCTCCCGCACCTGGCGGGCGCCCTGCCAGTCGATTTCCAGAATCACGTCCCGGCCTTTCGCAAAGGCCAGATCGACCTGATCGCGACCGGTGCCGTAGTGATTGCCATGGACCTCGGCATGCTCAAGCATGCGCCCGGCCTCGATCAGCTCCTGGAAGTGTTCGCGGCTGGTGAAATGGTAGTGCTCGCCATCGACCTCCCCCGGTCGCGGCGCACGGGTGGTATGCGATACCGACAGCTGCAGAGCCTGGTCGTCGGCCACCAGCGCCCGAACCAGACTGGTCTTGCCGGCACCCGAAGGTGCAGCAATGACAAACAAATTGCCGCTGGCGGCATTCATGACTGCATCTGCATGAGGCGGTGGCTCCCTGCCCGGCCCGGATCCCGGCAACCCACGAAGGCCG
This sequence comes from Rhodanobacteraceae bacterium, assembly GCA_024234055.1. Taxonomy (NCBI): domain Bacteria; kingdom Pseudomonadati; phylum Pseudomonadota; class Gammaproteobacteria; order Lysobacterales; family Rhodanobacteraceae; species Rhodanobacteraceae bacterium. The sequence continues at coordinate 263,397 of JACKOW010000005.1, forward strand.
CCGTCATCACGGACAGACCATCGCTTGGGTTACCCTCAATCTCCGGAGTCTACGCGTTCAGAGCAGGATCGGTCGCGCTACCCGGGCCGCTATTCGAGTTCGCGCCGGCGCGGAGCGCTCGCTTCTGCAGTCGGCGCCATCGGTAATTCCGGCGCCCGCGCTGCCTGTCGGCTATTCCAGATTCTGCACCTGAACTCGAAGGTTAGACCTAAGCGATTGATCTATTTAGCTCATGGCGGAATCTTCCAGATTTGAGTACAGCGCTGGGTACATTAGATCACCCTGCAGACCGGCACCCTCTTACAGAGCTGCCACGCAAGGAGCACTTCGACGGAGTGTAGCAACCCCTTTTTAGGGGGCCTGATTCAATCCTTCGACGACGATATCACCATGAACGCAAAGTTCTTGGATGATCCGGGTCAGCGCTACCCGGCACCATCCATTTGGAACGAGGATGATCGGCGTGATGCACAACGATAGCTACCCCAAGTACTTCGTCGCAGCGAACGGCAACCAGTTCGGCCTGCACGCCAGCCGCTGGGACGAGCGACATCGGCGCCTGCGGATCACGCTGCCGGAAGCCGCCAGCGCCTGGGACTACGCGCCGTTGATCGACATGGTACGTCCCGCCAACCGATTTCAGGAGTATCGCTACCTTGGCGTGTCTGCGCTCGAATGGTTGGTTTCCATGCGTAGCCGACGAGATCCAGACTATCCCCGTGCTCTGGAGTGGTTCTTCGCACGAATTCGTAAGGTACGGCGCAAGCTCGATCAGCGCCCGCGAGCACCGGACCATCACTATGCGGTGGAACTGGCCCGACCGCCAATGCAGCCATCATTGCCGCGCCTGCTCGCCGACCTGAACCTGCGCCGAGCCACTATCCCGCAATGGATTTCGACGCTGCGCGGATTGACCGGGAAGGGCCTGCGCGCTGAAGAGCTGCAGCAGAGCGCCCTGGTCGCGATGCTGGAAGTCGTGGGAACGGTTTGTTCGAACGAAATCCCGACGACCATCGATCGCCTGTTGCAGCGAATGGACTTGAGTCACTTGTACCCGCGCCTGGTTGTCGAATGCATGCATGGCTTCGCCACGAAAGCTGGCTGGCGAACTTGCTGCGAACGCATTGTTCCGCGGCGCAGGCGCGGCCGCGGCGCCATCGGCAACGGTCGCGACGAACTGGAGATCATCCGCTACCGACACCGGACTTTTGGCTGGTCCTTGCTCCGGCGCACGCTCTTCGCTGACCTGCTCCGGGATCGGGAAGACCGATGGCTGATCCTGGACGAGCGCGGCCGACCGGTACTGCCCAAGCTCGCTGCAGAGTTCGCCGACGAGCAACAAGCGATGGATGCCGCAGAAGCACTCATGTCGGAACGATTCCTCGCTTGGCGTCGCAGCCATGACGCACCGCGATGGGAGGATTACAGCCTGCCCGGCGGAAATGGCTACCGGGAAATATTGGTGCAGATCGACGACTGGCCGCACAACTACCAACCGCGCCATTTCGGCACACGCAACGTGCTGGCTCACATTCGAAGCAGCGTCCGGCAAACCATCGACGGGCGACGAGTACTGTACCTGGACGAAGTCCAGAGCGACTGGCACGCCGACCTGCACTTCGAGGCTCGTGCCGATCTGAAGCGCCGTCGCAAGACGGTGCCCCCACCGGCACCCTTCGCCAAGGAATGGCCGTTGCTGGCCATGAAACTCATGCTGTGGTTCGCGCAGAAGCAGCATCTGGACGGGCTCGCCTGGAGTACTCCTGAACTTCAGCGCCTACGCTGGGGATGCCATGCACCACCCGACTTTCTCTATCGCCGCGAGCTTCCGGAATCCGCCCAGCAGCTTGCCAAAATACTCAGCCTTGAATACTCATCCGCTCGATTGAACTTCCGTGGCGCCGATAGACTGGTGGAGATCAGCGAGCAAGGCTGGAGGGTACTGGACGCAAACTCAGCTCCCATGACAAAGCCCTTCAGGCACCGGGAGCAAGCCGAGAAGTTCGCTGATCTGGTCGGCAAGCCAATGACACAGGAAATACCGGTCATCTGGCTCAACGGCTTGCCCATGATATCGGCAATACCACTTTACGGGGTCGGAAGTACCGCGCTCTGGCTAGGCATTGGCTGACGGCGACACTAGAGCCCCACACTTACCGGGAATCCTAACGCCCGCAGAGCCTTGCTGGTTCGAGCGTTTCTCGGCGGAAAAATGTCCGGGCGAGCCCACCCCACCAACTCCCCCAGACTGCTGAAACCAAGATGGGGAATGCGCCATTCGTCGCTGCGCGCTGATTTCCAGATCCTCTCGGCGACCCGACCCGAACCCCAGATCACATACTCAAACGTCTCTAGGGCCGTTCGCCCGGCGGGCGAACGGGCCCTCCAAAGGACCTCACCAAACTTGCGTACCTTGTCGTCGAACTGCTGCGGCGCGCTGGGTAGGCCCAAGTGCGCGTTTTCCCGCTTGATGGCGTGGTTGATGATGGCGTGAACGCGCGAGATCGCATCAATGAATTCTTCCTCTGAAAGGGCTCGAATTCGATCCCGCGCCATGTACTCGCGGAGCCCTGGCGCCCAGTGCTCAATGTGCCTTTGCTCGTCTGAGTAGTCGAATCGCGACGCCTTCCACCAAGCCATCGCACCTCGCAACGCCAGTTCGGGGTTTCCAACATGGCGCTGATGAAACTCCTCGTACGGGTGTCGAGCGCCATCACGAACTTCCTTGTAGTAATAGGCGTGAAGAAACTGATCCGCCTGGACACCCGTTGGCACGTCCTCATGGATCCAAGCTGGTCGATTCTCGGCGCGGGATACCTTCTCTCCTATGGATCTCATGATCTGCAAAGTTTCATTCCATTCCTTCTCGAACGCCTGGAACCTCGCCTCAATCGATCTCTTTTTTCGCACATGAGCAAGCCCCTGCAGCCGCGGCAAGAGGCGCTGCTGCTCGAATTGCTGCTCCAAGCGCGACTGCTGAACAAAAAGTGACTGTCGCTGCTCCCAGATGCGCTGCTGCTCGCGTTGAACTTCCTCGGTAAGCGCATGCGATCGATCATCTACACGTTCGAAGAAGTCTCGAAGGGATTCCTCCATCCCGCTTTCCAGTAGATCGTCATGCGACAGGTAGACTCCGGCCTCAATGTTTCCGAACCAGGCGCGATCTGTCAGATTCGCGGACCCCAGGTAGGCTCCCGAGTCCACCCACCAAATCACCTTTGAATGAAGAATGTCTGGGACTAGCTTGCATTGCAGGTTGGCGCTTCTTAAGTTTATGAACCAGGCCAGAACTTCTGGATGCACTGCAACCGAAGCGTCATATCGACAGTAGAACTGCAAGGGTTTCAAGCTGCGCTCGCAGGCATGAAACAACTTCATGTTGTCGATGTGGGCATATGCCACTGCGGCCCGGACACGTGAGCAGCTGTCCATGTTTTCAATCAATAGCGACTCAAGCAGTTCGTTATTCAGCCCACCAGCAACAAGTTTCACCGAACCACTCCTGCCAAACGAAAGCAAAGAGAGGGCTTATGCACAATTTCCATCCTGCAAGTCCAGGTCCGCACGGGCTGACCGACGTCTCAGCTATCCTCGAAAGCTCATGCAAGGTTGCAACCTGACGCCATGTCGAAAACCGAGGCCTTCTCGCGCGCGCTGATAGACGCCCAGCTTTCGGAAGCCGGCTGGAAGGTCACTGATGGCGTGAGCGTGCGTTTTGAGGAGACCCTGAGCGACGGAAAGCGCGCGGATTACGTGCTCTGCGACCGCCACGGCCGCGCGCTCGCGGTCGTCGAAGCGAAACGCACCAGTCGAAATGCGGCGGATGCCGCCGAGCAGGCAGTCCACTACGCCCGCGTGCTTGATGTGCCTTTCGTGTTTCTCGCCAATGGTCGCGAGGTGCGCTGCTGGGAATGGCAGCATGAGGCGCACCCTCGGCCTGTGGCCACCTTCTTCAGCCAAGCGGACCTGGAACGCCGCGCAGCTAGCCGCATGCTTCGCCGCGATCCGCTCGCAGTACCGCTAGACAAGCGCATCGCTGGGCGCGACTACCAGCGAGCTTGTATCGACAAGCTTTGCCAAGAGATCGGCCTTGGCCGACGCAAGCTGCTGGTCGAAATGGCAACCGGCACCGGCAAGACACGCACGGCTGCGGCGCTGATCAAGCGCCTGTTCGAGGCCAACCTTGTCACTCGCGTGCTGTTCCTGGTGGATCGCATCACACTCGCGACGCAGACGGACGAATCGTTCAACGAACACCTCACGGAACTACCAACCTACGTGCTTCGCGCCGGCCGACGCTTCGACGACGGCAAGCGCATCACAATCACCACGCTGCAAAGCATGGTGAACGTCTACCGCGACTATTCCTCAGGCTACTTCGACCTGGTAATTACCGACGAATGTCATCGCAGCATCTACGGCCAGTGGTCGGGGGTGCTGAAACACTTCGACGGAATCCAGGTCGGCTTGACTGCCACCCCCTGCGTGGCAGGAGAGGGCGAAGGCGGCGACGATGAGACGGCTTTCGTGCGCGACACTCTGCGTTTCTTTGAAGTCGATCGCCCGACCTACAGCTACGGCATCCGTCAGGCGATTGCCGATGGCTGGCTGGTGACGTACCAAATCTACAAGGCTAAAACGGTCAAGACCGCTGCCGATGGCGGCTTCGAGGTGAAGAAGACGGAACTCGACTGGTCCGCGATGGACGCATACACCGTCGCCGAACTCACCCGTGCCTTTGGAGACGCCAACACGATCACGGTAGATCCCAGCGCACTGGAACGCCGATTCACTATTCCGGAGCGCAACCGAGCCATTGTGCGTGAGTTCCGCGAAGTGATGCAAAAAGGCTACCTCGACCGCAATGGTATGCAGCGCAAGCCGATCCCCGGCAAGACTGTGGTGTTTGCCGTCACCAAGCAACACGCAGAGACTCTGGCGCGCCTGTTCGACGAAGCCTTCGCCGACGAGAAGCCCCATCCCTCGGTGCGCTACGCGGATTACGTGGTCTCCGAAACCGGCGCGGACGATACCTGCGACGCTTTCGCCAAGATCAAGCGCTTCAAGAAGGAGGCATTTCCGCAAATCCTGGTATCAGTGAACATGCTCGATACCGGTTTCGACTTCCCTTCTCTTTTGAACCTGGTGTTCGCGCGCTACACGCGCTCGGCAATCCTGTACCGCCAGATGCGCGGGCGCGGATCCCGCAAGGCGCCCAACAAGCAATCGTTCACGATGTTCGATTTCGTTGGCGTCACCGATGCCCATGAGGAGAACGACGAAATGATTGAGGGCGGTGTGATCGGCGTGCGCCAGCCACGCAGGCCAACGCCGACGCGTCGCCTGCTGGCGCTCGACATCGACGATCAGATCGATCCAAGTACCCGTGCCTGGGTCACGCTGGATGAGGAGGGTCGGGTGGTCCAGCCTGATGCCATTGAAGCCCGCGCCCAGACGCTCGGCGCGCGCTTCGAGGCTTGGCTGCTCGCCTGTGAGGCTAAACTCGATGCCGAGCAACGCCGATGGCTCTCTTTGGTTGGTAGCACGCTGCGGGCGAATGCGGCTACGCTGCAGGACTTCACAGCGGATCACCTGGACTTCTTCCAGGCTTTCACTTCACTCGGCGGTCAGGCCCGCGCGCGTCAGTTGTTCGGCGGCCGGCAGGCACTCGACGATCTGTTATCGACTCTGTCGCTGGCCATATTCTCTTCCGACTCACCTTCAGGCACCGGCGAACAGCCGTCTGCAGCCGATCCGTTGCACTAGGAACTCCCCATGCCCATGACCCCCGATCTGCGCCGCAAGGTTGATCAGATCCGCAACGATCTGTTCGGCGGCGGCTACCCGGACCCGGTGTCCAATGCCGAGCAACTGGCTTTTCTGTTCTTTTTCTATCTGATGGAAAGCCTGGACCAGCAGAACGCTGCACGGGCGCGCGTGCTGCGACAACCGTACACCAGCCCATATGCCGGTGAATGGACTCTGCGCAACCCCATGAATGCGCTTACGCCCGGCACCACGCGGATTCCGGCTGAACGCTTCCGCTGGTCGGTCTGGGCGCGCGGCCTGTCCGGCGAGAATCTGGTGCGCTTCGTGCGCGACGAGGTGTTTGCATTCCACGCCGAGATGGCGGCCGACGCCGCAGTGAATTTCATGGATGGCGCGCGCCTCGGCATCGACGAGCCGGCGGTACTGACCAAGCTCGTGACCGACATCGATGCGCTGCGCCTGAACGAAGCCGACGCCGATACCAAGGGCGATCTCTTCGAGCATGTGCTACGACAGATCAAGCAGGCTGGCGAACTCGGGCAGTTCCGCACACCGCGCCACATCATCCGCACCATTGTCGACATGGTCGATCCGCGCATCGGCGAGACCATCTACGATCCTGCAGCGGGGACTGCGGGCTTCCTCGTGGCCGCCTACAACCACATCCGGCTGATGAACTCCTCGGAGCCGGCGACGGAAACCGTCGAGGTGGACGGCAAACCGCAGCGCCGTGGCCTCGGCGACCGCCTGCGCCAGGCCGACCAGGCGCGGCTGGAGTCGCGCACCTTTTACGGCAACGATGTCGACCCGAAGATGGTGCGCCTCGCCACCATGAACTTGAGCCTGCGCGGGCTCCCGAACGTGCGCATCCTGCGTCGCAACGTGCTGACCAGCACCCTGGACGACGATCAGCGTGCCGAACTGGGATTGCCGACCAGCTTTGACGTGATCCTCGCCAACCCGCCCTTCTCCGGCCGCATCGACCGCGACCGTATCGTCGACGATGTGCGCGTCGGCAATACCGGCGCCACCGAGATCCTGTTCCTGAAGTACATGCTGGACAATCTGGCACCTGGCGGTCGTTGCGGCGTGATCGTACCCGAGGGCGTGCTGTTTGGCTCCACCGGCGCCCACCGGGAACTGCGCCGGATGCTGGTGGAGAATCACACGGTCGAAGCCGTGCTCTCGCTGCCCGGCGGCGTGTTCCAGCCGTATTCCGGGGTCAAGACCTCGGTGCTGTTTTTCCAGCAGGGCGGACACACGGAACGCGTGCTGTTCCTGCATGCCGACAATGATGGCTACAAGCTCGACGCCAACCACGACGCACCCATCGAGGCCGACGACTTGCCCGCGCTGGCCGACGTGTTCCGCCGCCGCGACGCGCGTTGGGCGGAGTGGTATTCGAAGCGCATCGCCGCCGATGACGGTTCCGAGTGGACTGCCAACTGGTGGTACGCCAGCGCCGACGAACTGCGCACGAGCGACTACAACCTCAGCGCTTCGCGGCATCGTCCGTTGAGCAAACAGCAGGCCGAGCACAGAGACCCGCTGGAACTGTTGGATGAACTGGCGGCGATTGAATTGGAGATTGCGGGGGAGGTGGAGGCCTTGCGTCAGCTCCTGGTGAATCAATGACCGTGAAGTTCTCCCAACTTGGCGAACTATGCGACGTTCGGATAGGCCGAACACCGCGGCGCGACACACCCACGTTCTGGGGCGGCGACCGGCCGTGGGTAACGATCTCCGAACTCGACGGCTCGGAGATCTTCGGGACCAAAGAATGCATTACGAGGTTAGCCGCTGAGTCGACTATGCCTCCAATCGTGCCGGCAGGAACGTTGCTGTTCAGCTTCAAGCTCTCGATCGGAAAGATGGCTGTTGCGGGTATTCCGCTCTATACCAACGAGGCGATTGCGGCCCTCGTCATCAAAGACTCAACTGTTCTGGATCGCGGTTACCTTCGGTACGCGCTACTTGGCTCATCCGTCTCTTCGGGGGCCAATCACGCCGTCCTAGGACGCGTACTAAACAAGCAAAAGGTGGAAGCACTGCCCATCCCAATGAGGGCTCTGCTTGAGCAAAGGCGCATCGTCGATTTACTCTCCCGCGCCGAAGCCATCCTCCGCCTCCGCCGCGAAGCCCAGCGCAAGGCCGCCGAACTGATCCCGGCCCTGTTCCTCGACCGCTTCGGCGACCCGGCGAGCAACCCGAAGGGCTGGCCCATGAGTCCGCTGGGCAATCTGCTGGCCGCATGCGACTACGGCACCAGTCGCAAGGCGAGCATTGATGGCGCCGGGATTCCGGTCCTTCGAATGGGCAATGTCGACTATGCGGGCGACTTGGACCTAACCGATCTCAAGCACGTCGAACTCGACCCCGGTGAACTCGCCCGTCAGGCACTGCATCCCGGCGATCTACTGTTCAATCGCACCAACAGCAAGGAACTCGTCGGCAAGACCGGGCTCTGGGACGGCCGATGGCCTGCAGTCGCCGCCTCCTATTTCATAAGACTCAGAGTCCGCAGCGATCTGGTGCTCCCGGAGTACATCTGGGCTGCCATGAACTCGAAGCACATGAAACGCGTCCTGTTCGCCACCGCCCGCGGCGCCATCGGCCAGGCCAACATCAACACACAGGAACTCAAGGCCTTTGAACTGATGGTCCCGCCACTCGAACTTCAGCGGCGATTCGTCGAGGAAATCGCGGCAGTCCGTTCTATCCAGGCGACCCAAGATCAGGGGAGCCGAACTGCTCAAGCCACCTTCGACGCCCTGCTGCATCAAGCATTCGCAAAGTAGAAGACCATGTACGGACTCCGCCGGCTCCTGACTCGCACGGTTCCTTTGGCTCACATCGGTCGAGATGGATTCTTCAATCCGCCAAGTGAAGCCTACTGCAGCGCCGGCTATTGGGTCGCGGTAGCGGCACGGGCACGCAGCCGCAATCTGTCAGTAGCGGACCTCAGGATTCCGGGCGACCGTTTCGGTTACGCACAAGCACTCGGCATAGAGGCTGCCCTGAATCAGACAGATAGCTACCCGTTCGGTCGCTGGCAATGCGGCGCCAATTACAGCCCGCTGGTTGTCATTGCCGGTCGCGACGATGTCGACAAGGCCACCCGAGATGTTTCGGGCTGCATCCGCACCATGTTTCCGGAGCCGGAACTGACGACCTTCGTCGCCGAACTCTGCAGCGTCGTTGGCGACCTCCACGATAACGTCTGGTCGCACGGAGAAAGCACCGGCATCTCTGCGGCGCAGCGATGGGCGGAACCAAAGACCGATCGCCAGCATTCCTGCATCGAGTTTGCGCTGGCGGATTGCGGGCGAGGCTTTCTGGGCGAACTGAATCGCTCCGGAGTCAGTCGCCGCCATGGCATCACCAATCACCAGGACGCCATAGATTGGTGCCTGCAGAAGGGTCACTCCAGCAAGAAGCGCGATGACGATGAATGGGCGCAGCAGCTGCCGGAAGATGCTATGGGCAATCCGATTGGACGCGATGCGAGGCCCGCGAGCGATGGCAACCATCACATGGGACTCGGCCTGTTCAAGCTGACCTCCCTGGTGACACGCTATGGAGGCAATTTGTGGCTGGCTTCGGGGGATATGCTCCATTTGATTGACCAGTCCGGCCGCTCGTCCTACATTCACTGTTCCTGCCCTTGGCAGGGTGTAGCCTTGGCTTGCCGGTTCTCTACCAGCCGCGTGCGCCAGCGTGCAGCGGACACGAAACCGGACGAACTTGGCCAATCGCTTCTCGACCTGATGGGGAGCCCACCATGAAAACCGAACACGTATTCACCGACACTGATCTGGCATCGCGGCACTCGGCCGCGAGGCTGCGCAAGGACATCGATGCCCTGCTCGATGACGGCCATGTCGTGCTCGATTTTTCGCAGGTGCTGGTGGTATCTGAATCCTATGCGGATGAATTGATCGGCGTTCTGGTCGAGCAGCGCGGCCTTGCAGAGCTGTTCGAGCGCCTGCAGCTGCGCGGCGTGCGCGCGAACGTGGCACGCTCCATCGCCGCTGCCGTGCGCCAGCGGCTGGCCTTGCAGACCGCCGGAAACGATACCCTGGCCCTGTTGGCCGCCAAGGAGGCACTGGCTCGCCAAAAGGCCGCACGCGCCGCGCTCTGACGATTCCCTACAGCGTGGCACTGGGTGGGCCTACTCCAGATGCGATCAACTCCGCAGAGCGTACCCATGGTGTTGCACATCAGCGGGAGGGAATTGGCTTCGCATTTGCCGAAGGCCAGCACGTCCGATGCCGACGGCACGTCGCAGTATCTGGACATCACTGAGGCGACGCGGGTCTACATTGTGCCCACGGTCACCAGTTCTTCCGGCATTTTGGGCGCGACGCTCTGGATTCGGTTGAAACGCTGGCTGGCTCCCAGTAGTTCATAGCGCCGCGGTCTCAGGAATTGGGCTGAGTTTCGCGCCCGATTGACCAGCCCAGCTGGTTTTGCTGCGGCAGCAACAGCTCAACGTAAGAGAGCCACTCGGCAGCATATGCGGCTCAGGAGTAGTCTGCTCGGGAAGTACACTCTGAGGGTGTCATGCGCTTCCTTCCGCTGGTTCTGCTGCTGGTAAGTTTCGCCGTCAAGGCTTCGCCGCTCTGGCCAGTCGTCGGCTCAACCACGCTCTGGAACGCAGATCCAACCACTTCGCTGGTCGCGACGGCTGATGGATTTGCCGTCGGCAGACCCAACACCATGCTGACCGGCATTGTGTCGATCCTGGATCCGGCACAGCCATCGCCTGTATTCGATCTCCAGCCTGCGCAGATCGGCCAGGGCGCCGAGTTTGGTTACCGGGTGGCAGCGTCGGGCGGGCTAATGGCGGTCACCGAAGCCAGGCGGGCGACCCAGTTTCCGTCATCAAGCGGCATAGTGAGAACCTACGAGCAAACGGGTGGCATATGGATGCAGACCGGATTCCTGCAACCGCCAGCGCAGCCCACGATGGACCTGAAGTACGGGGAAGCCCTCGCGATCACGCCCGATCATCTATTCGTTGCCGCTCCCGGTTTCTTCGTCGAGCGCGGACTGGTCTACGTCTATGCGCGCCTGGCGGGCGGAGTCCCCGGCTGGGAACTGGAAGGGTCCGTCGTAGCTTACGACGGAGAATCATTTGATCGTTTCGGTTCCTCGGTCGCCGCTGACGGAGAATGGCTGGTCGTGGGCGCACCTGAGTCGGAGCGCGTGAACGAATCCGAGGGTGCCGTCTATCTCTTCCGTCAGACCAATGGCATCTACGTTCAAGTTCAGCAACTCAGCGCACCCGATCCGCAATCGTATGCGGGATTCGGATCAGCCATTGCCATTCATGGCGGGAAGCTGGTGGTTGGCGCGGCAGGCGAAGACGATCCGATTGTCGGGGCCGATGCCGGGGCCGTGTACTTCTACTCTCTCGTCACAGGACAGTGGATGCTGGACGGGCGGAAAGTCGCAAGCGACAGCAGCCCCAGCGACTCCTTCGGAACATCAGTATCGATCCTCGGGGAAACCGCCTGTGTACGGTCCGCAGCAGCGGCATACGTATTCGAGCGCATCGGCAGTGAGTTCACCGAAACCGGCAAGTTGGCGCCCGTGATCAACACGGTCGCTGGATCCTGTGCGATTGGCAGCAGTGTCATTGCTACAGTGATCTTCAACTTTTCCACGCTGCGAATGAATGTCCGGTACTACCCGGAATCCGAGCGCATGCTTGCTTCGGGCTTCGAGGACTGATCCGCCATGACCGGGGCGCCGATTCAAGATGGCTCCTCCACCGCGCAGACACGTGTGCCACCGAACTGTTCCTGCATCAGAGCCAGCATTTCGTCGCGTCCAGCATTCGTCGTGTTCACGGCCGTGAACCGCTCGCCGGTGGAAAGCAAAATGGTCCAAGCGCGGTTGGGGCGCCAGATCTTTGACGCGGCTCCAAGAGTCCCCAGGTAGACCATTAGCTCGGGCTTGTGCGTCGCGAGGAGGTAGCGCAGTTCAGCGGTAAGTTTCCCGGCGGGGCGCACCGACAAGTGCGGCCCCTTGGCCTCCAGAGACAATCCCGCGGCACTTGCCATTTCGATAATCCGGGCAGCGGTCATATCAGCACCTCATCGGCGCTGTAGCCATACGTGCCGGCTTCGCCAGACTCTGGCAGGTGGCACGAATGGGCTTCGGTGGCACCTATGGCGGTTTCGGCGGTGCCTTGCTCATTCTTGCCACACTCTGTCGCGCCGGTGGCATGTATGGCGCTTTCGGGGTCTTCGGGCTCATACATGCCACCATCTGCCATATGTGCCAACGTGCCAGGTTCGCCATTGGTGGCATGCATGCCAGGTAGTGCCCAGAACACCTTGCTCCCCCGCCCGAAGCCAGCCCGATAGCAGATGGCACCGATTGCCTCGCGTGCGCGATGTAAGGTTCGCCACGAGATGCCGTTCGGCGCGCAGAGCTTCCTGAGCTCCTGCGCTGGGATCGGTCCATCGCTCAGCACTTCTCGGAGCCAGTCCGCAGCCTGCGTCCTTGGGGTCGGGTCGGTGTGCCGGTCGTCGTCAGGTACTTCCTCAGCGGTGCCGAGCAGTTCCCGGGCTGATCCTGCTATCGCACTACCCCAGACAATCCGGCTTGCGGTGATCTCGGGATGGCCGGGCACTTCAGCCAGCGCGATTTCGTATTCAAAGCCGTCTGAGTCCGGGCCTATGTTGGACTTGGCGCGCGCTAGGATGCGCGGCCCTTCGGCTTCGGGCTTGGCGGTTGCCAGCACAATTCGCGCGAGAGCCGCAAAGGCAATCGAGCCTGTAACCCGCTCGGTCGGATCGCGGCCGCTCGTGCCCTTGCTGAAATGACTGATCCCGAGCACTGCGCAATTCAGTGCAGCGCCAAGGTCTACCAGTGGTTGCAGCGCACGGCGGACCTCGGTGTTTTTGTGGCTGTCGCCGGTCACTGCACTGACAATCGGATCGGCAATCAGCAAGCACACATCGCCGATTAGTTGTGCTTGATAGTGCAGCGAGTCCATGTCCTTGGCCGGATCAAATGGGCGCCGCTCGCCCTTGGTCTCCGTTACCGAGACGATGAATATGCGCGTAGGATCGGCGCCAGCCGCCAGAAGGCGCGGCATGATGGTGTCGGCTGGACCATCTTCGCCGGACCAGATCAGCACGTTGCCGCGCGGCGCCGTGCTTCCATCCGGCCATCGGCCCCCGGCCGATACAGCAGCAGCGAATGCGAAAGCTATTGTGCTCTTACCGGTTCCGGGCGCGCCGGCCAGCACGTGCAACTTGCGACACGCCAACCATTCATCCCAGAGCCAGCTAATCGGCTCCGGCACGATCGTGTCGCCCCGCAAGAGTTTCACTTCGGGCAGTGGCTCCTGATCAGCGGGGGCTCGTCGGCGCGGCTCATGTTCCAGCTGCATGGCACGCCCTCCGCGGAAGTGTAGACGTCTGCACGTCTGCAGCGCTATTCTTCAAGCGCGCCTTGACCAATGCGCTCATTCCAGAACGCCGGCCCTTGCTCAAGGGGCTGGCGTTTTCATTTCTAGATCTCATCTTCCTGCCTCCAGATCCCGATGCAGAGTTCGCACCGCGCCTTCAACCTGGGCGCGCTCATGTGCGGACAGGAGAGCCACGCCTGGGAAGTCAGCAGTCGCAATGCGCCACAGCTGGACTTCGGTGCCAGATCGAATCAGCGCCAGGATTTCGTCGCCGGCTTTCCTGAGGTGAAGAAGCGAGGTGGGCCGGAAAGTAGCTCCGACCCGAGGCGGGGATGGGTGCGCAGTTGGGAGTTTCATTCGCCCCCCTTTTTAGCGCTCGTTGCCTGTGCTGCGGCAATCCGGTTGCGAATCCACTCGTCGACCTCGGTGCTCACCCAGGCAACGCTTCGAAGCGACAACCGGATCGCACGCGGAAAGTCACCGCGCTTCATCAATTCGTACAGTTGCGTGCGCTTGAGCGCGGTCTTGCGGCAGACCGCCGGGAGACGGATCAGATCTGATGCTGGCGTTTGGCTCATGTCGGCTCTCCTTTGTCGGAACCGACCCCACCTTATTGCCTCAATTTGAGCTCGTGTAGTGAATTACGGAGGAATTTGAACGCCCTCGAAATGCATCGTACGTGCCCGGATATCTCATCGCCGTTACCACAATCTGGCCCTCAAAGTAAGTGAATTGGCGACCTCCTCGTACGTATTTGCGCCTTTCTGAACGCTCAACTGCCGCATCTTCAGGCCATGGCACTGAGCGGCTCACCAGCAAGCGTGTCCAGCGCGGAAAGGAAGTCAATCGTGCTCGTCTACCGCCGACTTTTCCTCAAGGCGGGATAGGCAGTCGGCCCAGCGCTGCAGCGCCTCGCGACGTTCGTCCAGGTAGTCATGGCGATTGTAGATTCCGACGACGCCGCGGATCTTGTGATTCAGACAACGCTCGGCGATGTGCGGGGCTACGCCAAGTGCCTCCAGATGTGTACGTGCGGTTCGGCGAAAGTCGTGAGGCGAGAACGCTGCTGCCCCTTTCATCAATGGACGAATGCGCTGGGCGAGTGCCACGTTCAAAGTATCCGGGGAGATGTACGGCACCATCCGCGACTGCATCTTTCGCGCCGGCAACAGCCAGGCACTTCCTGCTGCCAGCCTGATCAGATCGCGCACGATTTCCACTGCCTGCGTAGGCAAGGGAATATCCAATGCCTCGCCAGTCTTCGTGCGTTCGGCTGGCAAGTGCCACAGGCCTCTTTCGAGATCAAACTCGTTGATTCGGGCCGCGATCAGCTCGCCCTTGCGGGTTGCCAGCATGAGCAGCAACTTCACCGTCAGCGTGTTCTCGTGTGCCCATCCCTTGGCCTTCTTCATCGCGGCAAAGAGTTTGATGAGCTCCGCTTCGGATAACCAGCGCGTGCGCGAATCTTCCTTGCCGCCGGCGTCGGCCAGGTCGAATGCCGCTGCCGGATTGTGCAAACAGTATTCCCGTTTGACCGCGAAATTGAAGATCCTGCGAACCCACCGCAGGCAGTCGTTGGCGATAGTAGGAGCACCGCGATCGACTATGCCGGCAAGCAGCGCGCTCACATTGGCAGGACGGACCTCGGCAATCGGCATCTTGCCGAATGCAGGCTTGATGTCGCGCTCGATGCGGCTGCGCACGATGTTTGGATGCTTCCAGCGACCGAGTATCTGTGCGGCAAAGTACTCGTCAGCCACTTGGCCGAAAGTGCGCGCGCCCTTCTTCGATGCAATCTTGTCGAGCGCAGCGCGCTTTCGCTCCTGCTTCTCCATGGCGACGTCATAACCCAGCGCCACGCGAGCCCTCATTTCCCGTCCCAGCTTACGCGCCTGCGCCAAAGACACGTCGCGGTAGCTGCCAAGATTGAGTACGCGCGCCTTGCCGCCGAGTTGATAGCGATAGAGCCAGCGAGGAACCGAATCCACAGCCCGGTAGCGCAGGTATAGGCCATCACCGTCGCTACGCCCCTCAAACCGCTCTCCTGCGCTGATCCAGCCCTTGATCGTTACGTCAGTCAGCTTGCCCATGGATGCAAGTGCTCCGTTGTACTCAAGTTGGGCCAACTCTGCACACGTTGGTACAGCATTGGGTACAACAAGAATACCGGAATTGACCGGGGCTTTCCGGACCTAACCGAACGAAAAAGGCGCCATAATAGGCGCCTTGGCAATCTTGACCGGAATTCGCCGGAGCTGATCGGAACTCACTCCAGATTCTGCACCTGCTCGCGAATCTGCTCGATCAGCACCTTCATGTCGACGGCGAGCTGGCTGGTCCGGGCATCGGTGGACTTGGAGCCGAAGGTGTTGGCCTCGCGGTGCAGCTCCTGGGTCAGGAAATCCAGGCGCCGGCCAACCGGCTCGCTGCGTTTGAGCGTGCGCGCCATTTCTTCCAGGTGCACACCCAGGCGGTCGAGTTCTTCGTCCACGTCCATCTTCTGCAGCGCGAACACGATTTCCTGTTCGATGCGCTGCGGATCGACGCTGGCGGCGATCTCGGCCAGCTTGGCCATCAGCTTGTCGCGCAGTCCCTGGCGGATGATGGGCAGCATCTCGATGGCGGCTGCGCGCGCGGCGCCCAAGGCCTTGACCCGCTCGAGCATGATCTCTGCCAGGCGCTTGCCCTCGCGTTCGCGCTGGGCCTCCAGGGCGTCCAGCGCCTGATCGATGAGCTGCAGCACCTGGGCACCGAGTTCCTCCAGATCGAAATCACCGGTGGCCACCAGGCCCGGCCAGGACAGCAGATCGCTGGCATGACCGGCGTCCAGGCGCCCGTTGCGGCGAGTCAGTTCGTCGACCAGACCGGTCAGCTGATCGAGCAGCGCGTGATTGATGGTCAGCGTGGTCGGGCGGTTGGGATCACTGCGCAGACGCGCCGACAGATCCAGCTTGCCACGCGACAGCCGCTGGCCGATGCGCTCACGCAGGGCCGGCTCCAGCGAGCGCAGCTCTTCCGGCAGTTTGGTGGAGACTTCGAGGAAACGATGGTTCACCGTGCGCATCTCCAGGCGCAGGTGGCCGGCAGCGGTTGGGCCTTCGGCACTGCCATAAGCGGTCATGCTGCGAGGCATGCGCGGCTCCGTTGGTTGGGAATATGCACATGCTACGGGATTGGGGGGTGCACGGGGCTGGTTGTCGGGACTCAGGACTCGGGACTCGGGACTCGGGACTCGGGACTCAGGACTCAGGACTCGGAGGAAGGCTCGCATCGTGGCGTCATTGCCAGCCAACTGTTTCGGCGCGACACAGCCCACGGGCCATGAACCACAAACCCGCCCGTAGGAGCGACCTCGCGTCGCGACCGGCAAGCTGCACGTCCAAAGCAGCGGTCGCGCCGCAAGGGCGCTCCTACAGGTGGAAAAGGAAAATCAACGACTTGCGATATGGATCATGGAGAGCCACCTGTTTCGGTCTGAAAATGCCCACGGGCCATGCCCCCCGGCGTCATTGCGAGCGTAGGGCAGCAATCCAGGGCTGCTGACTCCGTGCGTCTGGATTGCTTCTACGGATCAAGTCGGGGGTCGCGATGACACGGGCCGTGGCAGGTCCAGACTTGTCTGGACGTACAACAGCCTCAAAGCCCGTAGTACTTCCCGTGCCCCGTGCCCCGTGCCTCGCGCACTCGCGCCCCCCCAACCTTCGGCACATGCGCTTCATGCTGTGAGGACTACCCTTCGCGGCCTTTCTGCCCGGGAGGCTGTCGATGAAAAGCACGAAGTTGCTGTGTTGCTTGATGCTGGCGCTGCAGGCGCCCCTCGCGCTGGCCGAAACCTCGGCCAAAGCCGAGCTCGGCAGTTTCGGCATTGACCTGTCGCAGCGCGACGAGAGCGTCAAACCGGGCGATGACTTCGATCGCTACGCCAGCGGCAAGTGGCACGACAGCTACCAGCTGAAGGACTACGAAACCCGCTACGGTGCCTTCACTACGCTCAGTGATCAGGCCGAGATACAGGTGCGGGCGATCATCGAAGAGATGGCCAAGTCGAACGCTCCGGCCGGCAGCAACGAGCAGAAAATCCGCGATTTGTACAATAGTTACATGGATGTGGCCGCACGCAACGCGGCGGGTATCGAGCCGATCCGACCTTTGCTCAAACAGATCGAGAGCATTGATTCGCGACTTGCATTGACCCAGGCTTTCGGGCGCTCCGGCGTGGACGGCACTATCTCGCCGCTGGGGGGTGGCGTCGGTCTGGATCGCAAGAACCCGGATCGTTATCTGCTGAATGTGGGCGTCAGCGGACTCGGCCTGCCCGACAAGGACTACTACTTCAATCAGGCCGAGCGTTTCGTGCAGATTCGCGCCGCCTACCTCAAGCACATCGAGCGCATGCTCGGCTTCGTGGGCGTGAGCAAGCCGGGCGAGCGTGCCAAGGCGATCCTGGCCCTGGAGACTCGGCTCGCCAGCCAGATGTGGGATCGCGCGCAGATGCGCGATCGCGAGAAGACCTACAACCTGATGAGCTTTGCCGATTTCGAGCGACAGTATGGCGGCTACGACTGGGCCGCGCATTTCCGCGCCGATGGCATGGAGCCCCCGGCCGAAGTGAATGTGTTCACGCCAAGCGCCGTCAATCCGGTCATCGAGATCGTCAGCGACACGCCGCTGGCCACCTGGATCGACTACCTGCGTTTTCATGCCATCGACAACCACGCCAGCCTGCTGAGCGAGGAGATCGACAACGCCAGTTTCGATTTCAACGGCCGGATGCTGTCGGGCCAGAAGGCCCAGAGGGAACTGTGGAAGCGCGGCGTGGCCCTGGTCGGTGGTTCGCGCGGTTCCCAGGGACTGGGTGATGCCGTGGGACAGATCTACGTTTCCCGGCACTTCAAGCCCGAAGCCAAGCAGGCGATGGATGAGCTGGTCGAGAACCTGCGCCGGGCGCTGCGACAAAATATCGAGCAACTCGACTGGATGGGCGAGGCCACCAAGGAAGAGGCCTACAAGAAGCTGGCGAGCTTCCGTCCGAAAATCGGCTATCCGAGCCAGTGGCGCGACTACAGCCAGCTGACCATCGTGCCCGGCGATCTGCTGGCCAATGTGCGTGCGCTGCGCGCCTTCTACAACGACGACCAGAATGCGCGTCTGGGCCGCGCCAGCGACAAGGACGAGTGGTTCATGACCCCGCAGACGGTCAACGCCTATTACAACTCCTCCTTCAACGAAATCGTGTTCCCGGCCGCCATCCTGCAGCCGCCCTTCTTCGACGTGAATGCTGATCCGGCGGTCAACTACGGCGCCATCGGCGCGGTCATCGGTCATGAAATGGGCCATGGCTTCGACGATCAGGGATCCAAGTCGGACCACGCCGGAATCCAGCGCAACTGGTGGGATGAACAGGACCGCAAGCGCTTCGAGCAGCGCACGTCGGCCCTCGGTGCCCAATACGACAGCAATTGCCCGCTGGAAGGCCACTGTGTCAACGGCCAGCTGACCATGGGCGAGAACATCGGCGATCTCGGCGGCGTGTCGATGGCCTACACCGCCTACAAGCTGTCGCTGAACGGCCAGGAAGCCCCGGTGCTCGAGGGCCTGACCGGCGATCAGCGCTTCTTCCTGTCCTGGGCGCAGGTATGGAAGGCCAAGTACCGCGACGAGGCCCTGGTCAATCAGCTGCAGGCCGATCCGCACTCTCCGCCGCGTTATCGCATCAACGGTCCGCTGCGCAATCTGAACGAGTGGTATCAGGCTTTCGATGTGCAGCCCGACGACGCGCTGTACCTGAAGCCGGAAGAGCGCGTGCGGATCTGGTAGCTGCGCCAACGCCTCGCGGCGCGATCGTAGGAGCGACCTCGCGTCGCGACCGGCGGCGACGACCGGAAACCTGGGCAGACGGGATGTAAAAGGCGGGACGCAGAGTACGCAAAGGAAAAGCGGAGAGGACGCGGAGAAAAAGCAGAGAAAGCGCTGAATGGATCCTTCTCTGCGTTCTCTGCGACGTTCTGCGTTCTCCGCGTTCAGGATTTGGCTCGCAAGGGTGCGGCTGCGCGCACTGGTGGCGCGGCGCTCCTGTGCGTCCAGATGTTCTGGACGCTTCTGGCAAAGTGCTTGGGAAGCGAGGCCGAGGCACCCTGTTGCGGGCCTCGCCGCAGAGTGTCGATCACTCGGGAGAGATTTTCACGACGATCTTGCCTCGGGTGTGCCCCTCGCGATTGCGTTCCATCGCCGCAGCCAGTTGCGCAAAAGGAAACTCGGCGTCGACGTGAACCCTGAGCTGACCAGCGTCGATCAATACCTTCAGCTCGGACAGTCCGGCATCGGCGGCAGCATCGACTTCGGCCGGACATTCGATCTGAGCCTGCCTGCAGACGTCGGCAGAGATGGCGCCGGCGATGCTGACGAGTCGCCCGCCAGGCCTGATGACAGCCACCGAGCGCCGTAGCGTGTCGCCACCTACCGTATCGAATACCAGGTCCACCCCTTCCACCGCATCCTCGAAGCGAGTGCTGCGATAGTCGATCGCCTCATCAGCTCCCAATCCCAGCACGAAATCACGATTCGCCGCGGAGGCGGTGGTGATCACATAGGCGCCTTTGGCCTTGGCGATTTGCACGGCCATGGATCCAACGCCTCCGGCGCCGCCTTGAATCAACACTTTCTCGCCCGCGCGCACCTTGGCGGTCTGAACCAGGCCATTCCATGCCGTGATGCCGACCAGGGGATACGCGGCAGCCTCGACGAAACTCATGGATTCAGGCTTGGCGGCCACCCAGGGGGCGTCGACTACCACATATTCAGCGAAACTGCCGCCATTCGATGGGGAATCGGTCAGAACCACGACGGCATCACCGCAGCGAAACTGGGACTGGTCGTCTCCCACTCCGACCACGGTACCAGAGCCATCGCGACCGAGAATGGCCGGCATGCTCAGCGGCCACCAGTCCTTGACCATGCCCTCCCGTTGTTTCCAGTCAATCGGATTGATGCTGGCCGCATGCATGCGTACCAACACCTGACCGACACCGGGTGTCGGCATGACAGCCGACCCGGGCTGCACGGGCTCAGGGCCGCCGTACCGCAGCAGTTGCATCACCTTCATGGATTCCGGCAACGACGACGGAGCCGGACAACCTGGGATTTGTGCAGGGCTGGTCGTGGGCGACAACAGGGCGGTCAAGACAACGCACAGGTACGAGAGTCGGGAATGCATGCGAGACATGGTCGTAATCTCCGGTTGGGATGGGCTTGCTGGGGCCACTCCATCGAACGCGCCCGGCAACGTGCAGGATTCGACCAGGGCAGACGGCCAAGACTCCCTCAGTTGGGCGCGGCGGGAGAACCGATCGGCTTGTGCGCCCAACTTCTCTGGGCTGGACACGACGATGGCCGATGTGTTCCGACCAGGCCATCAGGCAGCATCGATTCGCCATGGTTTCATGCTGAACCGCCATCGCCACGGTTGCCGTCGGCCCTGCACCATCCATCGTTGGGCAGCGCACTGCTGCGGAAAACGCGCCGAACCTTCCCTGTGCCAGCCGCTGCCTGCCACGCTATCCTCCGCCGCCTACATCTGGCTTGAAAAAACCCTGTGACCGTCCTCGCTGCGCCGCGCAAGGCTGCGCTGATCTTCATCTTCATCACGGTGGCGCTGGACATCCTGGCCATCGGGCTGATCATTCCGGTGCTGCCGCCGCTGATCGCGGGCTTCTTCCCGACCGCTGCCGAAGGCGCGGCGATGTACGGCTGGTTTGTGACCCTGTTCGCGCTGATGCAGTTTCTGGCCTCGCCCGTGCTGGGGGCCCTGTCGGATCGATTCGGTCGGCGCAAGGTGATCCTGCTGTCGAATCTGGGCCTGGGGCTGGACTACATCCTGATGGCGCTGGCGCAGACGCTGCCGCTGCTGCTGCTGGGCCGCATCATCGGTGGCATCACCTCGGCCAGCGTGGCCACGGCCAATGCCTATATCGCCGACGTCACGCCACCGGAGAAGCGCGCCGCCAGTTTCGGCATGCTCGGCGCCGCCTTTGGCATCGGCTTCGTCATCGGCCCGGCCGCGGGTGGTCTGCTCGGCAGCATCGATCCGCGCCTGCCCTTCTGGGTAGCGGCGGGCCTGAGCCTGACCAATTTCCTGTACGGCCTGCTGGTACTGCCCGAATCGCTGCCCGAAGAGCGCCATCACCGTTTCGAATGGCGCCGCGCCAATCCGGTCGGGGCGCTGATGTGGTTGTGGCGTTTCCCGCAGGTCTTTGGCCTGGCGGGAGTCAGCTTTCTGTCGGTAGTGGCGCACACGGTTTTTCCGGCCATCTTCGTGCTCTATGCCACCCATCGCTACCAGTGGAGTGCCCGCGATATCGGCTTCACGCTGGCCTTCGTCGGCATCTTGAGCGCCATCGTCCAGGCAGGATTGGTGCGCCGCATCGTGCCCTGGCTGGGCGAGCGCCGTGCCTTGATGGTGGGACTGGGATTCGGCGCCATCGGATTTGTCGGCTACGGTTGGGCGCCGAGCGGCATCTGGTTGTGGACGGTGATGCCCTTGCTATCGCTGTGGGGCTTGGCCAATCCGGCGCTGCAAGCCTTGATGACCCGGCAGATCGACCCTACCGAGCAGGGCCGTCTGCAGGGCGCGCTGGCCAGTCTGGCGGCTATCGCCGGCATCATCGGGCCCTATGTGTTTGCGCATGTCTATGCCGCCGGCATCGACCCGGCGCGCAGCTACGAATTGCCCGGCGCGGCCTTCTTCCTGGCCTCGCTGGTACTGGTGGCCGCTGCCGGCCTGGCCCATGTCGCCAGTCGCGCCTCAGCCATACGAGTCGCCGATGCCAAGTGAACTGTGGTGCGCGCGAACAGTCCGCCGGAGACTGCCGAGCATTGAACAATTGCTCGGGGCATGGGCGAGAAGCACCCGCGGCCTGGAATCCAGTTCGCTCTTCTTTGCGCCCTTTGCGTCCTTTGCGGACAACAAGCTCTTCAACGATGCCTGAGACAGCACGAGAATCCCCGCGTCAGCTGCTTCGCCGCGTCTTCGGATTCGACGACTTCCGCGGCCTGCAGCAGCAGATCATCGAACGGCTGATCGCCGGCGGCGATGCCCTGGTGTTGATGCCCACCGGCGGTGGCAAGTCGCTGTGCTACCAGATTCCGGCCTTGCTGCGTGCCGGTACCGGCATCGTGGTCTCGCCGCTGATCGCGCTGATGCAGGATCAGGTGGCGGCCATGACTCAGCTTGGCGTGCGCGCGGCCTTCCTCAATTCGACATTGGACGCCGGCAGCGCCCTCGACATCGAGCGTCAGCTGGTCGAGGGCGAACTGGACCTGCTCTACGTGGCACCCGAGCGGCTGCTGTCGCCGCGCTTCCTGGGCCTGCTGACGCGCACCCGGATCGGGCTGTTTGCCATCGATGAAGCCCATTGCGTGTCGCAGTGGGGACACGATTTCCGCAAGGAATACCGTGAACTGACGGTGTTGCACGAGCGCTGGCCCGAGGTGCCGCGGGTGGCGCTCACGGCCACGGCCGATGCGCCGACCCGCGCCGAGATCGTGGAGCGGCTGAACCTCGGCCAAGCGCGGCAATTCGTCAGTTCCTTCGATCGCCCCAACATCCGCTACCGAGTCGAGGAGAAGCTCGACCCACGCAAGCAGCTGCTGGGCTTCCTGCGGGCACGCCCGCAGCAATCCGGCATCGTCTATGCCATGTCGCGCAAGAAGGTCGACGAGACCGCCGAGTTCCTGCGCACCCAGGGCATCCACGCGCTGGCCTATCACGCCGGCATGGACAGCGCCGCGCGAGCCGAGCATCAGACCCGTTTTCTGCGCGAGGACGGCGTCGTCATGGTCGCCACCATCGCCTTCGGCATGGGCATCGACAAGCCCGATGTGCGCTTCGTGGCGCATCTGGATCTGCCCAAGTCGATGGAGGGCTATTACCAGGAAACCGGCCGCGCCGGCCGCGATGGCGATCCGGCCGAGGCCTGGATGGTCTATGGCTTGGGTGATGTGGTGCTGCTGCGGCAGATGATCGACGGCTCCGAGGCCGGCGAAGAGCGCAAACACCTGGAACGCAGCAAGCTGGACGCGCTGCTAGGCTATTGCGAGAGTGTGCGCTGCCGCCGCCAGGCCTTGCTGGCCTATTTCGGCGAGGACTACGGGCGCGCCTGCGGCAACTGCGACAACTGTCTGGAACCGCCCCAGACCTGGGATGCCACCGAAGCCGCGCAGAAGGCACTGTCCTGCGTCTATCGCACCGGCCAGCGCTTTGGCGTTGGCCATCTGACTGATGTGCTGCACGGCAACGAGACCGAGCGCGTGGTCGATCTCGGCCACACCCGGCTACCGACCTTCGGCATCGGCGCCGACATCAGCGAGCGCCAGTGGAAAAGCGTGTTCCGGCAACTGGTCGCGGGCGGCTATCTGGACGTGGAAGCCGGCAGCTACGGCTCGCTGCGCTTGAGCGAAGCGGCGCGACCACTGCTGCGTGGCGAGATCGAGCTCAACCTGCGGGTCGAACGCGAGCGCAAACGGGCGCCGCGCACCAAATTCTCAATCTCCGCGCATCCAGCCGACGATGCCCTGTTCGAGCAGTTGCGCGATCTGCGCGCCAAGCTCGCCCGCGAACAGAATGTGCCCGCCTACGTGATCTTCCACGATGCCACCCTGCGCGCCATCGCCAACGAACGCCCGCACAGCCTGAGCCAGCTTGGTGAAGTTCAGGGCGTCGGCGCCAGGAAGCTCGAGCGCTATGGCGATGCCGTGCTGGAGCTGGTGCTGGCGGCGGACTAAGCCGCTGCTCGGCGGCCGTGCTTCCTGCGGGCCAGCTTCACCTATGGGAGCGACTTTACCTGTGGGAGCGGACTCTGTCCGCGATCGCACTTGGTCAAACCCGCCAGTACGCCCGTCGCGGATGAATCCGCTCCCACAGGAGCGAACTCCCTGCAGGTGCCCTTTCGGCGCGACCGGCAGCTCGGCGCTCGCGGGCACTGGCAGACGGCGCAGGCCTCCAGCAGGAGCTTCAACGCGGAGAACGCAGAGGGTAGCGGAGGACGCGGAGAGAAGCAAAGCGAATCTGTGGACGCTCTTCTCTGCGTTCTCGGCGGTCCTCTGCGTTCTTTGCGTTCAATGTCTGAACACCGCTCGCCGCGGTTCCCGGTGTTCGCGGTTACACAAAAACACCGCGGTCGCGACGCGAGGTCGCTCCTACCGAGGTCGCTTGATCGCGGATGAATCCGCTCCCACAGGGAAGCTGGACTGCAATACTCGATGCCCATGAGCCTACGCCCTGCGAATCCGCGACTGGTCGTCGTCTGCCGTGTCAGCACCCGCTGCAATCTGATCTGTAGTTTCTGTGCCTATGACCAACGTCTGCGGTTTGCGCGCGAAACCCTGAGCGAAGCGCACATCGAACATCTGATCGCCCTGATGAGCACCCGCCATCGATCTGTCGGTGACGCCCCGCCCCTGCTCAGCTGGCTGGGCGGCGAACCGCTGCTGTGGAAGCGCTGGGTGCACTTCAGTGCCCGCGCACGCGCCGCGGGTATTGCGGTCAGCGCCACCACCAACGGCAGCACGCTGTGGCGCCCGGCCACGCGCGCAGCGGTGCTGGATCATCTGGACGAACTCACCGTCAGTGTCGACGCTATCGGCGCCAAGCACGATCGGATGCGCGGCTGGCGTGGCGGCTACGCGCGCGTGCTGGCGGCATTGCAGGCGCTGGCCCGTGATCGCGGGCAAGGATCCGGTCGAATCCGGCTGCGCGCCAACATCGTGCTGATGCGCTCGACCATCGGCCAGTTTGCAGAGCTCTGCCGCGCACTGGCCGAGGCCGGCGTCGATGAGCTCAGCTTCAATCTGCTCGGCGGCCGGGATCGCCCCGAATTTCACGCCGATGAAGCGGTGTCGGCGCCGGCCTGGGCCGAGTTTGCCGAGGCCTTGCCGCGGCTACGCGAGTCACTCGCGCGCTCAGGCCTTCGGCTGAGCGGCGACCCGGCCTATCTGCGGCGTCTGCACGCCGCCGCGCGTGGCCAGCGCTGGCCGGTGGCCGACTGCGACCCCGGCACCCAGTTCCTGTTCGTCGACGAACACGGCCGCATGGCGCCCTGCGCGTTCACCGTGGCCGAGTACGGCGTGTCGCTGGATCAGATCAATGACCTGGCCGAGTTGCCTGCGCGCTTCCGCGCCGCCCGCAGGGCTCGCTGTGCCCAGTCCTGTGGCGATTGTCCGAGCACTCAGGTCTTCGGCAAGTTCGAACTACCCGGGCGGCTCGGCAGTGCAGCGACGCGCGTCGTAGACTTGCAGCGGGTACCGCCCGATGTCCGGGACCGAGACTACGCATGAGCCAGGAAGGACCACCGCTGGAACAGCTGACCCGGCGCCTGCTGGAAACACCGGCGCCCTTCCTCGGCGAACCGGTCTTCGGCAAGAGCGGCAGCGTTCATGTGCCGGCGCTGGTCGCCGATGTGCTGACCGCGCTCGGGTTGAGCGCCAAGGCCAGCGAGCTGCAGCGTTTCGTCGGCCGCGACCGCAGCAAGGAGCGCAATCCGCGCATGCTCACACAGATTCTGTGCTGGCTGCTCACTGACCCGGCCTTTCGCGGCAAACTCAAGTCTGCACAGGTGCTGGCACTGCTCTACGATGAGGCCAATGGACTCGCCGAGAAGGTCGCAGCGAAGGAGTTTGTCGACAACGACGAGCGCCGCGAGGAACTGTCGCGGCTGGCGCTGCGCAGCGCCAGCCTGCGCCCGGCTGGCGAGAGCCAGAACGTGGCCGAGGATCGCTGGCTGACGGTCAGCACGCTCGAGCGTGCGCGCCTGGCGACCGCCACGCGCGCCGCCGAGGAGCGCGCCCGCCTGATCCGCGAGGCGCTGGCGCGCAAGGCGGCGGAAGAATCGGCCGACAAGTGGTCGAGGGAGTAGCCCCGTGCGCGATGACAGCAGTCCCACCGATGCGCAACGCTATCCGGGTCTGAGCCCGGCCGGCGCCGAGATTCTGCGCTTCATGCGCGAACATCCACAGGCGCCGATCTATCGCAACAGCAGCGGTCATCGCTTGCTGCCGGCGGAGCTGCCCGCGGTGATGGAATTCGCCGCGCGGATGCAGCAGGCCCCGGTCGATCCCAGGGCTGACTTCTCACAGTCCTGGCTGCGCGACTACGCCTCGAATGCGCTGACCCAGGTACCACACTATCGGCGCTACGGCAGCCTGCCCGAGCAGCTTGTCGATCTGCCCACCATCAGCCGCGGCGATCTGGCGCGGGACATCGCGGCCTTCGTCCCAGACGACCAGCCTACCGAGCGGATGATCAATTTCCGCACCACCGGGCTCACCGGCCAGCCGCTGCTGATCGCTTCGCATCCGCTGGTGGCGGCACGTTACCTGGCTTTCCACCAGCGCGCGCTGCGGCGCTTCGGCGTCGAGCTTCAGAGTGGCCCGGGCGACGTCGGCGTGATGCTGGTGGGCTGGCAGCAGCGCTGCTTCACCTATGTCTCGGTTACGCCGCAGCGCGGCGAATGCGGGCTGGCCAAGATCAATCTGCACGAGGACGACTGGCGCGATCCCGCCCATCGCGGCCCCTACATCGATGCGCTCAAGCCCGAAGTCATCACCGGCGATCCACTGTCGCTGGCGGCTTTGATCGGGATCGATTTCGGGCATCGTCCGCGCGCCATCCTCAGCACCTCGATGACCCTGCTGGCCGGCCTGCGCGCCGAACTGGAACAGCGCTTCGGCTGCCCGGTGCTGGACCTCTATTCGCTCAACGAGGCCGGCCCGATCGCCGTCCACGATCCGGTGCTGGACGCCCATGTGCTGCTGCAGCCGGAGATGGCGGTGGAGATCCTGGATGACGAGGGCGAGCCGGTGGCGCCCGGTCAACGCGGCGAGATCACGCTCTCCGGCGGCTTCAATGTCTGTCTGCCTCTGCTGCGCTACCGCACGGGCGACCATGCAGCGCTGGAGCAGCGCGGCGGCGAATGGGTGCTGGTCGGCCTGGCCGGACGGGCGCCGGTGCGCTTTCGCACCACACTCGGTAGCTACATCAACAACATCGACATCACCCACGCGCTCAAGCCCTACGCCCTGCCCCAGTACGCGCTGCTGCAGCGCGCCGACGCCAGTTTCCAGCTGGATCTGTACGGTCGCCAGCAGGTCGATCTGGCGGCGGTGGAAGCCTCGATGCGGGCGCTGCTGGGCGCCGACGCTGAGCTCAGCATCGGAGTGCACGATCAGGTCTGCGACAAGCTGGTGCAGTATCGCAGCGAGTTGGATGATGGCGAGGTGGGGGTGTGAGGCGGCCGCAGTGCCTGGGGACTCCGGGTCGCCTCAAACAGGGGGCAAGGGGCAGGGGGCAGGGGACCCACGTCGCGGCTCGGTCAGATCATACGTCGTGATTGGACACCTGCGCCCTACACCTGTTTTTTGAGCCGTAAACTCGAAGGATTACCTAATGTCTGGCGGAAGTCCCGGTCGCCCCTGGCGGCGCGCTTGTTCGCGCATCAAACTGTCGGCGATCTCAGAGTTCATTTTTTGTCCGCAAAGGACGCAAAGGAAGCGAATATTTCAATGGTTGTCCGGTTGAGCACGGTCTCTGGCGACGCCGTCAACCGAAATCTCGGAGTCGCTCTACTTTGCATCCTTTGCGTCCTTTGCGGAAAATGTATTTGATTCAAATACTTGCGGCATTTTTGGTGAGAGCAGCTTCCGCCGCACCAACCTGATTGCGGCTGAAGCCGCTCCCACGGTGAAGCCAACTCCCACACACCTAACCGAGTGAACACCGCCCCCGTGCCGAACACTGATTCCAGCGCACCACCGCCTTCCCGGGTCCCCGGTCCCGGGTCCCCGGTCCCGGCTTCTACCCAAGTCCCGAGTCCCGAGTCCCGGGTCCCGGCTTCTACCCGAGTCCCGAGTCCCGAGTCCCGAGTCCCGGCTTCTACCCAAGTCCCGAGTCCCGAGTCCCGAGTCCCGGCTTCTACCCAGGTCCCGAGTCCCGAGTCCCGGGTCCCGGCCTCACTGCGCACCCTCGCCGACTGCGTGCGCTGGGGCGCGGGGCGCTTGCGGGCATCGCGGGTGCTGATCGGACACAGCGAGGACAACGCGCTCGACGAAGCGCGTTCGCTGGTGCTGCATGCGTTGCATCTGCCGGCCAGGCTGCCAGCACCCTTTGCCCAGGCGCGCTTGCTCGACGTCGAGATCGCCGCGGTCTGTGCCTTGATCGAGCGCCGCATCAGCGAGCGTGTGCCGGCGGCCTATCTGATCGGCAGCGCCGAGTTTGCCGGCCTGACCCTGCGCAGCGATGCCCGCGCGCTGGTGCCACGCTCACCCATCGCCGAACTGATCGAGAACGGATTCCAGCCCTGGCTGGGTCGGCGCACGGTCACCCGTGCGCTGGACCTGTGCTGTGGCGGCGGCTCCATCGCCATCGGCATGGCGGTGCATCGGCCCGACTGGCAGGTGGATGGTCTGGATCTGTCCGCTGATGCGCTGTCGCTGGCCACCGAGAATCGAGCGCTGCACCGGCTGGAATCGCGTTTGCGGCTGATCCAGTCGGATCTGTTCTCGGCGCTGGGCGACGAGGTCTACGAGCTGATCGTGTCCAATCCGCCCTACATCACCGACGCCGAGTACGCGGCCATGCCCGGCGAGTATCGGCATGAACCCAAGCTCGGCCTCACCTCGGGTGCCGATGGCTGCGATGCCACCCTGCGCATCCTGCGCGACGGCCCCAGCCATCTGGCCGAGCAGGGATTGCTGATCGTCGAGGTCGGCGAAGCCGAGCGCGCGCTCAAGCGCCTGCTGCCCGAGTTGCCCATGGACTGGATCGAATTCAGCGTGGGCCAGATGGGTGTGTTCGCCCTCGAAGCCCGCGACCTGCGCGCCGGCCACGCGCACGTCGTGGCCCTGTGCGCGGAGCGAGGGCTGTAGCACTCCTGTGGGAGCGGCTTCAGCCGCGATCGCCCCTGGCGGTGCGCTTGTTCGCGCATCAAACGGTCGGCGATCTCGGGGGTTCATTGTTGTCCGCAAAGGACGCAAAGGACGCGAAGACTTCAAAGGTTGGCCGGCTGAACGCGATCTCTAGCGACAGCGCCAGCCGACACCTCGGAATCGCTCGACTTTGCGTCCTTTGCGTCCTTTGCGGAAAATGTTTTTGATTCAGCTACTTGCGGCATGTTTGGTGAGGGCGGCTTCGGCCGCGACAGGGCGATCGCGGCTGAAGCCGCTCCCACAGGGCGGGGAACCCTGCCAGGTGTCACGGGTCCAAGCTCGGTTCACTGTCCGCTACACTTCAGGCCAACCGGAGACCTTGATGACCTTGATGCGTGATTGCCTGCTTTGTCTGCTGCTGTTGACTGCCGCAACGGTCGCCAGCGCCGATGAAGTGTCCTCCGAAGCGCGCCAGCTGACGCTGCGCTTCCTGCACGACCGCGATTGCGGTGAGGCAGCGATGGCTGCTTTCCCAGAGAGCGAGCAGCGCTTCGAGGCGCGATTGGCGGAAACCCAGCCCCCGGAAGCCCATGCGGCCGCCCGGGCCGAGCGCGCCGCGGCGCTGGCCCGCCGCTCGGCCGATTGTGCCGGCCTCAAGCACGTCGTCAGCAGCAGGGTCATCATGGCCGATCCGGACTCCAACAAACGACTTGGAAGCGCTGCAGCGCAGGGCGACCCGTTGGCGCGACTCCTGGCGCAGGGTACGACCATGGAAGGGGACAGTTTCCGCCGTCTGGCCGTACAGCTGATCGATAGCGGCGACGCCGAAGGCATCGCCCGTATCGGCTGGGTAATGGCCGCCCGCGCGGATCGGGACCAGTTCGGCATCGATCGCGCGAACCTGACCGTGGCAGATGCCTGGTTGCTGCTGGCTTGCGAATTCGGACTCGATTGCGGCGCCGGCAGTCGCGCGGTGGATCACCTCTGTCTGGTTCGCCTGGTCTGCGGCTACTCCGATCTCGCCGCCGCCATTCGCGCATCACGTGGTGAGGAGAACTCGGACCAAGTGTTCCGGTCACGCGACGAGTTGCTGCAAATCATCCGAGAGCGCGGCGCTGCCCGCCTGTTCCCAACATACACCAGCGACGGCTGATCGACCGTGCACGCCCGCCAGCGTGTTCTGGGCGTTGCTGTTCTGCTGATGGGAGCAGTGCTGGCGTGGCGTTGGCAGGCCGACATCGGCCAGTCCGCGGGAGTTGACTACGGCAACATGGCGGTTCCCGAACTGGGACAAGCGACCGAGATCATGGCCGATGCGGGCGCAGCGCTGGCGCAGACCAGTGCCCCGCCAAGACAGACTGCGGCAGTACCGACTCCAATATCGAGACCACCAAAGGACGCCGCTGTCGCCCTCGATGCCCCGGCCCTCGGCTACCGCGTCAGCGCCGCCCAGCTCGCCGACGATATGGCGCGGCTGGTCGCCGCCGACGATCTTGCGCCATTGCTGGCCGAGTTCAAACGCCGCGCCGCGCAGGGCGATGCTGATGCAGCGGCACGGATGCGGGATATCTATGACGAGTGCCTGGGGGTCCACATGGCGCAAATGAATTCGGCACATGAGCCCCATTTCAACCGATCAGCCTTCGGCGTCACAACACCTTCGGCAGATGCCCCCCTTCGCCAAGCTGCGCTACAGATCGGCAGCGCACGTTGCAGCGGAATCATTCCGCACGGCGACAATCGCGCCCGAACCATACAACTCGGGCGCTTGCATCGTGACAGCGTTCGACTGGCGGCAGATCTGGGGCATCCCGGGGCCAGAGTTCGGGCCCAAGGATACGAGATCGATCCCACACTGCGGCCGCAACGTCAGCGTCGCGCGGCGCTGGTGCTGCTCCGGGAGGGCAGCCCGGAGGCGCTGATGGACCTGTCTGCCTACGCATCGGAGGGCACCCCGTTTCGGAGTGATTCCTGGATCTTGGCTGCTTGCGAACTCGGCTACCCGTGCGCGAGTGTCCCGGGCATCCGCTACAACTATTGCGCCACCTACGGCTCCTTCTGCGAAGTCGAGAGCATGCAGGAGTTCACCAGGCAGTCGGTCTCTGCGCGTGACTGGCGTCTGATCCAGGCCGAGCGCGACCAGATTCTGGCGCTGTTGCAGGCGGGCGACCTGGGCGCGCTGCTGCTATCGGACGAAGCCATCGGCGGTGGCGGTTGAGCAGGCGCTCGATCGCGGGCCTGCTGGTGCTGATCGGCAGCTTGTTGCTGATGGGGACGCTACTCTTATCCAACAGAGACGAACCAGACAGTCCAGATCAGATCGAATCGACCCGGAGTGCCGCGGCTACCCGGTCAGCCCATCTGCGCTCCGCGGCAGGTGTAACGGAGACCGTTCATCCCATCGATCAAACTCCAAGGTCGAAGCCGAAGTCGCCGGGGGCGCCGCTGACAAACATTGCCGCTGCGCCTGCCGGCGTGCAGCGGAGCAAGCGAACCCAGGTGCAGGAGCGTTTGCACACGCTGATGGCCTGCCTACCCAGCGCGGTGGCGACTGCCAGTGACCGCGAACAGCTGTGGCGCATGACGCTGCCGCCAGATGCCCTGGAAGATGCTGCCGCGAAATTTACGGCTGCCGAAGCCTGGGCCAGACAGACCTGTGCGCAATCGTCGATGCGATTGAGTCCCACGCCTGGAGAGTCCGGCGGCATCATGGGTGTGTGGTCGGATCTGTCCCCCGATGACCCGCTGCGTCGCTTGTGGGAGGCGAGTGCCGAAACCGAAATGGACTATTCAGACCCCAGAGCGATGCAGGCGCAGATAGAACGAGACCGCGCACAGGTGCCGGCGATGCGCCCCCTGCTGGAACAGGCCCTGGCCGAGGCGCTACGCGAACCTTCAATGCTGGAATTGCAGTCAATCGCCGACGCCGCCGAGCGCTTCCAGCATCGCGGCGCACAATTGGGGCCTTTTGTCGGCGGCGGCGAAGCCAACTCGGCCCTCTGGCGCCTGGCCGCCTGCGATCTGGGCGCCGACTGCGGCCCGAATTCGCCCGCCGCGCACCTGATCTGCTACCACGAGCAACTCTGCGGCTATGGCTCTCTGGAAGAAGCGCTGATCGATGCCTATTGGCCCCTGATGCAGATCGATCAGTTGCAGGCCGCCCGCCAGCAATTGGTCGAGCGCCTGCGGGCCGGTGGCCATGGCGTGTTTGATCCGGCGCCGCCGGGCGGGGGTTGACCGGGTTGGCGCTGCCATTGCGAGCCGCCGATTCCCTGCTGCTGCGCTGAGAGGAGGGCGCCGCGCCTGCGGCGCCGCTGTTGCTCTCCGGACCAGCGTAAGGGCGGCCTTTGCTGTTGTGGGTCCACACTTGTCTGGACGCTTCTGCAGCGCTGTGCGAAGAGCGTCCAGACAAGTCTGGACCTACAACAGCCCGAATCCGGCGTCATTGCGAACCACCTGTGTCGGCCCAACACTGCGCACGGGCCATGAACCCGGTGTCGTAGGTCATGTTGTCCGCGTCAGCGGACTACGTGACATCCATTTGCGTCACGTAGCTCGCTACGCGAGCAACGTGACCTACAACAGCAAATCAACAACTTGCGATATGGGTTCATGGAGAGCGCAGCAGCGTTGAATAGCACCGCGTCCTGACTGCCGACATCCATCCTCGGGAGGGCAATCGCGGACAGAGTCCGCTCCCACAGACGCTGTCGCCTCAGAATCACCAGCGCTATCCGATACCGACACCAACAACCAACACCTGCTCCTACCGGCAACCGACAACCGACAACCGACAACCCGCCTTATCGTCGCTCCATGATCGACTCGCGCAGCGCATTCGCTGGCAATTCCTCTTCACCGATCTGCCCGATCTTCAACCCCAGCAGGCGATAGCTGTCGCGCAGATCCGGAAACTCGCGGTCGACGGCGTAGCGCTGGTAGCGGGCCAGCAATCCGGCCTGGGGCACTTCGGCATCGAGCGCTGCGATGAAGTCTTCGGGTGGCCAGTAGCGTTCACTCGGCAGGTGCTGACGCCTGAACGCCCCGAGCACGGCGTCGAGGCTGCTGCCGTGCTGGCGCAGGGCGATATCGGACTCCAGCCAGTAGGCA
This sequence comes from Rhodanobacteraceae bacterium, assembly GCA_024234055.1. Classification (NCBI taxonomy): domain Bacteria; kingdom Pseudomonadati; phylum Pseudomonadota; class Gammaproteobacteria; order Lysobacterales; family Rhodanobacteraceae; species Rhodanobacteraceae bacterium. The sequence goes on from JACKOW010000005.1 coordinate 296,617, forward strand.
GCGCCAGCCCAGTAGACGCGCATGGTGCCGCCCCAGCCGCGGCCGAGTTCGGCCAACGGCGGGCCGCTGCCGACGGCGCGACCGCGCTTGAAACCGGCATCGAGACGACGCCAGCCTTCGGTGGCGCTGAACTGGCCAGTGCGGGCGCGCCAGACATTCTGGTAATAGCTGGCCAGACCCTCGGCCAGCCAGCGGCCGCGGTTGCCCAGGAAAGGGTGTTGCAGATGCGCCAGCTCATGGGCGGTGGTCCAGTCCTGACGCCAGGACTCGCTGCCGGCATCGGCGCCGACAAACAGGGCCACGCCGGCGGCGCCGCCGCGGGAGACCTGACCCCAGGGCACCGGCTCCCTCACGCCGGGCAAAGGCACGATCAGCACCTGAGTATCAGGCAGGGGCGCGCGCCCATCGCTGGCCAGCAGCACCGGCGCCGTGTCCTTGAACCAGTCCATCACCGACTGGCGTTTGCCGGCGTCCACCAGCGGCAGGATGGCCACCCGCAAGCGACCTCCGGGCAGCTCGATGATGGATTCCTCGAAGCGGCCGAAGGCGCTCTGCGCCGGCCAGTCGTCGGGCGCAGCCCCCAGACGGTAGCGATGTCCGCCGTCGATGGGTGTCCACGGCACCGATTCCGACCAGCCGGCGGGCAGGCGGAACTCGATCGTGCTGTCCGGATCCAGCTGACGCGGCCGCCAGAACCACAGCGCTGGCGACACCCGCCAGTAGTCCTTGCCGCGACCGATTCGATAGCGATCGGCCAGTCCGGCCGCCTTCAGATCGATGTGTGCGACAAAGCACTCGCCCGCCTGCCACTGGCTCACGCGCACGCCACGGGCATCGGGGTGCAATGTCTGCGCTTCGCCGCGGCTCAGAGACTGCAGATAGGGCAGCGCCTCCGAACCGGCGCGCAATCGCACGAGCGGCTGCGCCTGCGCACTGCAGCCGCGTACGGTCAGGATTTCCTGCGCCGGTTCGAGGCCGACCACGAAGTCCCAGCGGGCATCGGCGGCCAGCGTTGCGGCAGACGCCACCGCCAGCAGCAAGATCAGTAGCGTCGAGGAGATTCGTGGATTCAGCATGCGCAGTCAGATTCCGCCAGTTCAGCGCCGGATCTCACCCGATCGCTTGTCGCCTCGCCGTGCAATTCAGATGCAAGGAAGGCATGGAGACTCGGTGTCGGACACGCGCTCGCCGGCACTACAGTCTGAGCGTGTCGAAGTCGACATTGCCGCCGCTCAGGATCACGCCCACCCGGCGATCGCGGAAGTGTTCGGGATGCTTGCGGATGGCTGCCAGCGGGGTAGCGCAGCTGGGCTCGATGACGATCTTCAGGCGCTCGTAGACCAGGCGCATGGCCGCCAGTGTCTCGGCATCGCTGACCGTGAGAATGCGGGTACCGCGTGCGCGCAGCAGGGCAAAGTTCGGTGCGCCCAGATCCGCGCGCAGACCGTCGCTGATGGTGTCCACTGCGACGTTCTGCTGCAACTGGCCGCTGGCAAAGCTGCGTGCGGCGTCATCGGCACCTTCGGGCTCGGCGCCAAAGAGATCGATCCTCGGGCACAGACCACGCCCGGCGATGGCGCTGCCGGCCATCAGGCCACCGCCGCTGATCGGCGCCACCAGAGCGTCGAGCTGGCCGACTTCGCGAATGAGTTCCAGCGTCGCTGTGCCCTGACCGGCAATGACCTCGGGATGGGCGAAGGGATGAATCTCGACCGCGCCGGTCTGGGCAATCACGCTGGCCAGGGTTTCGACGCGGGCTCGATTGCTGGGCGCACAGAAGACGATGCTGGCGCCCAGGCGCCGCACCGAATCGATCTTCACCCGGACGGTGTTCTCGGGCATCACCACGTGCGCCGGAATTCCGCGCAATTGTGCCGCCAGCGCCAGCGCCGCGGCGTGGTTACCGGAGGAATGGGTGGCTACGCCCCGCGCAGCCTCGCTGTCGCTGAGCGCGAACACCGCATTGCAGGCGCCGCGGAACTTGAAGGCACCGATGCGCTGGAAGTTCTCGCACTTGAAGTGCAGCTCGGCGCCGATCTCGGCCTCCAGGCTGCGGCTGCGCAGCACGGGCGTGCGCGCCGCGTAGGGCGCGATGCGCGCGGCGGCGCGCCAGACGGCATCAAGGTCCAGTGTGTCGAAGTCGCAATTGGCGGGCATCAGGGCCTTCCATCTCTCAGCGGTACGGGGTGGCGCTCGCAAGTCTGGGGCCGCCAGGCACGGAGCACCGGGCTCATGGATTCATGACAACAGCAGTATGAGTGCGTCAGGCAAAAAGCAAAACGCCCGGCGAGCCGGGCGTTTTGATCATGACCGCTGAGCTCGCGGCCTAGCCGCCGGCTGGAACCGGCGTTGCTTCGCTCGCATCTGCCGGCGCTGCTGCGGCCGGATCGAGCAGATCAACCGGCGTGCTCGGCAGACCGAGCAGCAGATAGACGCGGGTGACTTCCAGCATCACCTTCTCTTCCTCAGCCTCTTCTCCTGCCGCCGCTTCGTCGCCTGCGGCGGCCTCATCAGCCGCGGCCATCGAGGCGTCCAGATCGGCATCCGGGGCCTTGGGCGCCTCGCGGTCAGGCAGGATCTCTTCGATGGCCTTCTGCGCCGGATCGAAGACCATGCCGCGCACGGTGGCATAGGCCTGAAGCTTCTCGAAGGTCACGTTGCTCTTGCGGCGCTCACCCACGTGCTCGGCCATCAGGGCCTGGCCGCCGACGGTTTCCGTCGCCTCCATGTCCTCGGGCAGCTGCAGGCCTTCGGTACGGTTGACCGGCAGGATCACCTCGAAGCCCAGGCGGTAACGCTCCTTGAGATTCACCTTGACCCGCGCCGGACCAGTGACTTCGAGCTTGTTGCGGTCAACAACGGCCTGCAACTTCTTCATGGTGTCGGCAACACCGGCATTCAGGTCCGGGAAGTCGCGAGCGCTGTAGACCTCGACCAGTCCCGGCATCTTCAGGGCCGGACCCGGAACCATTTCCAACTCGGTGATGGTGATATCGCTGTAATCGCGTGCATAGGCGCTGGACTCGATCAGCGCCTTCAGGCGCATCAGGCCGTACTGGTAATCACCGCCGATGGAGGAGTCCAGATACTTGCCCTTGATGCGCTCGATCGGGTTGGCGCCGAGTTCCACGTCGTACGACCAGGTGACCTTCACGCCCAGATCGGTGGTGCCGATGCTGAAAGCGGTGGTACCGGTGTAACCGTCATTGATGCGCTGAATCATCTTGACCATGGACGTCGGGGTGCTTTCGATGATCTCGAAACGGCCCGAACCCACGGCCTTGTCGCCCGACCAGGTCATCATCGCGCCCTGACCGGAGACGGGGCCCTCGAAGCTGTAGCTGGCATTGGGGTCCAGCTTGGCGTAGGGAGACCACTCGTTGAAGCGCTTGAAGCTGTTCAGTACGTCAAAGACGTGGCTGGGCGGACGTTCGATGATGATCGATCGCTCGACATGCCCCTGGCCACCGCCGGGCAGGAACAGTCCGATCAACATGAGGACCACGATCGTAGCCACGATCGCGAGGATTAATTCGATCACAGAGCGCATCAGATAACTCTCCCCGAAACGGGCACCCACTCGACAAGGCGCGGAATGTTAATCGTTCTAAGGCCGTAGCGCCACGCGGACGTGTACAGCTTGTCTGTTAATTGGCCCAGCCTGGGCGGCCATCAGTCCTGATCGAGCAGTTCCTGATAGGCATCCGGATCAAGGAGTTCATTGTATTCGCTCAGATCATCGGGCTTGACGACGAAGATCCAGCCCTCGCCGTAGGCGTCTTCGTTGACTGTCTCCGGCTTGTCGGACAGCGCCTGATTGACCTTGAGCACTTCGCCCGATACCGGGCTGTACACATCCGAAGCGGCCTTGACCGACTCGACCACAGCGCAGCCGCTGCCGGCATCGACATGGTCACCGACGCTCGGCAGCTCCACATAGACCAGATCGCCGAGCAAGCCCTGCGCGTGATCGGAGATGCCGACGGTCACCGTGCCGTCGCCCTCCTTGCGCGCCCATTCATGGGATTTCAGAAACTTGAGGTCGCCGGGAATCTCACTCATGGCTGTCAACGTCGGCTGCAGGATGGCCCCGCAGGATAACAAAAGGCGGGCGCCGGGGGAGGGGCGGTTGTCGGTTGTTGGTTGTTGGTTGCTCGCTGCTGGTCGCTGGTTGGTGGTTGTTGATTGTTGGCTGTTGCCTGATGGCGGCGCGCACCTGGATTGGCGTCATTGCAAGCGCAGCGAAGCAATCCAGAAACACTCCCCCGGAAGCACTGGATTGCTTCGCTGCGCTCGCAATGACGCCAGAATGTGAGCTCGCCCGAGTCCCGAGTCCCGAGTCCCGAGTCCCGAGTCCCGAGTCCCGACAAACAGCAACCAGCCTCAGACCAACGCCTTGCCCTCGCGCACGAAACTGGCCTTGACCACGCGCACGGGTACCAGCTTGCCGCGGATGTCGACCTTGGCCTCTGCGGCGTTCGCGTCGGCGGCTGGCACGCGGGCGAAAGCGATGGCCTTGCCAAGCGTGGGCGAGAAGGTGCCGGAGAGAATCTCGCCTTCGCCAGTCGCGGTCAGCACCCGCTGGCCATGCCGAAGCACGCCCTTCTCGTCCATGATCAGTCCGATCAGCACGCGGCTGACGCCGGCATCGCGCTGGGCCTCCAGCGCGGCGCGGCCGATGAAATCGCGATCCGCGGGCTCGAAGGCCACGGTCCAGGCCAGATTGGCTTCCAGCGGACTGATGTCCTCATCCATGTCCTGCCCGTAGAGGTTCAAACCCGCCTCCAGCCGCAGGGTGTCGCGGGCTCCGAGGCCACAGGGTTTGACGCCAGCGGCCAACAGGGCGTCCCAGAAGACCACCACACGCTCAGCCGGCACGATGACCTCGAAGCCATCCTCGCCGGTGTAGCCGGTGCGGGCGACAAACAAGCCATCGACCTCGGCTGCGGCAAAACGGCCCAGCGCCGCCAAGCTGGCGGCGCCGGCCTCGCCGACCACCGACTGCACCGCGGCGCGCGCCTGCGGCCCCTGCACCGCCACCATGGCCAGTTCGGCGCGTTCGGTCACGCTCACATCGAAGGCGGCTGCCTGGCTACGAATCCAGGCCAGATCCTTCTCTCGGGTGGCTGCGTTCACCACGAGGCGGAAGTAGTCTTCGGTCAGGAAGTACACGATCAGATCATCGATTACGCCTGCGCGCTCGTTGAGCATGCAGGTGTACAGCGCCTTGCCGGAAACCTTGAGCTTGTCGACATTGTTGGCCAGCAGATGGCGCAGAAATGGCCGGCACTGTTCGCCGTGCAGGTCGACCACGGTCATGTGCGAGACATCGAACATGCCGGCCGCGCGACGCACAATGTGATGTTCATCAAGCTGCGAGCCGTAGTGCAGCGGCATGTCCCAACCGCCGAAATCGACCATCTTGGCGCCCAGCGATCGATGCGCGGCGTTGAGTGGGGTCTGCTGCAGAGACATGGTGTGCTCCAGATACGGCCATCGGGGGCGCGAATGATAGCCCCGCGCGGGATGCGGGCGCTTGCGCCCCCGGGACCTTCACGCCGCGATTCGCCACGCTGCTAGCACCGCGCCTGAACAGCCAGCTCCGGGCCATGACCACCAGCAGGGGCGCGGGGCCGCTGCAGCGTGCAGCCTGTGGTTCACTTCGCTGTGGGTCTGACATCCTTGGACTGGATTCTCTATCTGCTCGCTGCGCTGCTGGTGATCGCCGGCATCCTTGGCACCATCCTGCCGGCCATGCCAGGTCTGCCTATGGTCTTTGGTGGCTTGCTGCTAGCAGCCTGGACCGGCGATTTCCAGCAGGTCGGCTGGTTCACGGTGATCGTGCTCGGGGTACTGACCCTGCTGGCCATGGGCATCGACCTGATGGCCTCGCTGTTGGGCACCCGTCGCGTGGGTGCCAGTGGCTGGGCGGTATTGGGCGCTGCCATCGGCACCGTCGTCGGCCTGTTCTTCGGCTTCTTTGGTCTGCTCTTCGGTCCCTTCGCCGGCGCCTTGATCGGCGAGTTGCTGGCGGGCCGGGGTATGCAGCAGGCGGCTCGCGCCGGGCTCGGTGCCTGGCTCGGTTTCGTCATCGGCAGTCTGGCCAAGCTGGCGCTGGCCTTCAGCATGCTCGGCGTATTTGCCCTGGGATGGTTGATCGGCTGATGATCAGCAGCAAGGCTGGATTGAGCTGGTCTTTACACGCTGTGATCGGCGCTCGCGCTAGTCTCGGCGCCATCGGCAATGAAAGTGATTCGGAGTAAAGCATGCAAAGTCTGGTCTTGATCTCATGGCTGGCGCTGGCCAGTCCGGCCGCGACGGAGCCAGTTCGGGTGCAGGTCCAGACGCAGCCACTGGCCGTCACTACGGCAGGCAAGGCTGCGGCCACGGGCCAGTCTCTGGTGGCAGACGCCACCCACGCCATGAGCGCGCGCATCAATGCCAGCGGCCGAGTCGAGTACCACTGCGACCTGGCCTCGCACCAGCACGATTCGGGCTCCAGCCCGCGCGATCTGCACGAGGAGCACTGAGCCATGCGCCTGATGTACTTTGCATGGGCATTGCTGCTGGCCTCCGGGAGCGTCTGCGCTCAGGGCCTGGTGCCTGGCCAGAGCACCCAGTTCAACCTGCCGGCATCCTCGTACACCAATAGCCTGTATTTCGACGTACCGGCCGGCGCCAGCCGCATCCGGGTAGAACTGGAAAGCGACACCAGCAATGTCGATCTGGACCTGTTCATGCGTTACGGCAACAGCTTCTCCAGCCAGACGCCCTACGGTCGGCCGATGGACTTCGATGCGCTGCAGGATCAGGCCCAGTATTTCGCGGTCAGCGCCAGCGACGAGGAGACCATTTCGGTCGGGCGCAGCAACTATCGCCCGGTGCAGGCTGGCCGCTGGCATCTGGCCATCCTGAACTTTGCCACGATCCCGGTCGATGCCCGCATCAAGGTCGAGGTCGACAACACGCCGCCGACGCCGGTGCAGTTCGACGTGCGTTTCGATCTGCCGGGTGCGGGCTGCGATGTCGCGCCCTGGAATGATCCTGCGCCGGCCACGCCGGTCGGTGGCAATCCGGGCACCACCCTGGGGCAACAGCGCCGCAACGCCATGATCGAGGCATTGCGCCAGCTCGGCGCCGGCTTCGACAGCGAAATACCGATCACCGTACGTGCCTGCTGGGACGATCTGACCGTGGGTACCAACACGGCCACGCTGGCAGCGGCTGCGCCGGACGATTTTCTGATCGCCGACCGCAGCCTGGTCTTCAGCGATGGCAGCGGTTTCCGACCCGCGCCCTTCCTGCCCGACAAATATGCCTTCTACTCGGCAGCCCCCGCAGCGCGCCTGGGCGGCACCCGTGGCTGCAGCCTGCGCGGCGGCAGCTGTACCGACTCCACCGACATGACCATCACCTACAACCGCCGCATCGGCAGCAGCGGTGTGTTGGGTGGCAATCCCTTCTATCTGGGCTATGGGGCGGCGCCGCCGGGCACGCTCGATTTCGTCGGCGTCAGTGTCCATGAGCTCGGCCATGGTCTGGGCTTTCTGAGTCTGGTGCGTGTGAGCGCCAGCGGCAGTACGCCGATCGGTGCCAAGCCGCTGGGCCGCGATGACATCTACGCCCGCCAGGTGATCGATACCCGCGCCTTTCCCTATCGCCCTTTCCTGAGCCTGACCGACGCCGAACGCGCCGACGCCCTGACTTCCCGGGTGGGCATCAGTTGGAACGAGGCGCGCGCCGTGAACTCGCCGGAGAACATCCCGACCGGCTTCCCGGGCATCCTGCTGTATGCACCGAATCCGATCCAGGGCGGCTCCACACTCTCGCATCTGTCGGATGGCTATCTTGGGCAATTGATGACGCCGTCGCTGAGTCTGAGTCAGGGCACGCGCCAGCTGGGGCTGGCGGTGCCGATGCTGTATGCCATGGGCTGGGCGCCTGAGCCTGCCGCCGTGCCGGTCAATCCGGCACCTTACGCCGGGCTCTGGTACGACCGCGATCGCGATGGCCATGGCGTGGATTTCCAGCGCATCTACACCGATGCCGCCGGTTTCGACATCTATTCGCTGATCTTCTACAGCTTCGACAGTGACGGCCGGCCCGAGTGGTACATCGCCATCGGCCCGCTGGTGGATGGCGTATTCGCTGCATCGCTGGATCCGGCCGGCAACAGTCTGGTGCGCTATCGCTATGTGGGCGGCGCCACCCCGCAGCAGGCAGTCCCCAGCCAGAGCGGGAAGGTGGTGCTGGATTTCAACAAGGCCGAATCCTCTCCGGCCTGCAATGACGGCACTGCCCGGCCAGGCGTCGGCCTGCTCGGAATGTTCCGCTATACCCTGGGCGGCGCCACCGGCAGCTGGTGCATGGAGGAGCTGATCCCCGCAGCCGCACGTCCGGCGGGTGATCTGACGGGTACCTGGTACGCCGGCAGCAACGATGCCGGCTGGGGCTCCAGTGTGGCCAATGCCGCCATCGACGCCTCCCAGCGCCTGCTGTTCTCCACGCTGTACTACCCCGACAGCACCGGCGCCGGGCGCTGGGCCTTCGTCAGCAGCAGCAACTACCAACCCGGGCAGTCCCTGCCGGTGATCGAACGTCGCGGCTATTGCCGCAGTTGCCCGGTCAGCCTCACCGACACCCAGATCGGCACACTGACGCCGACGCTCACCCAGGCCACCCAGGGCCAGGCCGGCAGCAATCGCCTGAGCTTTGACGTGAGCTATGGCGGCCCGGAAGGCGGCCGATTCACCCGCGACGTGCCCTACGAGCTGCTCAGTGTTCCGCAGTAGGGGCCGGTTGTCGGTTGTCGGTTGTCGGTTGTCGATTGTCGGTTGTCGGTTGTCGGTTGTCGGTTGTCGGTTGTCGGTTGTCGGGATTCATGATGAAGCGTCATTGCGAACCACCTGTATCGGTCTGAAACTGCCCACCGGCCATGAACCCGCCGTCGTAGGTCATGTTGTCCGCGTCAGCGGACTACGTGACATCGAGTTGCGTCACGTAGCTCGCTACGCGAGCAACGTGACCTACAACAGCAAATCAACAATTTACGATATGGGTTCATGGATAGCGTAGCGAAGCGACCCAGGGGTGTGCGGCGCTACCCCGGATTGCTTCCCCCGGTTCAAGCCCGGGGTCGCAATGACGCCGGATTCTGGCTCTTGTAGGTCCAGACTTGTCTGGACGATCTTCGCGGCGTGCGGCAGAAGCGTCCAGACGAGTCTGGACCTACAACAACTTCACAATGACGCGAGAAGCCCCGGTGAGCCGCTGCGCAGCACATCGGGCTACGCAAAGCGACACTGCGGCGCCCTCCCTACCCCGCTTTTCCCGCGCCCCGTTCCCCCTGCCCCCGTGCCCCGTGAATCAATCCGGCAGCAACTCGCGCGCCATCACCACGGCGTCTTCGCGGCGACCGTTGGCGGCGGGGTAATAGTTGGGGCGATGGCCGATCTCGCAGAAGCCACTGCGATGGTAGAGCGAAATCGCCGCCGTATTCGACGGCCTGACCTCGAGAAACACACGCTCTACCTGGTGCCAGCGGGCCAGATCGATCAGCCGACTGAGCAGGCGGCGGCCGTAGCCAGCACCCTGATGCTCCGGCGCCACACAAAGATTCAGGATGTGGGCCTCGCCAGCGGCAGCCGAGAGCACGCCGTAGCCAAGAATGCCGGCCGTGCTCTCCAGCACCCAGAGGCTGTAGCCCGCCTTGAGGCAGTCGCGAAAGACCGCTTCGGTCCACGGAAATTCGTAGGCGCGTACTTCAATGGCCATGATCTCGCGCAGATCGTCGCTGCGCATTGGCCGGATCTGCGGAACCGCCGGCTTGACGACGGCGTTCACCGCTCTGCCAGCCGCTGGCGCAAGCGCCTCCAGAAGGATCGCTTTGCTGCCGGCACTGTGCGCATTTGCTGAAGATCCGGCAAGCTCTCTCCCAGTGCATGCCATTGCGCGATCCAGTGCGCCACATCGGGAACACCCGCGGCCTGCGCCAGTGCGCGTGCCAGTGCCGAGTCCTGACCCGCCCACGCGATTGCCGGCGAGGCAAGCGCCGACTCAATGGTATTGGCGTCGTTTGGCAAGACCCGACGGCGATAGACATCAATCTCCATCGCGGCCAACACCTGGGCCTGAGTGGCACTCAGCGGCCGGTGGGGAAGGTGCTCCAGATCGAGCATGGCGGTCTAGCGCTGAGCCACAACCTGGCGCAGATCCTTGATCAGGCGCCGGGCCAATTCATCCACGGCTGCCGACAGGGCCACCGCGGAGTCCTCCACGCGCGGTCCGGACACCGGCATGCGCAGCAGATAGTCACCCTCGATCAGCGGCAGTTCGGCGCCGTCCAGCTGCAGGCGCAAACGCACACCCATGACCGCTTCGGTCGGCTGGCCCTCGACCAGCACCCGCTCGAAGCGGTAGATGGAGCCGGTCAATCGATAGCCGGTGGTGCGCGGTGACAGCCGGTCGGTGACATAGGCCGACACGCCGGCTGCCGACAACAATTCCTGCAGGCGACGCTGCACCATGACCGGCGGCGGATCGTTCCACAGCTGGTAGTGGTACTGACTGGTCTTCAGGCTGTCCGGATCGTTGGCATAGAGGATCGGACGCTCACCGTGTACGCCATCGGCGCGAAAGTCGGTGACCACCAGCGGCTGGTCCAGCAAGGGCGCCGGCAGCGCTGCCACCGATGATGCCGGAGCGAGCCGGTAATAGCGGAAATCAGGAATGGGCTGGGGTGCACTGCAGCCGGCGAGCAGCAGGCAGAGCGCCGCCAGGGCCAGCGTCAGGCATCGGAGATCAGGGTTGCGGATCATCATTTCTCATCCGGAAGCGAATCGGCCTTTGGCGTGAAGATCAATCGATTGGGCTCCTTGCGGATCTGGCGGCTGAACTCGTCGAAGTGGCGGCTGGCCGACTCCAGGTTGTAGGTAATGGCATCGACACGCTGGGCCATCGCGTCCAGTGTGAAGCGCAGATCAGCAAAGGCCTGCTGGATCTCGGGCCGACTTTCCTTGACGGTGCCATCAAGCTCGGCCAGGATCGAATTCAACTGCTTGCGCGTGGCTTCCAGGTCGCCAGTCAACTGGCGCACATTGGTGGCCGCGGCGCTGGATTCCGACAGCAGGGTTTCAAGATTGCCGCGGTTCGCGGGCCCCAGCATCTTGTCCAGCGAGGCCGCGCTGGAATTCAGCTGGTCGACCAGTTCCACCGCCTTGTCGATCAGCAGCGGCGTACCCTCCTCGAACTTGCCACCGATGGCATCCAGACGCTGGCCGAGTCGATCAACCAGCGGGGTCAGCTTGTCGCGGGTCAAGGAGGTTACCTCGCCGGCGAGCTCGCCGACGGCACCGAACAGATCGGCCGCTTCCTGCCCCTTGATCTCGGCTCCGGGCTCCAGGAAATCCTTGGCCTCGCCTTCCTTGATCGAGATGAACACATCCGAGAGCAAACCCGAGGACATCAGCTGAGCCACCGAATCCTTGGGGATCTGCCAGCCATCCTGCACCGAGAAATCGACCCGGAAGCGGGTGGCATCGGCGTCGCGCTCGGGCGAAATCTTCTCGATCTGGCCGATGCGGAAGCCCTGGTAGAACACCGGCGTGCCGAAGGCCAGGCCGGCCACGTTGCGATAACGAACCAGGTAGTCATCGCTGGGACCGCTGCGCCCGGTGATCACCAGCAGCGCACTCAACAGCAGACCCAGGGCGCCGAGCGCCACCAGACCCGCCAGGAAATAATTGACGTTTTCGCGTTTCACGCGCTGTTGATCCCCAATGTCCGAGTCGATTCTGCCACAGGCGCGGCGTCCTACCGGTCTTCGTCGCTGCCGGTGAGACGCGCCAGATACTCATCCACATTCACTTCCACATGCCGCGGGCGCCGATTCAGCAAGTCCTGAATGCGCTCATTGTCGCTGCCGCGCACCTCGGGCACGGTGCCGGTCATCAGCACCCGGCCCTGATCAAGCACGGTGATCTTGTCGGCAATCTTGAAGGCGCTGTCGAGCTCGTGGGTGACCACGACGATGCTCATGCGCATGGCATCGCGCAGCTTCAGTATGAGTTCGTCAAGTTCAGCCGAGACCACCGGATCAAGGCCCGCCGAGGGTTCGTCGAAGAACAGCAGCTGCGGGTCCATGACGATGGCGCGGGCCAATGCCGCACGCTTGATCATGCCGCCGGAGAGCTGGCTCGGCATCAGGTCCTGGAAACCGCCGAGATTGACCACCTCCAGCTTCAGCCGCGACATGATGCGGATGGTGTTTTCGTCGAGCTTGAAGTGCTCGCGCAGCGGCAAGGCGACGTTGTCGCCCACGCTCATCGAGGTGAACAGCGCGCCGCCCTGGAAGCTGACGCCGATTTCGCGCTTGAAGGCCAGTCGTTGCAACGGCGACAGCCGATTGATGTCGCGCCCGAGCACCTTGATGGAGCCTTCCGCCGGTGTCAGCAGACCGAGCAGATGTCGCAACAGAGTGGACTTGCCCGATCCCGAGCCGCCCATGATCACCCGGATCTCACCGGGCTGAACCAGAAAGTCGACCTGATCGAGAATGCGCCGGCGACCATAGTAGGTGACCAGACCATTGACCTCGATCACCGGATCGCCGGGGTTGATGTCAGCTTGTGCCATGACCGGAGTCTAAGACAGACGCGGTGCTGGTTGTTGGTTCTTGACGCTTGGGAGCAGCACGGGGCACGGGGCACGAGGCACGAGGCACGAGGCACGAGGCACGGGGCACGGGGCACGGGGCACGGGAAAGGCTGCAGGCTTCGAGCTTCATGGGGTCCAGACTTCTCGGGACGCTTCTCATACCCCCGGCCAGGCGCGTCCAGACAAGTCTGGACCTGCAACGGCTCGGGCCGTGCCGGCCTTTCGCCGGCCCCCTGCCCCGTTTCTCTTCCGCTACCCCCACTGAAACTTGTAGCCAATCCCGTACACGGCCTGCAGCGGGTCTACGCCGGCAGCGTCGACGATCTTGCGGCGCAGATTCTTGACATGACTGTCGACGGCGCGTTCGCTGACCTCGTGTTCGTTGTGGTAGACCAGATCCAGCAATTGCGCCCGGCTGTAGACCCGTCCGGGCTGCTCTGACAGGGTCTGCAGCAGCCGGAACTCGATCGGTGTCAGAGCCAGAGGGGCGCCATTGAATCGCGCCTGCAGGGCCTGGTTGTCGATGGACAATCCGGGGGCGCCCACGCCCTGCTGCCACTGCGTTGCACGCCGCAGCAGCGCGCGCAGGCGTGCCGCCAGCTCATCGGGCGAAAACGGCTTGCAGATGTAGTCGTCGGCACCAAGGTCCAGGCCTTGCAGGCGGTCCTCGGCCTCGGCCCTGGCCGTCACCATGATCAGCGGCACGGTCGAGAACTCACGCAACTCACGGCAGATCGAAAACCCGTCGCGTCCCGGCAGATTCAGATCCAGCAGCACCGCATCCGGGGCATAGGCACGCACGAAATCGGCCACCTCGCGGCCGTGGTCGAGCACGTGCACGGCAAAGCCCAGCTCGCCCAGGGTCTCGGCGATCAAGGTAGCCAGGATCGGCTCGTCCTCGACCACCAGCACGCGCCAGTCGGCAGCCCCTGGCGGCCGGGGCCAGGCGCGGGCGGCTTGCTTGTCGGACGACCTGGATCGAGGCAGCAAGATCGATTCGGCTCCTCTGAATCTCCATGATTGGCCTGCATTATGGCGCGACTGGTCAACGGGGGCATCCACACTTGCCGGGATCGCAGGCACGCACGGCAGACGAGCAAGGCTCGGCACGACGCTGGCGCCGGCTGATGCGCAGCGCGCACTGGTGTCTGGTGAGCACCTTGCTGGTCGTGGGCTTGTGTGCCGCCGCCGTCACTGCCCATGCCGACAGCCAGGACGAGCGTCGCGTGCGCACCGGGGCACGGCTGTTCCGGGCGCTGCTGGCGGCAGACATGGACATTGAACGCCGCGTGGGCGACAAGGGTTGGCTGGACATCGGCATTCTGGCCGCCCGCACCGAAGATGCCGATGCGCTGTCGCGACTGATGGTGCCGGTGGATGCACCCGATCAGGCCCTGGTGCGGGGTTATCCGATGCGAGTGCGCCGCTTGCAGACGCTGAGCGACGGGGAACCCGCCCCCGCCGCGGTGTTTCTGGCGAACCGCCTGAGCGACAGCGAACTCGCCGCCCTCATCGACTGGAGTCGGCGACACCATGCATTGCTCTATTCGCCCTATGAAGGCGATGTTGAGCGCGGCGTCATGGCGGGCTTGTCGATCGAGGCCAAGGTGGTGCCCTACGTCAACCAGAGTGCGCTGACGGCGGCGCAGGTTCAGCTCAAGCCCTTCTTCATGAAGGTCGCGAAGGTGCACCCATGATCCGTCGCTATTCCACGATGGTCGGTCTGGCGCTGCTGCTGCTGACGTTGATTCTTGAGCTGGCGCTGGCGGCGAACTGGATCTGGATGGTGCAACCCCGCCTGGATGCCGAGGCCCGCCAGCAGGCCCAGGTGCTGGCGCAATCCCAGGCCATCTCGCTGGCGACGGCCCTGTCGGCGGACAGCCCAGGGGCGCGTTCCCGCCAGCTCAACGAAGTGCTCGACCAGTTGCTGCTGTTGCAGAGCCCGGAACGAGAAGCGCCGTTCTTTGTCGATGTTGCCCTTGAACTGGACTACGACGCGGTTGATGCGCCGGCCGGAAGCCTGGATCGGCGCCTGCAGACAGCCGTGGGCGCGAATTATCTGGTCGAGACCGAACTCTATGGGCGCCAGAGTGGAGAGTTGCTGGGCCTGGCACAGTTTCTCGTGGATGCCGAGTTCTTCTCCAGATTCAGCCGGGACATCCGCAGTCAACTGCTGGCGCAGGGTGTCTTCGTCGCCGCCCTGATGCTGCTGCTCGGCGGATTGCTGGTGACGCTGCTCGGCACCCTGGAGCGCAACAATGCCCGCCGCCAGGCTGCCGAGCGGGCACTGGCGGCACGCGAACTCGAGTTCCGGCGTGAACTGGAGACGGCGCGCGATCAGGCCGAGGCTGCCAATCGCGCCAAGAGTCAGTTCCTGGCCAACATGAGTCACGAGATCCGCACCCCCATGAATGCCGTGATCGGCATGGCCACGCTGCTGCTGCGCTCGCGTCTTGATGCTCGGCAGACCGGCATGTTACGCCAGCTCAATGCTTCGGCGCGGATGTTGCTGGGCGTGATCAATGACATCCTCGATCTGTCACGGATCGAGGCCGGAAAGCTGCGGATCGAGCGCAGCGAGTTTGATCTGGATGAAGTCCTGACCGACCTCGCCGCCGTGGTCGGCGAACGCGCCCGCAACCAGGGTCTGGACCTGCTGTTCCGAACCGCACCCGACGTGCCGACACAACTGGTCGGTGACCAGGCGCGACTGCAGCAACTGCTGGTCAACCTGACTACCAACGCCCTGAAGTTCACCGAGCGTGGCGAAGTCATCGTTTCCATCCGTTGCCTGCAGACAAGCGCGTCGGCGGTCACGCTGCAATTCGAGGTGAGCGACAGCGGTATCGGCATCGATCCGCAGCAGTTGCCGCGATTGTTCGAGTCCTTCACCCAGATCGACGAGTCCAATACCCGCGCCCATGGCGGTGTGGGCCTGGGTCTGGCTATCTGCAAACGCCTGGTGGAGCTGATGGGCGGTGAGATAGGCGCCGACAGCACACCCGGGCAAGGCAGCCGGTTCTGGTTCACGGTTCCGCTGGGCATCGCTGCGGCGCGTCAGGCTGTGCGCGGCTCGGGGTTGGGTCTGCGCGCTCTGGTGGTGGACGACAATCCAGCCACTCGCGAGGTCTACGGCAGCATGCTCGAGTCCTTCCGTTTCGACGTGTCCCGGGCCTCGACGGCGGAGCAGGCGCTGGATCTGATCGCGGCCTCGCCGCTGGCCTTCGACCTGATGGTCCTGGACTGGAAGTTGCCCGGCATCGACGGCATCGAAGCAGTACGGGTGCTCAAGCGCCGTGGCCTCGCCCTGCCGGCCACCGTCATGACCACCGCCCACTGCGGAGAAGCCTTGCAGGCCCAGGCCTACGAGGCCGGAATCGATGTGTTCCTGTGCAAGCCGATCAGTCCCTCCAGCCTCTTCGACGCCGCCCTGCAGGCCATGGGCCGGATTCCGTCGACGCGCAAGATGCGCGAGCCGGATCCAGCGACCGATGCCTTGCGTCTGGCACCTGGCAGTCGTGTGTTGCTGGTCGAGGACAACGAGATCAACCGCACGGTGGCCACGGAATTGCTGCTCGGCATGGGCGTGGAAGCCATCACCGCCAGCGACGGCGAGGACGCGTGGCGACAGATTTCCAGTGCAAGCTTCGATCTGGTCCTAATGGACATCCAGATGCCCGGCATCGACGGCATCGAAGTCACCCGGCGAACCCGGCTGCTGCCTGGACCCGAGCGCCGCACGCCGATCGTGGCCTTGACCGCACACGCGATGCTCGGCGACCGGCAACGCTTCCTGGATGCGGGCATGGATGATTATCTGGCCAAGCCGATCGAGGAACAGGAGCTGGCGCGGGTGCTCTTGCGCTGGCTGAAGACACTGCCATCCAGCCCAGGTCCGATGGCCAAAGAGCAGCCAGTGCCAGGCATCCCCGACCAGACCCGAGGACAGGCGCACTCGACGTCGCTACCGGAGATTGCCGGGGTCGATACGGCGCTGGCGCTGTCGCGGGTCAGCGGTCGCAGCGAATTGTTGCTGCGCCTTCTGCGCGAGTTCAAGGAACGCCACGGTGCAGCAGCTGCGCACGTCCGCGAGCTGATGGCGAGCCAGCAATGGGCCCAGATCCGCGGTCTGGCGCACAATCTCAAGGGCGTTGGCGCCACTCTGGGAATGACCCGCATTGCCGCCGCCGCAGGCGCACTGGAGCTCGGCGCCAGCGCCGAACAACTGTCGGCGACCATGCTGTTGGAATTCAGCGAGGCCCTGGACGAATTCTGCGCCGGCAAGCTGCCGGCGCTGGAACGGGCACCATCCGGGCCGGCACCGTCGGGTCAGGGGCGGCCATCACTGGAACCACTGAAGCAAGCACTCGCCGCCAATCGCATGCAGGCGGCAGACGAACTTGCGTCCCTGCGCGCACATCTGCCGAGTTCGGCAGGACCCACCCTGGATGCCATGCAGCAGGCCATCGAGCTGCTGGACTTCGACGCTGCAAGCGCACAACTGCCTTATCTCATCGCTACACTGGACTACAGGGAGGCCGAAAAGCCGTGATTACCTTGATCACCGGAAAGCCCAAGGTTCTCATCATCGATGACGAGCGGGCCAACATCCAGGTTCTGGCCGCCGCGCTGCCGGGCATGGATCTGAGCTTCGCGACCACTGGCCCGAAAGCGCTGGACCTCGCCACTGCCAATCCGCCGGACCTGATCCTGCTCGATGTGGTGATGCCAGACATGGACGGCTTCGAAATCCTGCGCTGGCTGAAATCCGAGCCGCGCACCCAGCATGTGCCGGTGATCTTCGTCAGCGCGATGACCGATCTGGAAACCGAGGAGCGCGGCTTCGCACTGGGCGCGGTCGACTACATCGTCAAACCCATCAGCCCCGCCATCGTCCGCGCCCGCGCCCGGACTCATATCGAGCTCAAGCGCCAGCGCGATCTGCTGGAGGAACACGCGGCGATGGACGGCCTGACCGGGATCGCCAACCGACGGCGTTTCGACGAGGAAATCGCCCGACTCTGGCGGGCGGCGCAGCGCAACGGCGAAGCCTTGACGCTGATGATGATCGATGTCGATCACTTCAAGCGCTACAACGACCACTACGGGCACAGCCTGGGCGATGAGTGTCTGCGCCGCGTGGCAGCGGCACTGGATCGCCAGTTCAGCCGCGGCCATGACCTGACCGCCCGCTATGGCGGCGAAGAGTTCGCGCTGATCCTCTGCGGCGAGGACGCGGTGGCGCAGACGGCAAGGGCCTTGCAATCGGTGCGGCAACTGGAGATTCCGCACGCGGCGTCGCCCACCAGTGTCCACGTGACCATCAGCGTGGGCGCGGCCACGGTGATGCCGTCGCCGAGAGCGTCGGCCGCTGCCACCATCGCCGTCGCCGATGAAATGCTTTATGCCGCCAAGGCTGCAGGCCGGGATCGTGCCGAATGTCGCAACCTGGCCACTGGCGCAGTTCAGTCCGTGACCCACCCCGACTCACCGACACCAAAGGAGCCCTCGCCATGACGCTGTCCGCCCCTGCCTTGGGCTGCTGGCTGACCTTGATGCTGCCTGCGCTCGCTTCGGCCCAGACTGACGACAACGACGACGACGCCGAGCTGGCCAGCCTGATGGCCATGCTGGACACGGAAACGGCGATCGTGACCAAGACCCGCATGAATCGGGATTTCGTCCCGGGCATGGTCACGGTGCTGGATGGCTCGCGACTGCGCGCCGAGGGCAACCGCACCGTGTGGGAAGCCATGGCCCAGATCCCAGGGGTTCAGATCGAGCTCGATATCCGCGGTAATCCCACCGTGACCGCGCGCGGCATCAACTTTCCGTTCAACTCCGGCAGTATCCAGATCCTGCTGAACGGTTTCCCGATCGGGCGCGAGGATGTGGGCCGTAATGGCGGCGTACTCTACTTGCCCACCTCCCATGTCGAACGAATCGAGTTCGTCCGCGGACCGGGTTCAGTGCTGTACGGCGACTTCGCCTTTCAGGGGCTGCTCAACATCATCACTCGCCAATCCGGGCAGTCGCTGTCGGCAGGCAGCGACAGTCACGGCGCGCGCTATGGCCACTGGCTGCAGGCTGGCAAGCTTGGCGAGTGGAATTACAGCGCCAGCCTGGCCGGACTGGCGACCGATTCGGCGGTGCTGGCGAAAGGTCGCAACGCTGGCGAACGCCAACGCAGCGGCGTGGTGCAGGTCAGTCACGGCGGCTTTTCGCTGCTTGGGCAGGGTCAGGCACGTCAGCTTGACCCGATCGTTGGCCCTCCGGGCGACAACGGCTATGAGGACCAGGCCTGGACCCTGGCAACCCGTTACGAACGTGAGCTCGGATCGGGCTGGAGCTTGATCGCCCGCGGCCAGTACCTGGACAACTATCTGTTCGTCGGGGGTGCGCGGACGGCGCAGGGTGGGCTGAACCAGGTCTTCGACGGAACCGAATGGCGCGGCGCCGCCGAATTGTCCTATGAGGGCTGGAATGGCCATCAATGGTTGATCGGGATCGAAAAGCTGCAAGGCGATATCGACCGCGCCACCTTCGTGGACGGCATCCCGGGACCCGGACAGCCACCGCCGCGGCTGGTGGTCGTCACCGGTGAAAAGCGCCGGGTATTCAGCGCTTATCTGCAGGATCAATTTGAAATTACGCAGGATCTCAGACTGACGCTGGGCCTGCGCCACGACGACAACGGCGACGTAGGCCGGCGGACCACGCCGCGCGGATCGCTGGTCTGGCAGCTCGCCGACGGGCACGTACTCAAGGCCCAGTATGCGGAAGGCTACCGGGCTCCGACCTTCTTCGAACTGTATCGCGGTGACGGCTCGATTCGCGATCTTGGTTTCGAGACCAACCGCACCGTCGAACTCAGCTACATCTATCGGCGCCCGAACCACACGCTGCGCACCACCTGGTTTCGCAGCCGCATCACGGACATGGTATTCCGCGACTCGGTGGCTGGAGACTTCTTCAACAATTCCCGGGCAAGATCCGAAGGTCTGGAGCTGGAATGGAGCCAGCAGCTCGGCAATGCACTGAGCCTGGACGCCGTGCTCTCGTACATCACGGCCGAAGACACCCGCCGCTCGGACCTGAGCCTTCGATCCATAGGCACCACGCCGAACTGGTTGAGCAACGTGGCGCTGACCTGGAAGGCCGGCGAGCGCAGCACGCTCGGCATGAGCTGGAATCACGTCGGCGAACGACCGGCTTCAACCATCGGCGACGGCGCCTACGACCGCCTGGACCTGTCAGCGACGATAGAGCGCATCATGCACCCGGATCTGGACCTGCGTCTGGGCGTTGACAACGCTCTGAACGCGCGCACCGTGCAGTTCAATACCAATCCCGTTGGCGTCACGACCTCTCTGTTCCAGGACCGGATCTGGTGGGCAGAGCTGACCTGGCGTTATTGAGGTCAACGGGGGGCGGAGCTGGCCCGGGTTGGCATTGACAGGCCCTGAGCTGTCCGAACCTGTCGCCGCAGGCGTTCCGCCCTTCTTGGTCATTGAGCCGTGCCGAACCGATATCGGTGGCTCCCGATAGCGCCCTGCCGCGAGGCCCGTTCCCTCACCTCTGCACGCCGCGGAATGAGAGACTGTAGCCCATGAGCGAATCCGAAGCCGTCTTCAGTGCCCGGGGTCTGACCAAGGTCTACCGCACCGGCGAAGTCGAGATCCATGCCCTGCGCGGCGTTGATCTGGATCTGTACGCCGGTGAATTCGTGGTGCTGCTGGGGCCTTCGGGCAGCGGCAAGTCGACGCTGCTGAACATCCTCGGCGGCCTCGATGTGCCCAGCGCCGGCAGTGTGCGCTATCGCGATCACGACCTCTCCAGCGCCGACGAAGACGCGCTGACCCGCTTTCGCCGTGAGCACGTCGGCTTCGTGTTCCAGTTCTATAACCTCATTCCCAGCTTGACCGCCCGCGAGAACGTCGAGGTGGTCACCGAAATCGCCAGCAACCCCATGCGCGCCGGAGATGCCCTGGCGCTGGTCGGCCTCGGCGATCGTCTCGATGCCTTTCCGGCGCAGCTTTCCGGCGGTCAGCAGCAGCGCGTGGCCATCGCCCGTGCCATCGCCAAGCAGCCCGAAGTGCTGCTCTGCGACGAGCCCACCGGCGCACTCGATTCGGAAACCGGCACCCAGGTGCTGACAGCCCTGTCAGACGTCAACCAGCGCCTGGGCACCACCACCGTGGTCATCACCCACAACGCCGGCATTGCCGCCATGGCCCATCGCGTGATCCGGCTGTCGGATGGGCGGATCGTGAGCGTGGAGGTGAATGACGAGCGCAGGTCGGCCGGGGAGATCAGTTGGTGAAAGAGCGGTCAAAGGTGAAACGTAAAACGTCAATCAGGGCGCGCTCCGTTGACGTTTTACGTTTTACGTTTGACCCTGCTTGCCAGATCGGCGCCCGCGCCCGCACGACATGGCCGCGCTGAACCGCAAACTCCTCCGCGACCTCTGGCACGTCAAGAGCCAGGTGCTGGCGATCGTGCTGGTGATGGCCAGTGGCATCGCCACCTTTCTGATGTCGATCTCGAATCTGGATTCGCTGACCGCCACACGCGAGCGCTTCTACCTGGAGTACCGCTTCGCCGATGTCTTTGCCACGCTGAAACGGGCGCCGCTGAGTGTGGGCGCTGATATCGCGGAGATCGACGGCGTCGGTGCGGTCGAGCTGTCGATCCAGGCGCCGATGCGGATCCGGCTCGAAGGCTTTGCCGACCCGGTGCGCGGCACACTGATCTCGTTGCCTGATACCGGAGCTAAACAGCTGAATCGACTGTACCTGCGTGCCGGGCGCATGCCTGAACCGTATGCGCAGAACGAGATCGTGCTGGGCGAGGCCTTTGCCACCGCGCACGGGCTCCATCCCGGCGATCAGCTAAGCGGCGTGGTGGGCGGGCGCATCGAGGACTACCAGATCGTCGGTATCGCGATCTCGCCCGAATACGTCTATCAGATCCAGGCCGGCGCGGCCTTTCCGGACTTCGAACGCTATGCCATCGCCTGGATCAGCCGGCGTGCGCTGGAAGCCGCCTATGGCATGGATGGGGCCTTCAACAGCGTAGCCCTGGCACTGGCGCCGGATGCGCATACCGAGCGGGTGATCGAGCGACTCGATCCCATCCTCGAAGACTATGGCGGATTGGGTGCTATTGGTCGGGTCGATCAGCTCAGCCACAAGTTCCTGTCAGCCGAGTTCGACCAGCTGAAGACCATGGCCACGGTGTTCCCGGCGGTGTTCATGTCGGTGGCAGCCTTTCTGCTCAACGTCGTCTTCAGCCGACTGATCAGCACCCAGCGTGACCAGATCGCCATCCTCAAGGCTTTCGGCTACAGCCACGCCGCCATCGGCTGGCACTATGTCTCGATGGTCGGCGTGGTGATCGCGCTGGGCTCGGCCGTGGGCATCGCCGGTGGGATCTGGCTGGGACGGGCGCTCGGCCTGCTTTACATGAGTTTCTATCGTTTCCCCTATCTGGATTTCGTGCTGTCACCGACCGCAGTGGCCGCCGCCATCGGCATCTCGCTGGCCGCGGCCTTGTCCGGGGCCGCCTTTGCCCTGATTCGCGCTGCGCGACTGCCACCGGCCGAAGCCATGCGTCCAGAAGCGCCTCCGCGTTATCGCAACTCGGTACTGGAACGAGTATTGCCCAGGCGCTGGCTGGATCAGCCCACGCGCATGATCTTGAGGCAGCTCTCGCGGCGACCCGCCAAGGCCGTGTTCACGGTGCTGGGCATTGCGCTGGCCGGCGGCGTACTGACCATCGGCATGTTCCAGCAGGATGCCTTGAACTTCATGGTGGATCAGCAGTTCGCATTGGCCCAGCGCAACGATCTGTCGGTGAGTTTCGTTGAACCAGAAGGCTATGACGCACTGGCAGAAATTCGCACGCTGCCGGGCGTGATTGCGGTAGAGGGTGTGCGCGACGTCGGTGTGCGCCTGCGCGCGGGGCCACGCAGCGTGCTCACCGGCCTGCAGGGTCTCGGCAACGACTCCAGCCTCAAGCGGGTACTCGATGTCCGATCCAAACCGCAAGCCTTGCCGACCGGTGGACTGCTGCTCACCGAATATCTGGCGCAGATGCTGAACGTGCGTCGCGGCGATCGGATCGAAGTCGAAGAACTTCAGGGTGCGCGCCGGCATTTCTCGGTGCCCGTGGATGGGACCGTGCGGGAGTTCATCGGCATCAATGCCTACATGGAACTGGATGCGCTGAACACCCTGCTCGGCGAAGGTGAGCGCGTCAGCAGCGCGCTGCTGCAGATCGATCCACCCTACGTCGATGAGGTCTACCGGCTGCTGGAAGATCGTCCCGGGGTAGCGGCCGTCGGCTCGCGCAAGGCCGCCATCCAGAACTTCTACCAGACCATGGCCGAGTCGCTGCTGACCTTCACCTTCATCGCCACGCTGCTCGCCGGCCTGATCGCCTTTGGCGTGCTCTACAACACCGCCCGCATTGCCCTGGGTGAACGCGGTCGTGAACTGGCTTCCTTGCGCGTGCTCGGTTTCACCCGCGGCGAAGTGGCCTACATCCTGGTCGGCGAACTGGCGCTGCTCACTTTTGCCGCCATCCCGGTCGGCTGGGTGGTCGGCGCCGGATTGGTGCAGGTGATCGTGCGCGGCCTGCAAACCGAGCTCTATCGGGTACCGGCCTATCTGTCGACCGAAACCCTGGCCAGCGCCACGGTCGTGGTGCTGCTCGCCGCGCTGATCTCGGCGCTGATCGTGATTCATCGCGTGCGCCAACTGGACCTGGTGGAGGTGTTGAAGACGCGGGAGTAAAGCCCAGGCTGCATCCGGGGTGCTCAATGCCTTGTGCCGGTTGTTGCAGCAGCCATACCTCAGGTTGCAGACATCATCAGGACAAACATCGCGCAACCTCAGGCACAGCAGGCCCGAACATCAAGGACGAGGATCGACTCCGGCGACCAACCAGGTCGCGATCCACGGAGATGAGCCATGTACAAGTCGACCCCATTCGTTCCCTGCATTTCCCTGCTGTTCTCAGCCTCAGTCCTGGCAGCGCCACCGCCCGGTCCCTTGATTGTCGATACCGGCGTTGCCAGCAATGGCGTACTGGCCGCAGTCGTGCCCGACGATGGTTTGCCGCTGGTGGTGTTCCAGGGCAGCGGAGCGGTGATCCAGACCTACAAGTGCTTTGCCGCCGACTGCAGCAGCGGTGGCAGCCTGGCCAATCTGGTGCCACTCACTGCAAGGCGTATCCGCGTTGCCTTGGGTAGCGATGGGCTGCCGGTGATCGGCCTGTCCATCGCCAATTCGGGATTGCGCATGCTGAAATGCGGCAACTTTTCCTGCACCGGCGGCACCACACTCAAGGTGCTGGACGGCGCCAATCTCGGCGCCATCACCGACCACGACCTGATCATCCCCGCCGATGGATTGCCCATATTCGCCTACAACGACGGTAACAATGGCGACCTGAAAGTGGCGCGCTGCAACGACGGTGGCTGCAGTTCGGCTCAGGTCAGCGTGGTCGACAGTCTGGGATCGGTGGGAACCGCGCCAGCGATCACGCTGGTCAACGGTTTGCCGCAGATCGCCTACGACGCCAACTCCAATGCGCTGCGTCTCGCCATCTGTTCCGACCTGGCCTGCTCGCGTCCCGCCAGCTTCGTCAATCTCGTCGCGGACAATCCCGACGATACGGCGATGCTGACCGGCCGCAATGGTGCCGCCATGATCGCCTACAAGCATGATGTGGCCTTGAGCGATTCGCTCAAGCTGGTCCAGTGCAACAACAGTGCCTGCACTGCACCGACCGTGCGCCAGCTGGACAGTATCGAGTTCGGCCTGGGTCTGGGCGACGGCGTCGAAATGATCAGTGGTGCCGATGGCCTGCCGGTCTTGAGCTATGTGGACCAGAGCTTCGGCACGATCAAGCTGCTGCGCTGTACGCGCCAGGACTGCGCCACCAGCACCATCACCACGCTGCACGCGCCGGCCACCGCCGTGTTGAGCACCAACGCCGCCACCGCACTGGCCATGAGCGCGCAGGGCACCCCAGTGGTTGGTTATGGCGTGTCAGGCGCTTCCTTGACGCTGAGTGTGTGCAATACGCGGGGCTGCCTCTGAACACGACGACGCCTGGCTTCTGGCAGGCGCCTGTGGGTGCGGGCTTTGCCCGCGATTGCCGGGCCCGGGGCCCCGCCCGGCCAGTCGCGGATGAATCCGCTCCCACAGCTTTAGGCGTCTGGCGCTCTTCCCCTTTTCCTTTTTCCTTTTTCCTTTTTCCTTCTCCTTTTTCCAATCAAATCAGGCCTTGCCCAGCAACCGCATGATTTCCTTGAAGCGCAGCTGCAGGCCTTCGCGGTCGCCATGCTCCTTGAGCATGGCCAGGGCGCTCGGCACCAGGAAGGCGCGGTCGGTGCATTCGATGATCGCCGCGATTTCCTGCATCTCGCGCTCCAGCGACTGAGTCGAAGGCAGGAAGCCTTCGAAGGTCGAGGCCAGCCGGTCCTTGGTGAGCTTGTCCTCGTTGGCCAACAGGGCCTCGCGCCAGGCGCGGCCGACCAGGGCTTCGATGTCGGCACCGGAGAGGTCGCCGACAAAGGGCACGTCGGGCACATCTTCGGGGGCCAGCACGGCACCGAATTTCTTGGCGATGACCACGAAATAGGCGCGGATTTCGTCCTGGGTCTGCGGGTAGAACAGCGGAATGTGGATCTCGGCGCGGCCCTGGCGCTTGATGTCGATGGGTAGCAGGTCCGGGCGCGCGGTCAGCAGCATCCACACGATCTTGCCGCGGTAGTCGGTGTCGCCCATGGCATTGGCGATCATGCCGAAGACCCGGCTGCCGACGCCGGAATCACCCCCCGATTCACGCTGGCCGAGCATGGCGTCGGCCTCGTCGATAATCACCATCACCGGACCCATGCCGCGCAGTACACCGAGCACGCGCTGCAGATTGGCTTCGGTTTCGCCCACATACTTGCTGCGGAAATTCTTCAGCGTGACGCAAGGCATGCCGATCGAGCCGGCGAGGCAAGTGGCCAGGAAGGTCTTGCCGGTGCCCACCGGCCCGTTGAACAGATAGCCCATCGGGGCCACATCGGCGCGGCCGCGACGGATGATCTCGGCATCATCCAGCAAGCGCTTCTTGGCCGCTTCATGACCCACCACGCGCTCCAACCCGTACTTGGGTTCGACAAACTCCAGCAAGTCCTGGGCCTGGCGCTCGATCAGCTGTTTCTTGCGCGCCTTGAAGCGCTTCTCGTCCAGGCGCTGGCCACTGCGGCGCGCGCTTTCCACCAGCACGGCGAGATCGGCGAGGGTCACCGCAGCAGTGAGCTTGGCGAGTTGTTCGACCGTGAAGTCGGAGAAGCTGGAAACATCGACGTCGGTGGTGATCGACTGGAGGAAACGCAGCCGCGCCGGCTCGTCGGGCAGCTCGATCTCGATGGCGTTGACGTGCGGCGAGCCGACCAGACGATCGTGAAAATCCGCCAGGCGCTCGTCGATCAGCACAAAGGCCATGTTGCTGCGTTTGACATAGGGATTGGCCGCCCACTTCAGCAGCGTCACCAGATTGGCAGCAGTGCTGGCGGTGCCGCGCTCCGGATCGGGCACGACAAAGGATGCAAAGTCGAACAGGATGGCGATCTTGATGCGGTCCGCCTCCTTGGCAGTCAGGTTTTCGAGCACCATGCGATCGAGCATGAACAGGGCCTGCGCCGGGTCGCGCGGCATGCGCTCGGGATCACCCAGGCGGCGCGACACCCAGCCCACCATCTGTCGCTGGCGTTCGACATCGCCACCGGCATAGGCCTTGATGCCGTGAGCCAGATCGAAGCCCAGCACCAGATCGAAGCGCCCGAACATCTGCGTGGCCAGAAACTCGTTGACCGAGCCATAGCGTGGCTTCTCGCCGTTCGGAATCTCGACCAGATCGCTGGTATTGCCGTGCAGCACGTACATCGCCGAGGTGCCGGCGAAATAGAGATCCGCCAGGCGCTGCGCCCAGGCCGGCAGTTGGGCCGGCAATCCGTTCACCGTGGACATTGAGCAGGTCTCCGCATTCGAACCAGACCCCGATGATGCCCTGAGAGCGCCGTCGGCGCTTGGGGCGGGGCGCTTTGGGGTGGCTCAAAAGCGGGACACGAAGGACGCGAAGGAAGAGCAGAAAGGTCGCAAGGAATTGGGATTGGCGTCATTGCAAGCCACCTGTTTCGGCCTGAAACTGCCCACGGGCCATGAACCCCCGGCGTCATTGCGAGCGTAGCGAAGCAATCCAGGGGTGTGCGGCGCTACCCTGGATTGCTTCGTCGCTGCGCTCCTCGCAATGACGCATCAACAACTTACGATATGGGTTCATGGAGAGGAGCGCGTCGCGCCGCACGATTCTGGATTGCGTGTTCCTACGCTCTGAAGCAGTTGGCCGCGGAAAGCTACGGAACAGCGAACCGTCATTCCCGCGAAAATCAACAATTGGATCCCCGCCGCGGGGATGACGCGTTTCATGGCTCGTGGGGCGCCGAGACGAGGATTTGCAATGACGTCGGCGACAAGCTTCGCGTCCTGATCCCGGTCTTCCTTCGCGTCCTTGCTGCTTCTCCTTCGCGTCCTTCGCGTCCAATCGCTCTTGGGGCGCGCGCAAGCCCGTTACTGCGTACCGCCCACGGTCAGACTGTCGACCCGCAGTGTCGGCTGGCCGACGCCCACGGGCACGCTCTGGCCGTCCTTGCCGCAGACACCGACGCCCTGGTCGAGTTCCAGGTCGTTGCCAACCATGGATACCCGGGTCAGCACATCGGGGCCATTGCCGATCAGGGTGGCGCCCTTGACCGGCGCGGTGATCTTGCCGTCTTCGATCAGATAGGCCTCGAGGCCGAAAACACGAACTTGCCGCTGGTGATGTCGACCTGACCACCGCCAAAGTTGGCCGCATACAAGCCCTTCTTGACCGAACGGATGATCTCCTCACGCTCGTGTGGGCCGGGGCGCATGTAGGTATTGGTCATGCGCGGCATTGGCAGATGGGCGAAGGACTCGCGGCGGCCGTTGCCGGTGCTGACCGTGCCCATCAGGCGAGCGTTGAGCTTGTCCATGAGATAACCCTTGAGCACGCCGTTCTCGATCAGCGTGGTGCAATGGCTGGGCGTGCCCTCGTCGTCCACGGTGAGCGAGCCGCGGCGCCCCGGCAGAGTGCCGTCGTCGACCACGGTGACCAGCGGGTTCGCGACCTTCTGGCCGATGCGACCGGTGAAGGCGCTGGTGCCCTTGCGGTTGAAGTCGCCTTCCAGACCATGACCGATGGCCTCGTGCAGCAGGATGCCGGGCCAGCCGGAGCCCAGCACCACCGTCATGCTGCCCGCTGGCGCCGGCACCGATTCCAGATTCACCAGCGCCTGACGCACCGCCTCGCGCGCATGGGCACGCGCCGCATCGCCCGTCATGATGTCCTCGAAGCCGCGACGGCCACCGCCACCGGAGAAGCCAGCCTCGCGGCGACCGCCCTGTTCGGCAATGACCTGCACCCGGAACTGCATCAGCGGACGCACGTCGGCAGCCAGCGTGCCGTCGGATTGAGCGATCAGAATGGTGTCGGTCTCCGCCGCCAGACTGACCATGACCTGATGCACGCGCGGGTCCAGGCTGCGGGCATAGGCGTCGATCTCCTTGAGCAGGGCTACCTTGGCCTCGGCGCTGGCGCTGTCGATCGGGTCAAGGGCCGGATACAAAGGCGCAGGCGCCCGCCGCGCCAGGGGCGCCAGCGTTCCGCTGTGACCGCTGCGGGCGATGGCCCGGGCGCTGCTGGTGGCTTCGATCAGCGCCGCCGAGTCGATGGCGTCGGAATAGGCAAAGCCGACCTTTTCGCCGGACACCGCACGCACGCCCACACCCTGCTCGATATTGTGCGAGCCCTCCTTGACGATGCCATCCTCCAGCCCCCAACCCTCGTGGCGAGTGTGCTGAAAATAGAGATCGGCACTATCCACGCCGGGGCCCAGCAAACTGCCCAGCGCCCGCTCAACCAACGGCAGGTCCAGTCCGGAGGACAAAAACTGGCGCTCGGCCAGGGCGATCACGGAATCGGTCATCAGAAAGCTCGCAGAACTAAGTCTTCTAGCATGATGGCTCTGGCGCAGGATTCAAGGGGCACGGGGCACGGGGCACGGGGCACGGGAAAGACTCGCACGCCCGAGCACCAGTGGGAGCGGGCTCCGCCCGCGACGGCTTCAGCGTTTCAGGCGATCAGCAAGTCGCGAGGCACTCAAAGGGCAATCACAAAGGGCGCGGGATTTGTGTCGAACGGGTCTCTCGGGGCTGAACCCAATCGGAGCCCGACAAAGCTGGCCCCACCGCGGAGCCGGCTCTTCCCCTGCCCCGCGCCCCGCTCCCCGTGCCCCGTCCTCAGGACGAGGTCGGGATCTTCAGCACTGCGCCCACCCGGACCAGATCGCCGTCGATGGCATTGGCCTGGCGGATTTTCGATACCGACACGCCATGACGCACGGCGATTTCGCTCAGCGTCTCGCCGCGGGCCACCACATGGGCGCGTGACTTGACGTTGGCGGCAATCCAGGTGCCCGGCGGCGGTGCGGCATGGAAGTAATCGCGCACGCCCAGCATCACCGCCTCGGCCACACGCTCGCGGTGCCGGTTGTCGTTGAGCTTGCGCTCTTCTTCCGGGTTACTGATGAATCCGGTCTCGACCAGCAGCGAGGGCACATCGGGCGAGCGCAGCACCACGAAATTGGCGCGCTCCACATAGCGCTTGTGGGCCTTGCCCATGCGCGTCAGCGAAGCCAGCACATGCTCGGCAGCCTGGGCGCTGGCCTCCAGCGTGGCCCCTTGAGACAGATCCAGCAGCACTGCGGCCAGCATCTTGTCCTTGCCGTTCAGCGACACACCGCCGACCAGATCGGATCGATTCTCGCGCTCGGCCAGATAACGGGCGGCCTCGTTCGAGGCGCCGCGAGTGCTGAGCGTATACACCGAGGATCCAGCCGCCTTGCGATTCAGGGCCGCGTCGGCGTGGATGGAGACGAACAGATCGGCCTTGTGGTCGCGGGCCTTCTGGAAGCGCGTCTGCAGCGGGATGAAGACGTCGCTGTCGCGGATCAGCACGGCGCGCATGCCGGGCTCGGCATTGATGCGCTTGGCCAGCAGCTGCGCCATCTTCAGGGTGACGACCTTCTCATGCGTGCCCTTGGCACCGATGGCACCCGGATCTTCGCCGCCGTGTCCGGCATCAATGGCGATCACCACATCGCGGACGGGCAGCGCAGCGGCGCTGGCCACCGTGGTGCTTGCGGTCTGCGCAGGCTGCTTGGGGGCACTGGCCGGAACCATGTCCACCACCAGCCGGCGACGGCTGCTGTCGGGCTTGTCGAGCATGAAACTCTTGGGACGCACCGCTTCGGTGAGATCAAAGACGATGCGCAGGCGATCAGCCTCTGGCTGGCCCGAGCGCACGCTGCGCACCAGGCCCTTGCCGCTGCTGTCGACACTGGATCGTAATCGACCATTGATGACGTCAACCACGAGGCGATCGGGGCCCGCCAGGGTGAACACGCGATATTCGGCGGTATCCGACAATTCGATGGTGGCGCGGGTGTATTCGTTTCCGGCTCGTACGCGCACCGATTTGACCTCGGTTGCCGAGGCCATCGATCCAAAACAGAGCATCAGAAACGCCAAGGCGCGGTACATCGACTCAGGCTTCCATTTCCCAGGATGGACATTGAACCCCATAAGCGCCCCTGCTGACAAGTCTTTTTTGTTACTAATCCAATGCTTAGCCAACATACTTGAACGGTTGCTTTACCAGTGGCGCGATATTGCACGGATTACCGGACGGCATTCGCCCCATTCTCCGTATCGATGCAATCAGTACCCTGAACGTCACTGCGAGCCACCTGTATCGTTCGACACTGCGCAGGGGCCATGAACCCCGAGCTTGACTGTAGGAGCGACCTCGCGTCGCGACCGGCGAGTCGCATGGCCACAGCAGTGGTCGCGCCGCAAAGGGCGCTCCTACGGACCAACGAAGTCGGCGCTGCGCCGGATTGCTTCGCCCCGCCAAAGCCTGCCCGCCCGCAATGCCGCCAGCCAGCGCGCGCCTTCGGCGCTGCCGGAACTCAGCCGGACTTCCCGACCCTCGGCCACGTGCTCTATCGATATCAAGAGATCGGCATGGTCCAGGCGACCTTCGGCGCGCTCGGGCCATTCGACCAACAATAGTTCGTCTGCGCGATCGTGTTCGCGCAGGCCCAGGGCCTCGAGCTCGTCACCCGAACCCAGGCGATAGAGATCCCAGTGGCTGACCCGCAGGCGCTCGGTGATATAGGGCTCAATCAGGGTGTAGGTCGGGCTCTTGACCCGACCGTCGTAGCCCAATCCACGCAACAGACCGCGCACCAGACAGGTCTTGCCGGCGCCGAGGTTTCCGGACAGGCAGATCAGTCCGGGGCCGACCACACCGGCCAGCTGTCGCCCCAGCTCCAGTGTGGCCGCTTCGTCCACCAGATGCAGGCACAGATCCTCGCTCATGCAGGATTGGCCATGGTCCGCAGATAGGGCATCAGATCGCCGGCCAGCGTGCCGCGCTCCCCACCAGCATCGGCCGCTGCAGCAGCGGCCAACGCGTGCAGCAGAACCCCGGCACGCGCGGCATTGGCGGCACTGAGACCCTGGGCAATCAGCCCGCCGATCACGCCGGCGAGCACATCGCCACTGCCACCGGTGGCGAGCGCCGGATTGGCATAGGGAGAAATGGTCAGATTCTGTGGGCTTTCGCAGATCAGGGTGCCGGCGCCCTTGAGCACCACGGTGGCCTGGAAATACTCGGCCAGGCGCTGGGCAGCACCGAAACGATCGGCCTGAATCTCCTTGCTGCTGCAATCCAGCAGACGCGCGGCCTCGCCGGGATGGGGCGTGATCACTACCTCCTCGGGCAGCACGCAAGCCGCCTGCGCGAGCAGATTCAATGCGTCGGCATCCATGACGATGGGCAAGCCGCGCTCGGTGACCGTCGCCAGCAGGCTCTGCGACCAGGCGCTCTGTCCCAGGCCCGGACCGACCACGATCACGGTGGCCTTGTCCAGCATCGATTCCAGATCGCCCGGCCCGGCGACCGCCCGCACCATCAGCTCGGGGCGGGCCGACAGGATCGGCTGGACGTGCGCCGCGCGCGGGTGGCGACGCTGACCAGACCGGCACCGATGCGCGCCGCCGCTTCCGAAGCCAGGCGCACCGCTCCGCCATAGCCCTCGTCGCCCCCCACCACCAGGACGTGGCCATAGTGTCCCTTGTGCGCGCTGCGCTTGCGGCGCGGCAGCCAGGGCCCCAGGTCCTGCGGACGCAGCACCCGGGCCGCCGCCGGCACACAGGCGAACAGCACCTTGGGCAAATCCAGGTCGTCTACGATCACCTCGCCCACCAGTCCCGGCGCCTCGCCGGTCAGCAGGCCCTGCTTGAGGCCGATGAAACTGAGCGTGACCTCGGCGCATACCGCCACACCGGGGCAGGAACCGGTGTCGGCATCCACCCCGGAGGGGACGTCCAGCGCCAGCACCGGCGCCGTTTGCGCATTCATGGCCTCGATCAGGCTGGCGTGGGCGCCCAGCGGCGGGCGCGTGAGGCCGATACCGAACAGCGCATCGATGACCAGATCAAATCCGGCCAGTTCGCCACTGAAGATCGACATCTGGCCACCGCCCTCACGCCAGGCCGCGCAGGCATGGGCCGCCTCACCGTGGGCTGGCAGGGCCTGATCGGGCGCATACAGATAGACATCGCGACGGGCTTCTGCCAGCAAGCGCGCGACCACATAGCCATCGCCGCCATTGTTGCCGGTGCCGCAGACCACCGCGATGCGCTGCGCCAAGGGGTAACGCTGTCGAACCAGGGCGGCGGCGGCGCGCCCGGCACGCGCCATCAATTCGTCACCCGGCAATTCGAAGGAGGCACCTGCCAGTCGGTCGAGCTCGCGCGATTGAGCTACGTTGTAAGCCAGTTCGGGTAGCGCAGTCGTGTTCGGCTTGGACATGTCAGACACCGGAAGGGGCGAAACCGCCCGAAACAACGCCTGAGTATACTGAGCGACGTCGGCCGCACCGGCCCGATCCCAACGCCCGCTGGTCATCGGACTTCGGGCCTCGATCACAGGAGATTCCGAGCGCATGAGCGCGCCGTCAGCGGACGAGCACACCGCGCTCAAGCAGCAGATCCGGGCGCTGGCACAGGATCTGGGTTTTCAGGCGCTGGGCGTGGCCAGCGTGGCTCTCGAGCATGATGCCGAGCGTCTGCGCGACTGGATTGCGCGCGGCTGGCACGGGCAGATGGCCTACATGGAACGCCACGGCGCCAAGCGCTGGACGCCCGCCGAACTGGTGCCAGGGACGATCAGCGTGCTGTCGGCGCGGATGGACTACTGGCCTGCCGAAAGCGCTGACGCGCTATCGGTACTGGACCAGCGAGAACTTGGCTATGTCTCGCGCTATGCGCTGGGGCGGGATTACCACAAGCTGATGCGTTCTCGACTGCAGAAGCTGGCAGATGCCCTCGTCGATCTGATCGGACCGTTCGGCTATCGGGTTTTCGTCGACTCGGCGCCGGTGCTGGAGAAACCGTTGGCGCGCAATGCCGGCCTCGGCTGGATCGGCAAGCACACCAATCTGATCGCCCGCGATGCCGGCAGCTACTTCTTTCTCGGCGAGATCTACACCGATCTGCCGCTGCCCGCGGACGAAGCCGTTGCCGACCATTGCGGCAGTTGCCGGCGCTGCCTCGATGCCTGCCCGACCGGCGCCCTGCCGGCGCCCTACCAGATTGACGCCCGCCGCTGCATTTCCTATCTGACCATCGAACACCATGGGCCGATCCCGCTGGAACTTCGGCCGATGCTCGGCAACCGCATCTACGGCTGCGACGACTGCCAGTTGGTCTGTCCCTGGAACAAATACGCGCGCCTGTCCGGCGAGTCCGATTTCCGCGCCCGCCATGGGCTCGATCAAACCAGTCTGATCGAACTCTTCAGCTGGGACGAAGCCACCTTCCTAGGCCGCACCGAGGGCTCGGCGATCCGGCGCATCGGACACCGGCGCTGGCTGCGAAATATCGCCATTGCGCTGGGTAATGCGCCGCCTTCGGAGCAGATCATCGCCGCCTTGCAACAGCGTGCTGCCGATCCTGACGAGAACGTGCGCGAAGCAGTGGCCTGGGCGCAGGTGCGGCAGGGCTCGACCCGCCCGCACGAGTGCTTTCCCTCGGCCTTGGACCGAGGGGAGCAGGTGCAAATTCCCGGGCGATATGGGCAACGCAATCTCTCCGAGTGAGCCCTGCGGGCTACTCGGGCCACCCATGCAACGCACTTTTCTCCGCACAGAGCCTCGGGATGTAATTCACCTCAGCCCAGAGGCCAAACCTGACGTCGTCGCTGCCAGCGTGCTCAGCGTCAGGCACCCCGCCCATGTCACGAATGATCATTGCGAACGGGATTTTTCTCAAATGCTCTCAGGCCCGACAGCGAGCAACGCGGGGGCAGCTGGCTCCAGAATATTCCCAACCGATGAAACTGCGCGCGGGCCTGATTGGAATGCTCGAGCCGGAAGGCTCAACAACCCGTCGGCTCCGACCAAGGACGTTTCAGATAGGCTCTTCTTTCTATCCACCGTTTCCAAACGTGCGGCGACACATAGTCTGCTGAGAAACAGGATCAAAAACACATGTGATTCCAGGCCCGTAACCGCCGCCGCCGGGCCCATAGATCGGGACACCTAATCGCTGCGCATGCTCGAGAAAATTTGCTGCCTGGTAATCATGTTGGTAGACCCATGACCCGACGAAGCTGCGAATATTGTCCGGCGTCATGATCCTCATTCCGGCTGCGTCCTGCGCTAGCTCGGGACGCAGAAGCGCATCCAATCCCGTTGTATCCGCAATCTCATACTGCACTTCCGAGCCATCCGAGAACCTGATCTTAATCATGATGCTCATGGCACCGCCGTTGAATCTTACGTCCAGCGCGTGCTTGATCGCATTGTAGATCCCAGAAAAACTTGAGTAGGCGCTTGCGGGATTAGACGCGTAGGCTTCCAACGCAAGCCGGACGTCTCGTTCAACGATACTGCTCCGAATGACGTCATGAGCCGTGCGTGCGGGCGCATTGACGCAATCAGCTGATGTGCAATCAGGCAAGTGCAAGTCATATGCATTAATTTCAACCACCTTGTTCATGGATCCCTGAGTTTCGACGTAAAAATCCGCCAAGGCATTCATGAGCGCCAACTCGTCAGCCGAGAGTTCTACGGGGTAGGCAACGTTCTGATAGGCGCACACGCCAGCTCTTTGGGACTGTCTATCGACATCATCTCTGGCAGATTGCACCGAAGATCGCTCTATGGGACATCCCGGGCCCGAGCCTTGCGATTCCACGAGAAACTTCTGGGCCCATCGTTGCGCGGGATTCACGACCACTCGCTCGTATGGTGCCAGGCCAGAAAGCACCAGGGACTGGGCTTGACCGGGGTTGCACGTATCGCACCGAATCCAATCTATCGCCTCAGCAGATATCGGCGCGATTGCCAACACTAGCGAGAGGGCGCCTGATGCAAGGGCAAGATTCATACACACTCCAAGTGTAACCAAAGGTTAGAGCACACTAGCCACCTTGCCGGGGCGGTGTCAACAACTGTTAATCAGGGGCGAGCCGCGCAAGGATACCAACCGGCAGCTGCCTCAAATCTCAGCGAGTATCCCGATATCGCTCCAGCAAGGCTGCAGTGGAGCCATCCAGCCCGCTGATCGGCTTCTCGCCGGTGACCATCGGCAACAGCTGGCCACAGATCTCCTTGCCCAGCTCCACGCCCCACTGGTCGAAGGAATTGATGCCAAGCATGCGTCCGGCCAGATACACCTTGTGCTCCATCAGCGCGATCAGTGCGCCGACCGAGC